>JAUWBD010000045.1 GCA_030605125.1 Verrucomicrobiota bacterium | reverse complement strand
CGAGGGGCAACTCGGGCTGGTCGGGGCGCGGGCCGCGGCGGCGGCGGCGGCGGGAGCGCCCGCGCGAGGGGGCGTCGTCGCCGCGCTCGGAGGCGGAGGGAGGAGGAGCGTCCGAGCGGGCGGGAGCGGGGTCGGATCGCGTGAAAAAGGAGAGCAGGCGCTTGAGCATCGATGGGACTCCCGGCGGCGGGGGCGCGTTGGGGCGCGCGTGCGATCAGGAGGCCTTGGAGGAAGAGACAAACGCTCGGCGGCGCGGGGGAAAGCAGGAAAACGGGGCGGCGGGGAGTTGCGTCCGCCGGGGCGGCGCGAAAGCTGTGCCCCCTAGCCACGCTCATGAAGGTCGTCGTTCTCTGCTCCGGAGGGATGGATTCCGTGACCGCGCTGCATCACGCGGCGCGGGAGCACACGGTCGTGGCCGCGATTTCCTTCGACTACGGCGCGAAGCACTCCGCGCGGGAGCTGCCCATGGCGACGGCGCAGGCGGCGCTCCTCGGCGTGCGCCACGAGGTGGTGAACCTGGATTTCGCGAACCGGCTCTTCTCGTCGGCCTTGCTGAAATCCGGCGGCGATATCCCCGAAGGACACTACGCGGCCGACAACATGAAGCAGACCGTCGTGCCGTTTCGCAACGCGGTCTTCCTCAGCATCGCCTGCGGCTTCGCCGAGAGCGTCGGCGCCGAGGGGCTCGTGATCGCGGCGCACGGCGGCGACCACGCGATCTACCCGGATTGCCGCGAGGACTTCATGGCCGCGATGGGCGAGGCCATGCGCCTCGGCACCTATGCCGGCATCCGGCTGCTGCGGCCCTTCATCGCGATGGACAAGGGCCAGATCGCCGCCGCCGGCGCCCGGCTCGGCGTGGATTTCGCCAAGACTTGGTCGTGCTACAAGGGCGGCGCGCGCCACTGCGGGCGCTGCGGCACCTGCGTCGAGCGCCGCGAGGCCTTCCTCGCCGCCGGCCTGCCCGATCCCACCGACTACGAGCACCTCGATCCGCTGCCGCCCGCGCCGGAGAAAACCTGAGCCCGCCCCGCGCCCATGCTGATCTCCGAGACCTTCTACTCGCTCCAAGGCGAGGGCGAGCTGACGGGCGTGCCGTCCTTTTTCATCCGCACCAGCGGCTGCAACCTCCGCTGCGCCTGGTGCGACACGCCCTACGCCTCGTGGAAACCCGAGGGCGTGGAGCGCGGCTTCGCCACGCTCGTCTCCGAGGCCAAGCTGCACCCCGGCCGCCACGTCGTGCTAACCGGCGGGGAGCCGATGCTCGCGCCCGATCTGCCCACGCTGGCCGCGGCCCTGCGCGCGGAGGGCTTTCACATCACGATCGAGACGGCCGGCACCGTCGCCCCGCCCGCCGGCCTCGCCTGCGACCTCGCCTCGATCTCGCCCAAACTCGCCAACTCCACGCCCTCGCCCGAGACGGCGGGCGCGGGCTGGACCGCGCGCCACGAGGCGACGCGGCGGCGCCCGGACGTGTTGCGCGCCTGGATCGACGCCGGTTTCGGCTACCAGTTGAAGTTCGTCGCGTCCGCGCCGGCCGACCTCGACGAGATCGCCGCCACGGTGGCGGAGATCGGCCGCCCGGTGCCCGCGGCGAAGATCCTCGTGATGCCCGAGGCGCGCACCGTGGAGACGATGCGCGAACGGGCCGCGTGGCTCGGCGAGGCCTGCAAGGCGCGCGGCTGGCGCTACGCGCATCGTTTGCACGTAGAACTTTACGGGAACCGACGCGGTGTCTGAGCGTTCCCAAGAGGCATGCGCCGGCGACGTCGATTCTACCTGCGCGAGCGAACGCGCGAGAGCCTGAGGCTCGCGCGCGCGGAGCTGCGCAACCGGCCGCGCCCCCGAAAACTCTCCGAGGAAGTCGCTTCCTTGCACGCGCGCTTCGCCGAGGGGCCCCTCACCCTCGGCGAGATGGTGACCGTGCTCCAAGGTCGCGCCTGGACGCTCGTGCTCGTGCTGCTCGCGCTGCCCTTCACCACGCCGATCCCCCTGCCCTTTCTCTCCACCCCGTTTGGCGTGGCCATCGCGCTCATCTCGCTCCGGCTCGCGCTCGGCCAGCGGCCCTGGCTGCCCGCGAGCCTGCTGCTCAAGCGGCTCCCGCCGGGCTTTTTCGGGAAGCTGCTCCGGTTTTCCGCCGGCGTCCTCCGGGTGATGGAAAAGGTGCTGCGGCCTCGCTGGTCTTGGCTGGCGGAATCGCCGGTGCTGGTGCGCATGCACGCGCTGGCGATGCTCTGCGCGTCGATCGTGCTCCTGCTGCCCATCCCGGTGCCCTTCACCAACACCTTCCCGGCCTGGCTCATCCTGCTCGTGGCGGGCGGACTGCTGGAGCGCGACGGAGTGGTCGTCTCCGCCGGCTACGCGGTCGGCGCGGGCGGGCTGGTGTTTTTCTACTACCTCGGCAACTGGGCCGTGCAGCTCGTGCAGCGCATCCAGGAGTGGGCGGGATTCTGAGCGCGGCTCAATCGAGCACGAGCACGACGGCCGCGCAGAGCAGGCCGGCGCCCAGCAGGCGGCGGCGAAAAACCGCGCGCGGCAGGCGCCGCTCGCCGGCGGTGCCGAGCCAGGCGCCGAGCAGGCCGACGGCGAGCACGCTCCAAAGCCCGCGGGTGCCGTAGAGGATGTTGGCGGCGGTCGCGCGCCCGTGCGTGCCGAGCGTGTAGGCCATGCTCGCCGCTTGCACCGCGAGGATGATCGCGCCCGGCGCGAGCCAGCGCCAGGCGGCCGGAGGCAAGGTGCGGAGGGGCGCGGAGAACACCGGCACGAGCCCGAAGGAGAGCAGCGCGAGGCCGCCGAACATGAGCGGCAGGAAACGGCCCGCCCCCCACGCGGGCGTGAAGCGCTGCACGAGCACATCCGTCAGCGCGAAGCTCGCCGCCGCGAGCGTGGCGAAGGTGATGGTGCGGCCCGGCGCCTGCCCCGCCGGAGCGGTCCCGGCGAGCGCCGGCACCGGCCCTCGCGGCGTGGACTGGAGCAGCACGATCGCGGCGGTGGCGAGCAGGGCCGCGAGCCACCAGGCGGCGCGCACCGGCTCGTCCACCAGCAGCGAGCTGGCGACCGCGACGAACAGGATCTTCAACCCCAGCACCGGAGTCGCGAGCGACACGTCGCCGGCCAGCGCCATGAAAGTGAAAACCTGCCCGGCGAAGAACAACGCGCCGCCGAGAAGCGGTTGCCAAAAAAGCTCGGGCCGGAGCTCCGCGCCGCCCAGCAGCCAAAGCGGCGCGAAACACAGGCCCATCGCGACATTCGAGACGAATGCCGTGCGCCACAGCCCCACGCCATGCGCCGAGGCGCGCTTCACCAGCAACACGGCCACGACGTAGCCCAGGCCGCTCGCGAGCGGCAGCAGGATCGAGGCGAGCGGGGCCGATTCCGTCGCGGCGACGGCGCTCACGGGATGCGATAAAGGGGATTGGGCAACTTGAAGGCGCGCTCCGCGTGCCCTCCCGCGAGGTCGCTGTCCTGGTCGCCGATGTTGGCGATGATCGTCCAGCCCTCGGCCTCCCAGGCCGCTCGCGCGGCGGCCTTGCGCGCCGCGGAGGTGCGCAGATGGGCGTCCCCGGCCTCGGCGAAGCGAAGCGCCTCGTATTCGCCCATGCCGGCGCGACGCAGGTTTTCCACGGTGCCGGCGCGATCTCGCGGCGCCTTGCGGCCGGTGAGGAAAAGGATCGCGACCCCGCGCGCCCGCGCCGCCGCGTAAAGCTCGCGCATCGGCTCGATGGCCGGCGCCTCCGCCCGATCCACCCACGCGTCCCAGACGGCGGGCACGTAGCCGAAATCCTGTTCCACGATGTGGGCCACGTTGGAGAGCACGGTCTCGTCGATATCGAGCACGACCGCGAGCCGCTCGCCCGGGCGCCGCGCGTCGGCGCGCCGCTCGATCCAGGCACGGGCCTCGGCGGCCGCGGCGGCGAGCTCGCGATCATAGGCCCCGGAGTCGAGGTAGGCGTGCACCGCCGCCTTGGCGTCGGAGAGATTAAGCGGCTCGACGGTCGCGCGCCCGACACACGCGCCGGCGGGCACCGCGCAGGAGGTGCGGCTCGCGCAGCCGGCGAAAGGCAGGGAGAGGAGAAGCGGCAGCGCCGCAAGCAGCGCGGCGGAACGGCGAACGCGAAGCAAAGACATGCGCGCGACGATGCGCGGCCCGCGCTCCTTCGCAATCGCCGCGTGGGCCGTCACGAAAACGTTTACTCCACCCGCGCGACGCCGCGCCCGTCGCCAAACTCCAGCCCGATGCGCTCGCCGGGTTGCAAGGCCGCCGCCCGCGTCACCGGGCGGCCCCGCTCATCGCGCGCGATCACGAACCCGCGGTTCAACACCGAGGCGGGACTCGCCGCTTGCAAACGCTTCCAAAGCCCCAGCAAACGCTGCGACTCCGCCTCCACGCGGCGCGCCGGCGACACCGCCGCGAGCCGCCCCGCGAGCAAGGCCGCCGCGTGCCGGCGCATCTGCGTCGAGCGCGCCAGATCCGCCTCCAGCCGGTTGCGCAAATCGTCCAGCCGCAGCCAGCCGCGCTCCACCTGCGCCGCGGGCGAGAGCAACTTCAGCCGGGCTCGCAGCCCGTCCAGGCGCTCGCGCGCCGCGCCCATCACCGCCTCCGCCTCGCCGTTCAGCGTCTTTGCCAGGCGGCTCAGCCGCTCCGTCTCGGCCACGAAGCCGCTCGAGATCAGCTCCGCCGCCGCGCTCGGCGTCTCCGCCCGCACATCGGCCGCGAAGTCGCAGAGCGTGAAGTCGATCTCGTGCCCCACCGCCGAGATCACCGGCACGCGCGAGGCCGCCACCGCCCGCACCAGCACCTCCTCGTTAAACGCCCACAAATCCTCCAGCGAACCGCCGCCCCGCCCCACGACCAAAAGATCAAAGTCCATCCCGCCCGCCCCGTTCTCATTGGTCATTGGCCATTGGTCATCGGTCATTCCGCCGAGCGCCCCCTGCCGGTTCGCATACGCCACCATCGCCGCGCACTCGGCGGCGGCCCCCTCGCCCTGCACCTTCGCGGGCAGCACCACCACGCGCCCGCGCCAGCCGCGCCGGACCAGGATGCGCAAAAAATCCTGCACCGCCGCGCCCGTCGGCGAGGTCACGAAGCCCACCGTGCGCGGCAGGCGCGGCAGCGCGCGTTTGCGCTCCTTCGCGAACAAGCCCTCGACCGCCAGCCGCGCCTTCAGCGCCTCGAACTCGCGTTGCAGCCGCCCCGTGCCGTCGTCCACCAGCGCCCGCACGATGAGCTGATACTCGCCGCGCGCCTCATAGACCGAGGCCTCCCCATAGACCACCACCTGCCCGCCCTCGCGCAGCTTCACGGTCTGCCGCGCGGCGTCGCCGCGAAACATCACCGCGCGCACCTGCGCCCCGGCGTCCTTGAGCGAGAAATACACGTGCCCGCTCGCTTGTATCCGCAGATTCGATACCTCGCCACGCACCCAGCCGGGCTTGAGCCCGCCCTCGAGGAGCGTCTTCACCCGGCGGGTGAATTCGCTCACGCTCTCCGCACGCGCGCCGCCGGAGCCCAGGTCGATCTCGCGTCCGCCGATCATACGCCGTCGCCCCCGCGCCCCTCCAGCGCCGCCTCGGGCGGCAGGGCGCCCACCTCCGCCCGCGCGGCCAGCCGCTTGCGCGCAAAACGCACCGCGACGACCACCAGCACCACGCCCACTACCGCCGCCACGGCCACCTTCCCGCGCCCCTGCATCAACGCGTCGCCGAAGACGATCATCAGCGAGATGTTGGCCGTGGCCACCACCCACGAGACGGCCAGGTAGATGCGGAAGGGCACCTCGGCCAGCCCCAGCAGAAAGCTTTGGAAAACGTAGGGCGCGCCCGGGGTCATCCGCACCAAGAACACGAACAGCGCCGCCTTGCCGCGCGGCACCTCGGGCACCTTGTAGCCGAGATAGCCGAGCAGACGCTCCACCCAGGGCCGCAGGATGTAGCGCGCCAACCCGTAGGAGATCGTCATGCTCGCCGCCATCGCCAAGCCCGAGAGCAGCAGCACCATCGGCAGCCCGAGCACCGGGCCGAAAAGCGAGCCCGCCCCGAAGGCAAAAGGCGACACCGGCGCGCCGATCGCCGGCAAAATCGCGAAAGCCATGAAGAACCACCCCGCGCCGAGACCGCGCAACCACTCCATGCCCACCGCCACGCCCTCACGGGCCCGGTCCCAGGTCTCCGCGGGCAACAACAGCGCGGTTACCCCGGCCGCCAAGGCGCCCAGGCCGCACAGCACCAGCACGGCGAGCCTTCGCCGCCGGTGCCGCTGCGCCGCCTGGTCCGTGGATTCCATCCGCCCACGCTGCGCCCCGTCCCGGCCCGCGGTCAAGCCGGCCGCCCCCACCCCACCCGGCGCCCCGCGGATTTACCGCCCGCCGGGGCCGGTGGAAATTTCCGCTTCCCGCACCCGCCCGCCCTCCGCACCCTCCGAAAGCAGACCTCATGATCTACCTCCTCGGCGGCACCGGCTACATCGGCCGCGCCTTTCATCGGCATCTCACTCGCCACGGCATCGCCCACCGCGTCGTGCGCCGCGCCGAGCTCGACTACGCCGACCCCGCCCGCCTCCTCGCCGCCCTCCGCGCCGACCGCGTCACCTTCCTGATCAACGCCGCCGGCTACACCGGCAAACCCAACGTGGACGCCGCCGAGCACCAAAAGGCCGAGTGCCTCTTCGGCAACGCCGTCCTCCCCGGACGCATCGCCGAGGCCTGCGCCTCCGCCCGCGTCCCCTGGGGGCACGTTTCCTCCGGCTGCATCTACCAGGGCGCCCGGCCCGACGGCTCCGGCTTCACCGAGCTCGACCCGCCCAACTTCTCCTTCCGCGCCGGCCCCTGCTCCTTCTACAGCGGCAGCAAGGCCCTCGGCGAAGAAGTCCTCGCCGCCTACCCCGACGTTTACCAGTGGCGCATCCGCATCCCCTTCGACCACCTCGATCACCCGCGCAACTACCTCTCCAAACTGCTCCGCTACCCGCGCCTGCTCGACGCGCGCAACTCGCTCACGCACCTGGCCGAGTTTGTCCCCGCGGCGCTGGCCTTCGCCGAAAAGCGACCCGAGCCCGGCCTCTACAACTTCACCAATCCCGGCTCCGTGACCACGCGCGAGATCACCGCCCTGCTCGCCGCCACCGTCGCGCCCGGCCGCGACTTCGCCTTCTTCGCCGACGAGGCCGAGTTCATGCGCACCGCCGCGTCCACCCCGCGCTCCAACTGCGTGCTCGATTCGTCCAAGCTCCTCGCCGCCGGCATCCCCCTCGCGCCGATCCACGAAGCCCTCCGCGCCGCGCTCGCGGCCTGGCGGCCAGCGCCGCGAGATGAAGTGGGAAGTTTAAGTTGAAGGACCAAGCCTCTCCCGCACCGCACACCCTACGGCTCTCCGAGATGCCCCCCCTTAATTTTAATCTTCAACCTTCCACTCACCAGGATCCTGCGCCTCCGCGCAGGATCCTGGTGACCGGCGGCTGCGGCTTCATCGGCGCCAACCTCGTCCGTCACCTCCTCAAGCACACCCCGCACGAGGTGCTCAACCTCGACGCGCTCACCTACGCCGGCTGCCCCGCCTCGCTCGCCGACCTCGCCGCCCACCCGCGCTACCGGTTTTCCCAAACCGACATCTGCGACGCCGCCGCGCTCGCCCGCCACTTCGCCGACTTCGCGCCCGACACCGTCCTGCACCTCGCCGCCGAGAGCCACGTGGACCGCTCCATCGACGGCCCGGCCTCCTTTCTCCAGACCAACGTTGTCGGCACCTTCACGCTCCTCCAGGCCGCCCGCGCCCACCTTGAGCGTCTCGCCGGCCCCGCCCGCGAGCGCTTCCGCTTCGTCCACGTCTCCACCGACGAGGTTTTCGGCAGCCTCGCGCCCGACGCGCCCGCCTTTGACGAGGCCACGCCCTACGCGCCCCGCTCGCCCTACTCCGCGAGCAAGGCCGCCAGCGACCACTTCGCCCGCGCCTGGGCCGACACCTACGGGCTGCCCGTCCTCGTCACCAACTGCTCCAACAACTACGGCCCCTACCAGTTTCCGGAGAAACTGATCCCGGTCGTGATCCTCAAGGCCCTGCGCGGCGACCCGATCCCGGTCTATGGCCGCGGCGAAAACATCCGCGACTGGCTCTACGTCGGCGACCATGTCGAGGCCCTGCTCGCCGTCGCCGAGCGTGGCCGCCCGGGCGAAACCTACGCGATCGGCGGCGAAAACGAGCGCCGCAACCTCGACGTCGTGCGCCTGCTCTGCGGCCTGCTCGACGAGCTCCGCCCGCGCGCCGACGGGCGGCCCTACGCGGAGCAGATCGCCTTTGTCGCCGACCGTCCGGGTCACGATCTGCGCTACGCGATCAACCCGGAAAAAATCCGCCGCGAGCTCGGCTGGCGCCCCCGCCAGGACCCCGTCTCCGGCTTCCGCCGCACGACCGCGTGGTATCTGGAAAATGAAGCGTGGTGGCGGCCTCTGCTGGACCGCAAAGGCAGCTTAAACCGTCTCGGAAATGGAACCGCGAAGGACGCGAAGTAACGCGAAGAATCAAGTCATCAGCCATGCCCGAGCCGCTCCTCTACAAAGAAGAAGTTTACCGCATCATCGGCGCCTGCATGGCTGTGCACACCGAGAAGGGCAACGGCTACGCGGAGCCGGTTTATCAGGACTGCATGGAGATTGAGCTCGCTCACCACGGCATCCCCTTTGACGCCCAGCGAAACTTCACCATCACCCATCGCGGCGTCGTGCTCCGGCACTCCTACACTCCCGATCTCCTCTGCTACGAGAAAATCATCGTGGAGCTGAAAGCCGTGAAGTCCCTGACCGACGAGCATCGCGCGCAGGTCTTGAACTACCTCAAAGTCACCGGCCTCCAAGTCGGCATCCTCGTCAACTTCGGCTCCCGCGGCCAACTCGAGTGGGACCGGATTATTCTCACTCAATCCTGATCAGCCTTCGCGCCCCTTCGCGCCCTTCGCGGTTAACAAACTCCGTCTTCCCTCCCTCCATGCAGCGCAAAGCGATTCTTCTCGCCGGCGGCTCCGGCACCCGGCTCTACCCGCTCACCTCCGCGGTCTCGAAGCAGCTCCTGCCGATCTACGACAAACCGATGATCTACTATCCGCTCTCCGCCCTCTTGCTGGCGGGGCTGCGCGAGATCCTCGTCATCACCACGCCGCACGACCGTCCGCTTTTCGAAAAGCTCCTCGGCGACGGCTCCCGCTTCGGCGTCCGCCTCGCCTTCGCGGAGCAGCCCCGCCCCGAGGGCCTCGCCCAAGCCCTCCTCATCGCCGCCGACACCGGCTTCCTCCGCCCCGGCGACTGCTCCGCCCTCGTCCTTGGCGACAACCTTTTCTACGGCCACGAATTCCCCCGCCAGCTCCGCGCCGCCGCCGCCAATCCCGAAGGCGCCACCATCTTCGCCGCCCGCGTCGCCGATCCCCGGGCCTACGGCGTCATCGAATTTACGCCCGAGGGCCGCGCCCTCTCCATCGAGGAAAAGCCCGCGCATCCAAAATCCAACTACGCCGTGCCCGGGATCTATTTCTACGACGCCGAGGCGCCCGCCCTCGCGCGCTCGCTCCGCCCCTCCGCCCGCGGCGAACTCGAGATCACCGACCTCCACCGCCTCTACCTCGGGCAGGATCGCCTGCACGTGGTGCCCTTCGGCCGCGGCACCGCCTGGCTCGACACCGGCACGCACGACTCCCTCCTCGACGCCGCCCAGTTCGTCTCCGTCATCGAGCAACGCCAGGGCCTCAAGATCGCCTGCCTCGAGGAGATCGCCTACCACCGCGGCTGGATCGACCGCTCCAACCTCGAGGCCTCCATCGCCCTCCACGGCAAATCCAGCTACGCCGCCTATCTCCGCCGCCTCCTCGCGTGACCCACGTGCAGCCCCCCGCTTCTCCGCCCCTGGGAGCGCCGACTTCCAGCCGGCCCCCCTCATTGATCATTGGTCATTGGTCGTTGGTCATTCCAGTGTCGGCGCTCGGGCTGACACTGGCGCTCGCCCTGACGCTCCCGCCGCTCTCCTCCACGCGCATCCAGACCTGGCCCTGGGCCTTCTACGCCGCCGCCTTCTGGCTGCTGCCGATCCTCGTCGCCGCCACCCGCCTCGCCCTCGGCCGGCCCGACGCCCGCCTCGGCGGCGCGCTCGACGCCGCCTTCGCCGCGCTCGCGTTCTCCGGCCTCGCCGCCACCGCGCTCTCGCCGCTGCGCGCCACCCTCGCGCCCCACCTCCTGCCCTTCCTCGGCGCGCTCGCCCTGCCCTACGCGCTCCTTCCGCTCCTGCGCGACCCGCGCCGCGCCGATCTCCTCGCCACGCTTTTTCTCTATCCGCTCCTCTTCGTCTGCGCCTTCCTCTGGGCCGCGAAACTGCCCTCCCTCGCCGGCCCCTATCCGCGCAACGCCGAGCCCTTCGGCCACTCCAACACCACCGGCGCCGTCCTCGCCCTCGCCGCCTGCTGGCTCGCCACCCTCGCCGTCCGCGCGCAAACCCGCGCCGCCCGCCTGCTCCACGCCGCCGGCGCGGCCGTCGCCGTCGCTCTCGCCGCCAGCTCCTCCAGCCGCGGCGCCGTCCTCGCCCTCGCCCTCGCCGCCATCTTCGCCGCCGGCGCGGTGCTGCTGCGTCGCGGCCGCGTGATCACCTTTCTCGCCATCGCCGTGGCCTCGCTCGGCATCGCCCTCGTCACCAATCCGCGCCTGCGCGAGTTCGCCTTTGGCGGCGGCTGGTCGGACGTCTCGGTCGAGAGCAACGCCCAGCGCATGGCGATGTTTCGCGGCGGCTTCGCCCTCGCCGCCGAGCGCCCCGCCACCGGCTGGGGCCCCGGCGCGGTGCCGCACGTGTTTCCCCGCGTGCGCGCCGAGCTCCCCGGCGAGCCCGACAACTACCTCCAGCTCCACAACTCCTTCGCGCAAACCGCCGCCACCCTGGGCGGCCTCGGCCTTCTCGCCCTCGCGCTCCTCGCCTTCGCCCTCGCCACACGCGCGCTCCGCCACCCGCCCTCGCCCGACAAGATCCCCCTCGCCGCCACGCTGCTCTGCGGCGCCGTCGTCCTGCTTTTCGACCACTCCTTCGCCACCCCCGCCTTCGCCCTACTCGCCGCGCTACCGGTGGCCGCCTTGGGCAAGGCCACCACAAGCGACCGGCCATTCGTCATTCGTCATTGGGCATTCGTCATTCCGGCGCCGGCGCTCGCGCTGGCGCTGGTCGCGCTCCCCGTCGGCCGCGATCTCGCCGCCCGCGCCGCCTGGTCCGAGGCGCTCGACGCCGCCGCGGCCGACCAACCCGAACCCTACCTCGCCGCCCTCCGCCGCGCCCACGCGCTCCGCCCCGCCGACCCGTTTTTCGCCGACCAGCTCGCCTCGCACCTCGCCACCGGCCACCCCTTCCCCGGCCTCGCCGCGCCCGACCCCGCCGGCGCCGTCGAGCCCCTCCTCTCCGCCCTCGCGCACAACCCCGCCCACGAATCCGCCCACTACAACCTCGGCTGGCTGCTGCTCGACATCGACCCGCCCGCCGCGCGCGCCCACTTCGCCGCCGCCCTCGCCCTCGCGCCGGCCCGGGCGCAGGGCCACCTCGGCCTCGCCCTCGCCAAGCTTTTCTCGGGCGATCCCGCCTCGCCCGCGCCCGAGCTCGCCGCCGAGATCCTGCTCGACCCCGCCTTCGCCTGGTCGCCGCATTGGCGCGCCCTCCCGCTCGCGCCCCACCGCGCCGAGACCCTGCGCCTGCTCGCCGACCACCTCGCCGCCCGCGACGAACACCGCCTCTTCGCCGCCTGGCTGCGCAATGCCGGCCCGCCCGCCGAACCCGTCTCCGCCTATCGCCGCGTGCGCACCGGCCACGGCGTGCTCTACGGCCACCCCGTGGGGCCGCCGCCGGCGGATGCCAACATCATGATCCAGTTCGAGCTCTCGCCCGGCCTTCGCGCCGCGCTGCCGCCGCGGCGTTTCCTCCATCCCGCCGTCTTTCTCGCCACTATCGAGCCGCCCGCGCCCGCCGAACCCACCGAGCCCGAATTCCCGCCCGAGGCCCCGGTCTCCGACGCTCCAGACTTCGACCACTGAGCAAAGCATGTCCGCCGCCCGCCGACGCAAGGTCCTCTATCCCGCCGCCCTCCTCGCGGGCGACGTCGTGGTCGCCTTCGCCGCGCTCTCGCTCGGCTACTGGCTGCGCTACGCCACGCCCATCGGCAGCATCGGGCTCGAAGTGCCCGACGCCACCTTCACCCGCTACCTGCCGCTGCTGCTGCTAGGCACCGCCTTTCTGGTCGTCGCCTACGCGCAGCTCGGCCTCTACGAGGAGCGCCTTCTGCTGCGAAAATTTCAGGCGCTCAACCTCGTCATCAAGGGCACCACCTTCTGGCTCGCCGCCTACCTCAGCCTCTCGCTCGTCCTCAAGTTCGACCCGCCCATTTCGCGCTGGTTTGTCGTCCTCGCCTACGTGCTCGTGCTCGGGCTCATGTTCGCCTGGCGCAGCCTCGCCTACGCCTTCCTCGCCCGCCCCGCGCGCGCCCGCCACCTCCGCCAACGGGTGGCCCTCCTCGGCTGGACCGAGGAGGCCCGCGCCCTCGCCGCCGAGCTCTCCGCCAACCCCGCCCACCCCCTGGTCATCGCCGGCCTGGTGCCCCTCCCCGACGACCCGCCGCCCGCGCCCGGGATCCCCGTGCTCGCGCCCGGCCCCGATCTCGCCGCCACGCTCCGCGCCGCCGAGATCGACGTGCTCATCGCCGCCCGCACCGACCTGCCGCGCGAACGGCTCCGCGCCGTCGTGGACGCCTGCGAACGCGCCTTTGTGGACTGGAAAATCATCCCCTCCTCCTTCCAGATTCTCGTCAGCGGGCTGCGCCTTCAGACCATCGGGCGCGTGCCCGTGCTCGGCGTCGAGGAGCTCGCGATCAACCGCCTCTTCAACCGCGGCCTCAAACGCGCCCTCGACCTCGGCGGCGCCACGCTCGGCCTCCTGTGCTCCGCGCCGCTCATCGCGGTCTTGGCCGCGCTCATCCGTCGCGAGTCGCCGGGCGCGCCGGTCTTTTTCGCGCAGGAACGACTCGGCGCAAGCGGCCGGCCCTTCCGCATGTGGAAGCTCCGCAGCATGCGGCCCGACGCCGCCGCGAGCGATCACCTCGCGCAAAGCACCGCGCGCGACGATCCCCGCCTCCTCCGCATCGGCGCCTGGATGCGCCGCTGGAACCTGGACGAGCTGCCCCAGTTCTGGAACGTGCTGCGCGGCGACATGAGCCTCGTGGGGCCGCGGCCCGAGCGTCCGGTGCACGCCGCGCGCCTCGCCGGCGAGATCCCGCACTACCTGCCGCGCCACCTCGTGAAGCCCGGCATGACCGGCTGGGCCCAGGTCAACGGCCTGCGCGGTGACACCGATCTCGCCCGCCGCATCCAGCACGACATCTACTACATCGAGACCTGGAGCCTCTGGCTCGACCTCGAGATCCTCGCCCTCACCGTGCCGCGCTGGCGACTCGGCGCCGGCTGACGCCCACGCGGCGTCGCTTGATCTGGAGTGCGGCGGCTCGACGCCGCTCTCCGACACCGAGGCTCGACTCGGCGCAAAAGAGAGAGCTGCGAGCCACCGCTGCTCCGCGGCTGGCCCGTGCGTTTGACAAGGGCCAGCCGGCGGCTGCCTTAAGCACTGCTCCACCCGCACGATGCGGGCGACGCTTCACCCCTCCGCCCCATGTCCGCTCCCCGCTCCTCGTCCGGCCGCGTGATTCTTCCCGCCTGCGTCGCCGCGCTCGGCGGCTTCCTCTTCGGCTTCGACAGCGGGGTCATCAACGGCACCGTCGGCGCGCTCACCGTCGCCTTCGGCTCCAGCGCCGCCGTCACCGGCTTCAACGTCGCCTCCATGCTCCTCGGCTGCGCGGCCGGCGCCTTCCTCGCGGGCCGGGTCGCCGACGCCTTTGGCCGGCGCACCACGCTGTTCGCGGCGGCGATTCTCTTTGTCCTGAGCGCCTGGGGCTCGGGCGCCGCGGGCGGGTCCGCCGAGTTCGTGCTCTACCGGCTGATTGGCGGCCTCGCCGTCGGCGCGGCGAGCATCATCTGCCCCGCCTACATCGCCGAGATCGCGCCGCCGGCCAGCCGCGGCCGCCTCGCCACCCTGCAACAGCTCGCGATCGTGCTCGGCCTCTTCGTCGCGTTTCTGAGCAACTACCTCATCGCAAGCGCCTCCGGGGGAGCGAGCGCCGTCTGGCTGCTCGGTCACCAGGCTTGGCAATGGATGTTCTGGGTCGAGATCGTGCCATCGGCCGCGTTCTTCCTTGGCTTGCTGGCCATCCCCGAATCGCCGCGCCACCTCGTCGCGGCCGGCCGGCGCGAGGACGCCGCCCGCGCCTTCGCCCGCCTCGGCGACGCCGCGAGCGCCGAAGCGCAGGTCGAGGCGGTGGCGCGCACCCTCGCCCGCGACCACAAGCCCTCCCTCCGCGATCTGCGCGACCCGGCGCGCGGGCGCATCCACCCCATCGTGTGGGTCGGCGTGATGCTCGCCGCCCTGCAACAGCTCGTCGGCATCAACGTCGTCTTCTACTACGGCGAGGTGCTCTGGCGCGCGGCCGGATTTTCCGAGGCCGACGCGCTCAAGATCAACGTGATCGGCGGCGTGATCAACATCAGCGCCACCCTCGTCGCGATCGCCCTGATCGACCGCCTCGGGCGCAAGCCGCTTCTGCTCGCCGGCTCCGCGATCATGGCGGTGTTTCTTGGTGTGCTCGCCTGGGTCTTTGCCCGGGCCGAGACCGCGGCCGACGGCCGGCTGATCCTCGACTCCGGCAGCGGCACCCTGGCCTTGGTGGCGGCCAATCTCTACATCGTCGGCTTCGGCATTTCGTGGGGCCCGGTGATGTGGGTGCTGCTCGGCGAGATTTTCCCCAACCAGATACGCGGTGCCGCGCTCTCGGTCGCGGGCCTGGTGCAATGGGCCGCGAATTTCGTGGTGACGATCAGCTTCCCGATGCTGCTCGCCGGGCTGGGCCTGGGCGGGGCCTACGGCATCTACGCCGCCTTCGCCGCCTTCTCCGGCTACTGCGCCTGGCGCTTCGTCCGCGAGACGAAGGGCCGCACGTTGGAGCAGATGAGCACGGAGCTTTGATCTGGAGGTGCGGCGGCTTGACGCCGCCCCGCGACGCCGAGGCTCGACTCGGCGCGATCGCCGACGGAGGGACGGCGAGCCGCCGAGGCGGCTCGTCGAAAGCGGAGCCGAGACTCCGCACTCCAAAGGTGAGATCCGCACCGGCTCGGGAGCGGTGACCGGCGCGGGAGGCTTTGCCTTTTCCGACCGCCTCCTCCTCGCTCGGCGCCTCCACGCATCGCGCCCTCCGCCTCCGCCCGACCGTTCATGCTCACCACCGAGACCCGCCGCCGCATCGACGCCGCCCGCGACATCCTTGTCGGCAAGCTCCCCCTCCCCACCGACCAGGTGGAGCTCATCACCCTCGCCCTCGTCTATAAGTTCATGGACGACCTCGACGAGGAGTCCGTCGCGATGGGCGGCCGCCGCTCCTTCTTTACCGCCGCCCTCGCCCCCTACCGCTGGCGCGCCCTCACCCCCGCCACCCTTTCCGCCGACGAGCGCGTGCGCCTTTTCTCCGAAGGCCTCGAAACCCTCGGCCACCCCAAAAAAGCCGCCCACCTGCCCGAGCTCTTCCGCGACCTCTTCCGCAACGCCTTCTTAAAATTTCGGGACGGCCGCATCCTCACCCTCTTCCTCGCCGAGATCGACGGCTTCGCCTACTCCCACTCCGAGGAGCTGGGCAACGCCTTCGAATACCTGCTCTCCACCATGGGCGCGCAGGGCGACAACGGCCAGTTTCGCACCCCGCGCCACCTCATCGAGTTCATCGTCGCCTGCCTCGATCCGCAGCCCGGCGAGCGCATTCTCGACCCCGCCTGCGGCACCGGCGGCTTTCTCGTCTCCGCCTACCGCCACATCCTCCGCGCCCACAGCACGCCCGGGTCCGCCCTTCCCGGCGACCGCCTCTCCCACACCCAACGCGAGCGCCTCCACGCCGCCTTCACCGGCTACGACATCACCGACCTCATGGTGAAGCTCAGCAAGGTGAACCTCTTCCTCCACCACTTCCCCAGCCCCGACATCCACATCTACGACACGCTCAGCAACGACGCCCGCTGGGCCGAGCGCTTCGACCTCATCCTCGCCAACCCGCCCTTCATGACGCCCAAGGGCGGCGTCACCCCGCACGCCCGCTTCCGCATCCCCGCCAAGAAGGCCGAGGTCCTCTTCACCGACTACATCGCCGAGCACCTCGACGTAAACGGCCGCGCCGGCATCGTCGTGCCCAACGGCATCGTCGCCACCACCCAGACCGCCTACGTGCGCCTCCGCCGCATGCTGGTCGAGGAGAGTCTCGTCGCCGTTGTCAGCCTGCCCTCGGGCGTCTTCAAGCCCTACAGCGGCGTCAAAACCAGCGTGCTCTTCCTCGACAAAGCCCTCGCCCGCCGCACCCGCGAGGTCCTCTTCCTGAAGGTCGCCAACGACGGCTTTGATCTGGGCGACAAACGCACTCCCATCGCCGCTGACGATTTGCCGCTCGCGCAGCGCTACCTGACGCGCTGGTTCAAACAGGAACTCGGCGAACAGCCGCCGTCGCAAATCCCGTGGGCGAAGGTGTCGCGGGAGACGCTGTTGGGGGACGCGAACACGCTGTTGATTGGTGATCGGTTCACGGGTGGCGACATCGCCTCGCCTGTCTTCGAAACCAAACCATTGGCGGAAATCGCCGAGATTCAGCTCGGCAAGATGCTCGACAAAGAAAAGCACCGCGCGGGCACCAAGCTCCCCTACCTCCGCAACGTGAACGTCCGCTGGGGCAGCATCGACACGAGCGATTTGTCCGAGATGTTTTTCGAGGACGATGAGATGGAGCGCTTCGGGCTCCAAGCGGGTGATGTGCTCGTTTGCGAAGGCGGCGAACCGGGACGAGCCGCGGTGTGGGATGGCCGCGTTCCGGGCATGAAGTTCCAGAAGGCGCTTCACCGCGTGCGCTTCAAAATGCCCTTTGAGCCGAAGCTCTTCGTGGAGATTTTGCGGGTTTACGCACAGAACGGCGAACTCGCCAGTCGCTTCTCGGGCACGACGATCAAGCACCTCACGCGCGAAGTCTTCGCCCAGTTGCCGGTCCCCGTTCTACCGCTGGAGGAGCAGCGGCGGATCGTGGCGGAGATCGAGAGCTACCAGCAGGTCATCGACGGCGCCCGCCAGATCCTCGCCGCCTACCGGCCGGTCTTTGAGGTCTCGCCCGACTGGCCGGTGCATGAGCTGCGTGATCTGATTCTCGGGAAACCCAAGAACGGTTATTCGGGCCAGCCTGTTGCACACGAAACCCAGCTAAAGGTGCTCGCATTGAGCGCGACCACTTCCGGCCGGCTCGATTCGACAAAGTTCAAATACCTCGACGAAGACATTCCTGCCGACGCGCCGTGTCGCTGCCGCAAAGGCGATATCTATCTCCAACGCGGTAACACCGCCGATTTGGTAGGCACCGCCGCGCTCTTTGACTTGGACGCGACGAATTTTATCTACCCCGACCTCATGATCCGCGTTCAGGCCGACGAGTCGAAGGTCCTGACCAAGTTCCTGCTCCACACGCTGCAAAGCCCGCCTGTGCGGACATTCTTGAAAGCACGCGCCGGCGGTTCGGCGGGAAATATGCCGAAGATCAACCAAGGCATCGTCGAAGCCATCCCCATCCCCCTCCCGCCCCTGCCCGAGCAAGCCCGGATCGTGGCGGAGCTGGACGCGGAGGCGGCGCGGCTGGAGGCGGTGCGCGGCCTCATCCCGGCCTTCGAGGCCAAGATCGCCCGCACCCTCGCCCGCGTCTGGGGCTCCGCTCCGGGCTCGACTTAGCCCACCGGTTTTATTTCAGTAGAAAACGGACGATCCAAATAACCCACTAATAATCAACAGCTTTTTATTTCAGTGGAAAACGTCCGCTAAAAATTGGATTTGTCCGAGTGCAGGCAGGCAGTTGGTTTCTGCCGATGCTTTTTGAGCGCCAACGCCTCCTCCTCAGCCTGCTCGACGCCCTCGGCGGCGGGCCGGTCTCGGCCACGGATTTTCAAAAGCTGCTCTTCCTCTACGCCCAGAAATGGGAAGCGGGTGACCCGAGCTACGAATTCGTCCCCTACCAGTTCGGCTGCTTCTCCTTCACCTCCTACGCCGACAAACGCCGCCTGATCGAACGCGGCCTCCTCGTGGATGACGAGCAGGGCTGGACCCTTTCAGACACCGGCCGCTTGGCCGCCAAACGCGAGAAAACCCTCGGCGAACGCACCCGCCGTTTCGCCGCCGCCCAAGGCGCGGCCCGCGGCGACGCGTTGATCGCCGATGTGTATCGCGCCTACCCCTACTACGCCATTCGCAGCCAGATCGTGGAACGCGTTCTGCCCCGCGCCGCCGACCGCGCTCCGGTCGATGCGGCCCGCCCGGCGACAAAAGGCCCCGGGCTCGTCACCATCGGCTACGAGGGCCGCAGCCTCGAAGGTTACCTCAACGCCCTGCTGCGCGATTCTGTCACCCTGCTTTGCGACGTGCGGCGCAACCCGCTCAGCCGGAAATACGGTTTCTCCAAATCCACCCTTAAAAACGCCTGCGGCCGGGTCGGCATCCGTTACGAGCACCTTCCCGAGCTGGGTATCGCCTCCGAGGAGCGGCGCGAACTGGTCACGCAAGCCGACTACGACGCCTTGTTCGCCGTGTATGAGCGCGAAAGCCTGCCACACCAAGGCGCGGCGCTGACCAAGATTCGGGGCTGGATCGAAAAAGACGGCCAGCGCGTGGCCCTCACCTGCTTCGAAGCCGAGCCCTGCCAGTGCCACCGCCACTGCGTCGCCGAGGCGCTGGAACGTCAGGGTGGGAAGCAATTGATTCCGCATCACCTCTAAGCCAAGCGGCTTGCGTCGGGCGAGGGACGCCTTTTGCGTTCTTTTCGCAATGTCGCGCGAGCGCGTCCTCATCACGGTCAAGACTTACCCGACCTTGTCGCAAAGCCACGTCGAGTTGGTCTGCACGGCGGGTTTCAGGGAAAACGGCAGTTGGGTGAGGATCTACCCGGTGCCGTTTCGCCTGATGGAACGCGGCCAGCAGTTCGCGAAATGGACTTGGGTCGAACTGCCCCTCGCCCGGCGAACAAAAGACCAGCGTCCGGAGTCGTTCAGCCCGGTAGATCGCGACGACATCACCATCCTTGATCGCATCGGCACCGAGGACGGCTGGCGCGCTCGCCGCGAGTGGGTGTTGGGCCGAAGCAGGGTTTCGAAGAGCATGGCCGATCTCATCGACGCCGCAAAACGCGATGAACAATCGCTCGCCACCTATAAACCCGCTCGAATGATTTCTCTGGAGTGGAAGAAAGTTCCCGAGACCGCGGAGGAGCTAGCCAAGGTCGCCGCGGTGGAAGAGCAGCTACGGCAACGTGATTTTCTCGATAGCAGCGCAGAGACCGAAGACTTCCGTCCTGCTCGCCGAGTGCCCTATGAATTCTCCTACCGCTTTCTCGATGAAGCCGGAAAAGAACGGAAGCTGCGCATCCTCGATTGGGAAATCGGCATGTTGTATTGGAGGAGTCTCGATAGCACCGACGGCGACGAAGACGCGGCATTGGAACTTGTGAAGCGTCGTTACGAGACGGAGTTCTTCGCCCGAGATCTGCACCTGTTCCTCGGCACCACCTACGAGTGGCACAAGCGCGCCCCTAATCCATGGGTTGTGATCGGAGTCTTTCCGCTTCCTCATCCGCCTCCGCAGATGGAGCTTTTCTGACCCCATGCCCTCCGAAGCCCAGGCCCGGATCACGATCAACAAGCTGCTGGAGGCGGCGGGCTGGCGCTTCCTCCCCGACTCCCAGGGCCGGCCGGCCACCATCGTCTGCGAGCATCGCGTCACCCGAAAAGCCTTCGCGCCCAACCTCGATCTCGGCCGCAACTACGAACACGCGCCCCAGGGCTTCGTCGATTACGTGCTCCTCGGCGCCGACGGCCGGCCCGTCGCCGTCGTCGAGGCCAAGAAGGAATCCGTCGATCCGCTCTCCGCCAAGGAGCAGGCGCGCGACTACGCGCTCAGCCTCGGCGTCAGCCACATCTACCTCAGCAACGGCCTCGCCCACTACTACTGGAACCTCCGCCAGGGCCAGCCCACCCGCGTCTCGCGTTTTCTCCCCGCCGACCAGCTCGGCAAGACCGCCGCCTGGCGCCCCGATCCCGCCGCGCTCGCCGCCGTCGTAGTGGAAGAGGACTACATCGCCCTCTCGCAGGACTCCGCCTGGCGCGGCTACGCCCCCGCCGAGCGCGCCCGCGTGGCGAAGGACAAAAAGATCCGCCTCCTCCGCGACTACCAGCTCCGCGCCGTCCGCGCCCTCCAGCAAGCCGCACGGCCCGGCCGCCACCGCTTCCTCTTCGAGATGGCCACCGGCACGGGCAAGACCCTCCTCAGCGCCGCCATCGCCAAGCTCTACCTCCGCTCCGCCCAGGCCACGCGCGTGCTCTTCCTCGTGGACCGCCTCGAGCTCGAGACGCAGGCGTGGAAAAACTTTCGCGACTACCTCGCCGCCGACGGCATCGAGACCGTCATCTACAAACAAAAGCGCGAGGACTGGCGCGCCGTGCAGGTCGTCGTCACCACCGTGCAAAGCCTCGCCGCCCGCGGGCGCTACCTGAGCGACTTCGCGCCGACCGATTTCCAGCTCCTCATCAGCGACGAAGCCCACCGCACCATCAACGGCAACGCCCGCGCCATTTTTGAGTATTTCGTCGGCGCCAAGCTAGGCCTCACCGCCACCCCGCGCGATTATCTGAAAGGCGTGGACGAGGAACTCGCCGAGGACGATCCGCGCGCTTGGGAGCGCCGTCTCCTGCTCGACACCTACCAGACCTTCGGCTGCGAGGACGGCCAGCCCACCTTCCGCTTCAGCCTGCTCGACGCGGTGCGCGCCAAGCCGAGGCCCTACCTCTGCAACCCCGTCGCGCTCGACGCCCGCACCGACATCACGACCAAGCTCCTCGCCGACCAGGGCTACTCCGTGCGCGTGCCGGCCGACGACGACAGCGGGCAGGAGAGCGAACTCGTCTTTACCGGCCGCGATTTCGAGCGCCGCTTCTTCTCCACCGAGACCAACGGCGCCTTCGTGCGCTGCTTCTTCGACCACGCCTTCCGCGACCCCCTCACGGATGAGATTGGCAAGACCATCTGCTTCGCCGTCAGCCGCCGCCACGCCACCAAACTCGTCACACTCTTCAACGCAGAGGCCGCGCGCCGCTGGCCCGAGGTTTACGGCGCGGGCTCGGACTTCGCGGTGCAGGTGACGAGCGACCAGCCCGGCGCGCAGCAGATGACGCTCGATTTCGCCAACAATAATCTGCACGGCCGCTCGCGCTGGCGCGCTGGCGAGTTCCCCGACTACGCCACCAGCCGCGCCCGCGTCTGCGTGACCGTCGGCATGATGACGACCGGCTACGACTGCGAGGACCTGCTCAACGTCGTGCTCGCGCGCCCCATCTTTTCGCCGACCGATTTTATCCAGATCAAGGGCCGCGGCACGCGCCTGCACACCTTCGCCCACGCCCCGAGCGGCGCGAGCGCGGAGAAGAGCGGCTTCGCGCTCTTCGACTTCTTCGCCAACTGCGAGTTCTTCGAGGAGAAGTTCGACTACGACCGGAAGCTCACGCTGCCCAAACCCGCGAAGCCGGCGCCCGGTGACGACGAGGGCCCGGGCGGCGACGGCGGAGAGGTCGCGCCGCCGCGCCCCGACAGCTTCCACGAGACCTCGCCCGACGAGGTGCGCCACCTCGACCGCCAGGCCGTGGGCCTCGACGGCATGCGCATCGACCGTGAGATGTATCGCCAGCGTTTCGCCGACGCCGCGCGCGACGCCGCCTCAAAGCACCCCGAGCTCGCCGAGGCGGTCCGCGCGGAGAACTGGCCGGAGGCCGAGACGCTGGCCACTCGCCTGCTCTTCGACCGCCCGGCGGATTTCTGGAACCTCAAGAAACTCGCCGACACCTTCCGCAGCGACCGCGCGCCCTCCTTGCGCGAGATCCTCGAAGTCGTCTTCGGTCTGCGTGACCATGTGGCGACGCGCGAGGAGCTGGCCGAGCACGCGCTTCAAGCCTACCTCGCGGCGCACGCCACCGACGCGACAAAGCTCCGCGAACTGCGCACGGTATTCCTCGCCCTCGTGCTCGACGGCGAAACGCGCGGCTTCATCGAGAGCGGCAACTTCCCGGCCCTGCGCACTCGCGATCCCGCGCTTTACCAGTGCCTCAAGCCGCTCGGCGGCGAGCTGCTGACGCAGCTCGTCGCCTACGTTCACACGCTGCCCAAAGAGCCTTTCGCGCGCGCCGTCGGTTGATCTGGAGTGCGGCGGCTCGACGCCGCTCCGCGACGCCGAGGCTCGACTCGGCGCAAATCGCGCGGAGGGAGAGAGTGCGAGCCGCCGAGGCGGCTCGTCGAAAGCGGAGCCGAGACTCCGCACTCCAAAGCTTTGCCTCAGACCAGCTCGCAGGCGCCGCCGGCGCAGGCGACGATGTCTTTGAGGTTGGTTTGGTCGGTTTGCTCGTGGAGCTTGGTGTAGTCCACGTGGCGCGGGCGCAGGGCGTTCCAGCGCGCGATGTCGGCCTCGGTCGAGACCTCTTCGCGCGGGGCCTGCGGGTAGGCCTTGTCGCCCGCGTCCTGAAGCAGCGAGACGCCGGTGAAGAGCTCGCGGTTGGCCCAGATGAAGTCCTGCACGGCATCCCACTCGTCGGCGCGGACCGTGCAGGTGTTGGAGACGTTGTGGTGCAGGTTGGCGCTGCGCGAATGCGGGTCGCCGCCCGGGATCACCCAGCTCTGCTGCACGAGCATGACGAGCTGGAGGAATTGGAGCGCGTTGAGGTCCTTGCGCAGGATCGCGCCGTCGGGGGCTTTGACCGGGAAGCAGATCACGTCGTCGGTGTGCGGGCTGTAAACCGAGGGCTCGGTCATCTGCGCGTTGATCGACTTGAAGAAGGCATAGACCGGCTCCTTGCGGTTGGCCTGCACGCGGCGGAAATACTGCCGCGCGTGGTGCGGGTGGATGCCCGAGGCGGCGTCGAGCAGCAGCGAGGCCGTGCCCTCGGGTTTGCAGGTGGTCAACTTGGCCGCGGGGCGGATGCCGATGGTCTGCGCGACGAGCTGGTTGGTGGCGCGGCAGAGGTGGGCGCCCTGGCGGAGGATCTCGGGGTCGAAGAGGACGTTGGGGTTGTCCATGAAGCCGCAGATCGAGACGCCGAGCAGCGCGTCGTGCTCGTTGATAAGGCGCGTGACCGGCCCGAGGTAGGGCATGTCGGTGTAGGCGGCCTGGAGCGTGCCGATCACGGTGGCGGAGATGCAGGCCTCGAAGAAACGCTCGGGCGTGGTCGCGGCGCGGCCGTTGATCGTGGTGAGGTTGCAGTGCTGGAAGCCGGAGAGGCGGGTGGTGCCGGGCAGGTCGCCCTTGTAGCCCCAGGCGAAAAGCTTGGAGAGCTCCTCGCCGGAGAGCTCCCAGTCGATCACGGGCAGGAGGTTGATCTCGGCGCAGGGGTTGCAGCCGGCCTCGGGGTGGTCGCAGAAGAAGAAGCCGGGCTCGCCGAACTCCTTCTGCGCGCGGAAGAGGCGGCGGAAGTGCTCGGCGTTGCGGCCGTCGCGCGCGAGCACGGCGGAGTTGTTGGAGGCGGAGCGCTGCGGGTTGGTCTCGAACCAGTTGCCGGTCTTGGCGTCCATCATCTCCTCGTCGTCGGGCGAGAAGAGGCAGATCGTGGCGGAGCGGCGTATCCCTCCCGCCAATACAGCCTTCGCGGTGAACATGTTGATGTCGTAAACCTCGATCGGGCGGAGGGCGCGGCCGGCGGCCTGCTCGAGGATGCCCTCGATCTTGTGGAGCGCCTGCTTGAGCGGGAGGTGGCCGGGAGCCTTGCCGCCGGAGGTGCGGAGCGGGGCGCCGCGCGGGCGGATGCGGGAGAAGTTGAACTCGATTTTTTTGCCCTCGTAGAAGGACGTGAAGAGCGCGTGGAGGGCGTCGGCCCAGCCCTCGATGGTGTCGGCGACGGTGTAGTGCCAGACGGGGAGGTCGTGCAGCGGGGCGCGGCTCGGCAGCGCGGGCAGGCGGGCGATGTGGTGCTTCTGCACCGAGAAGCCGACGCCGCAGCCGCTGAGGAGGAGGTAGAAGTATTCGCGGAAGAACTCGACGCGATCCACGTTGGAGAAGCTGCAGTTAAACATGCGGCTGTGGTTCGTGAGGATCGCTTCGCCGCCGAACTGCATGGAGCGCATGCTGGGCAGCACGCGCTTGGCCGCGACGTCGGCGAAGACCTGCTCAATCACCTCGGAGAGGGCGCGGCCGCCGAGGGTTTTTTCGAGAAGAGGGGCGTTCTGGCCGGCGAGCGCGGCGATGGCGGCGGGGAGCGAGGCGGGCACGCGGGTGTCGGCCTTGGCGCGGAAAAACTCCTGGTGCATCTCGGCGACGCGTTCCACGCCCTCGGTGAAGACCTCGCGGCGGCCGAGCTCGGGGCGGTAGCGCGAGTATTTGGCCATCGCGATGTAGTCGGCGAGGCCGCTGTCGGGATAGGTGGCGAGGCGGGTGAGGGCGCGGCGCTCGCGGTAGAGCATGTAGGCGCGGGCGACGTCCCAGTGGCCGGCGGCGGCGATGGCTTTTTCCACGGCGTCCTGCACCTGCTCGATGGTGGGGTGCACGCCATTGCGGTAGTGGAGCTCGAGGATCTGCGAGACGGCGCCGGCGATCTGGGTGGCCTCGATGAAGCGGTCGCTGTCGAGCCCGAAGCAGGCCAGCATGTCGTCGCGGTAGGGATTGTCGTGCGGGTCCTCGGCGTGGACTTCGCGGAAGGCGAGGGCGATGGCGCGGGTGACCTTGTTTTGGTCGTAGCGCACGCGGGTGCCGTCGCGCTTGATGACCTCGCGGTCGGCGGGGGCGATGTGGCGCTTGAGGACCTGGGCGCCGTGGCGCGGGAGGGCGGACGAAGAGGAAGCGGCGGAGGAGGAATGCATGAGAATTGCGGGAGGCGGGATCGGGGTGGAGCTGCGGTGGGTGGTGGACGTGGGGCCAAGGCGGTGGTAACCGTCTTCGGATGGAGCGGGGAATTCGCGCCTCGGAGGCAGGGACCAAGCCCAGCGGCGCCGACGGCGGGAAAGAACGGCCCCCACAAGGGATTGTGGCTTTTACGAGGTCAACCCACCACCGGCTGTGGTTGTCGGATATTACTGCGATTTCTGGACCCGGCAAGAAACGCAGCGCTTAAACAAGGCGCGAGTCGCCTCTTGAGACAGGTCCCCCGAGGGTCCAAGAGGCGGTTGGCGGGGCGCAAAAGGTGCGCGGAAAACGGACGCAAAAAAGCCCCCGGCGGGGGCGGCCGGGGGCGGAAATGCCAAGGGAGCGTGCGGACCTCAGAAGAAGGTCAGATACTTGCCCTGCGCGAGGCGCTGGATGAGGAGCGCGAGCTCCATCGCGTGGTAGTCGCCCCACATGCAGGCTTCGCCGTTGGGCACCTTTTGGCCGGGGGCGATGTGGTCCCAGCCGTTGGGGCGGTGATAGACGCTGTGCAGGAGCAGGCCCTGGTGCTTCTTGTTCACGCCGAGATACTCGTCGGTGAAGAGCGTGTCGGCCACGGTGAGGCCGGCCTGGAGGTAGCGCGCGCCGGCCTTCTTGTCGCCCTTGGCCTGGAGCCAGAGGCCGAGGCGGATAAAGCCCTGCGCGGCGATGGCGGCGGCGGAGCTGTCCACCGGCTCGTGGGGATTGGTGATGTCGGCCTTCTTCTTGGTGATGTCGCCGAGCTTGTGGCTGTTGAGCGCGGCCGAATCCCAGTAGGGCACGCCGTCGAGCGCGGAGTAGCCGTCAATGTAGTAGTCGGAGGTGGCGCGCGCGGTCTCGACGAAGAGATCGGTCACGGCGCGGCGGCCGCCGACGGCGTCGAGGTCGCTGCCCTTCACGGTGTCGAGGACCTCGAGCTGCTCGGCGAAGCCGCAGATGATCCAGGCGGCGCCGCGGGTCCAGGTGGTGAAGGGCGAGAAGCCTTGCTGCGAGGAGGGGCAGCGGAACTGGCCGTCGTTGCGGTTGAAGATCGACTCGTGGGCCACGCGGCCGCGCACGTCGTAGCTGTCGCGACCCTGGCCGTAGAAGACGTTGAAGCGCGCGGTGGTCGCGGCGTGGGTGATCGCGCGGTGGAGGAGGTTGATCGGCTTGTCGCCCTCGCCCATCAGCACGTGGCCGAGCTGGTGCGCGACGACGAGCGAGCGCATGGAGCGGATGGTGTCGGCGAAGAGCGACTGCGGGCCGTTGAAGGAGTAAACGTAGCCGCTGGGCGCGACGCCGGGGCTGCCCTTGACCGGCGACCAGGGCGCGGTGGCGTTGGTCGTCACGAAGCGCGCGGCCTGCACGGCGCCGGAGGCCTTGAGCGCCATCTCGGTGTAGTTGACCTCGTCCTGCGAACCGGCGGCGCGGCCCTCGAGGATGAGGCGGCGGAGGTTGCCGTAGGTGGAGACGTTGTTGAAGCCGTGGTCGTGCACGCCGACGTGGCTGACGTGCGAGGCCATGTATTTGAGGGTCTTCTCGCGGCCGAGGGCGAGGTAGCGCTCGTCGCCGGTGGCGTCGTATTGGAGAAACGACATGCCGAACTGGAAGCCCTGCGTCCACTCGGTCCAGCCGCGCGAGGTGTATTTGCCCTTGATGGTGAAGACGGGCGTGCCCTGCGCGGGGTCCCAGGACTTGTTGACGAGGTCGATCTTCTCGCCGGAAAGCTCGAAGAGGCGGGTGATCTTCTTCTGGAGCTTGGCGGGGGTGAGGGTGGCGTTGATCTTCATGGATACGGTGGAGACGGGAAACAGTTGGCGGGTCGGGAAAGCCGAGAGGGCACCGCGCCGCCGCCGCGAGGGCAAGCGGGCAGCGGCGGGCGGGTCGGCTCCGGCCTAGGCGAAGTCGTGAGTGTGCTAGGCTCGGCGGGGCCGGAGCGCCGGAACCGTCGCGCCCGATGTCGGGCTGCGCGCCCCGCCCCGCCTCCGCCCTTGCCCCGGCGCGGCGCGGCGCGCAGGCTGCGGGCGTCGCCCCGCTACCGTGCCCCGTCCCGGCCCGCTGCTTTCCAAGGTCCGTCTCTTCCTCGCGCTCGCCCTGCCCTTCTGGCGCTCCGAGGAGCGCTGGCCCGCCCGCCTGCTGCTCGGCTCGGTGATCCTGCTCACGCTCGCGCAAAACTGGATCGCGGTGCGGCTCAACTTTTGGAACCGCGATTTTTTTGAGACCATCCAGCGCGGCGACTACGCGGCCTTCGGCGCGCTCGGCGTCGTGATGATCGGACTGATCTTTCTCTCGATCACCTTCTGGCTGGCCGACGACTACCTCTTCTCGTCGCTGAAGATCCGCTGGCGGCGCTGGATGACCGACCGCTACCTGCGCGACTGGCTCGGCGACCGCGCGCACTACCTCGGCCAGCTCGGCGGGCACGAGGGCGACAACCCCGACCAACGCATCAGCGAGGACATCCGCGCCTTCGTTTTCACCACGCTCGATCTGGGCATGCAGCTTTTCGGCGCGCTGGTGGGGCTAGTGTCCTTCATCGCGATCCTCTGGAGCCTCTCCGCGGGCGCGCCGCATTCGCCGACGCCGGTTTACCCCTTCCCCGCTTTGCCGGGGCATCTCGAGTGGCTCACCGCGCCGGTCGCGGCGGTGTGGGAGGGCTACGTCGCCTTCACCGCGATGATCGCGGCCATACCGGGCCACCTCGTGTGGATCTGCATCCTCTACTCCCTGCTCGGCATGTGGCTCGTGGGGCGCGTGGGCCGGCCGATGATCGGGCTGCAATACGAGATGCAAAAGCTCGAGGCCGACTTCCGCTTCGGCCTCGTGCGCATCCGCGAAAACAGCGAGAGCACCGCGCTCGCCGCGGGCGAGCCCGCCGAGCGGCGCCGCCTCGGCGCGAGCTTCTCGCGCATCGTGGGCAACTTCAACGCCACGCTGCTGCGCCGTATCCACATCAACGCCTTCAAGTCCGTCTATTACCGGCTCTCCGAGGTCGTGCCCCTGCTGCTCGCCGCCCCGCGCTTCTTCGCCGGCGCGATCACGCTCGGGCAACTCACGCAGCTCGCGGGCGCCTTTGGCCGCGTGCAAAGCCACCTGAACTTCTTCATCAACGTCTATGAGACCATCGCGCATTGGTGGGCGATCACGCAGCGCCTCGACGGCTTCCAGCGCGGCATCGCCCACTCGCGCCGGCTGCGCGAAGCGCAACGCGCCGTCTATGGCACCGACCCCGCCCACGCCGATTCGCTGCGCGTCTCCGACCTCGCGCTCTTCCGGCCCGACGGGCGCCTGCTCCTCGCGCCGACGAGCTTCACGCTGCGGCCCGGCGACTCCGTGCTCATCACCGGCCCCTCCGGCTGCGGCAAGAGCACCTTGCTGCGCGCCCTCGTCGGCCTCTGGCCCTACGAACGCGGCCGCGTGCTCCTGCCCGAGCCCTTCGACTGCCTGGTCATGCCGCAAAAACCCTGCCTGCCCGTCGGCACGCTGCGCGCCGCCCTCGCCTACCCGCGGCCGGCCGAGGCGCACGACGACGAGTCGTTTTTCCGCGCGCTCGCCCTCGTGGACCTGTCCGCCTTCGCCTCGCGTCTCGACGAGGAGGCGCACTGGGCGCAGGTGCTCTCCGGCGGCGAACAACAACGCCTTGCCCTCGCCCGCGTGTTTCTGCACCGCCCCGCCTGGCTCTTCCTCGACGAGGCCACCTCGGCCATCGACGAGGACGCCGAGCTGGCCTTTTACCGCCGCCTGCGCGCCGCCCTGCCCGAACTTACCTACCTGACCATCGCGCACCGCAGCAGCCTGCGCCAGGCGCACGCCCGCCACTTCAAGATCGAGCCCGCGGGCGACGGCAGTCTCGCCCTCCGCGAGCGCGGGGCGGTCGAGGCGCCGGCGACCGCGGCGTGAGTGCTAGCGTGAGCGCCCGCGCCTCGGCCGGCATCAGCCCCGCGTCTCGTCCACCGCGGCGTCGTCGCCGCTGGCGGCCGTCTCCGGCAGGCGCGCGACCAGCAGCTTGTCGATCCGGTGCCGGTCCATGTCGATCACCTCGAAGCGCCAGCCGGCGTGGTCGAAGTGGTCGCCGGCGCGCGGGATGCGCCCGAAGAAGGTC
>JAUWBD010000111.1 GCA_030605125.1 Verrucomicrobiota bacterium | reverse complement strand
TGGAAAACCGTGCCGCGCCGCGTGCTGGCGGATCTCTCCCGCGCCCGCCCCGCCGATTTCGCCGCGTGGCCGCCCGCCGACGCCGCCCTCGCCAACGCCCTCGCCGCCGAGCTCCGCGTCGGCCACATCGACACCAGCGCCAAACTCCCGCCCGCCGCCGTTCGCCAGTTGCTGCGCACCCCCGCCGCGCTCGAAGCCATCGTGCTGCCCGACGGCGCGCCCTTCGCCATCGAGCCCGGCGCGCTCGCGCCCGAGGCCAGTCTCGACGAGGCCGCTCCCGATCGCCTCGCCCTCCGTCTCGTGACGCCCGATGGCCGCGATGCCGCCTCCGCGCGCCTCGCCACCGAGCACCCCGCCCCGCTCTACCTTTTCGAAGGCCGTGTCTGGCGCGGCCCGCCACCCCTCCCGGCCGCCTCGCTCCCGCTCGCCGCGCTCGACGACGCGCGCCTCCGCCCCCGCCTGCGCGCCGCCGGCCTGCGCCTGCCACCGGGCCTCGTCGCCGACACCCGCCTCGTCACGCTCCGCCCGCGCCTGCGCTGCTGGCTGGCGCCCGTCCCCGGGAGCGATGAACGCGAGCTGCATGCCACCCTGCACGCGACCTCCGAGGACCCGCCCTGCTCGCGCGTGTGGACCGGCAACGCCGGCTGGCGCTGGGCCACCGGCGCCGAGCCCCCGCCCCGCGTCGCCGGCGAGCCCGTGCACGAGTTCGACCTCGGCCTCGCCCACGCCGTCGCCACCGCGCTCCCCGGTCTCGGCCTGATCTGGGAAAACTGGGCCGGCCACTGGAGCCGCCCCGTCACCGACGGGTTTCCCGACGCCTTCATCGCCTGGCGCGCCGCGCTGCCGCCGGAGGCCGAGGTGGATCTCTCGCCCGAGCTCGCCTCCCTCTTCGGCGCCCCGGTCCAGACGCGGCTCTCGGTCGCCGTCGCCGCCGCGCCCGACTCCGAACAAGACTGGTTCGATCTCTCCGTCGGCCTTGGCTCCGCCGACACCACTCTCTCGGCCGAGGAGATCGCGCTGCTCCTCAAGGCCAAGGGCAAATGGGTGAACTTGCCGCGCCACGGGTGGCGCCGTGCGGCGGCCGCGCCCGAGCTCGACCCCGCCACCGCCGCCGCGCTGGATCGCCTCGGGCTCTCCACCGACGACGTCGTGGCCGCCGGCCGCGGCGCCACACACCGCCTCCACGCCCTGCAACTCGCCCTCGAGGCCGAGGCCCTCCTCGCGCACGACAACGTCCTCGGCCACGCGCTCCAGGGCCGAGCCCGCGCCCTCGCCGCCACGCCGCCCCCTCCCCTGCCGGAGGGCCTCCGCGCCGAGCTCCGACCGTATCAACGCGAAGGATACCACTTCCTCTGCCATCTTTCCGCGCAGGGCTTCGGCGGCGTGCTCGCCGACGACATGGGCCTCGGCAAGACCGTGCAGACCCTCGCCTGGCTCCTCCGCCTTTCCTCCCTTAAACTTAATCTTCCGACTTCATCTGGCGGCGGCGAAGCCGCCGCCCCCTTCCGCGCCCTCGTCGTCTGCCCCAAGAGCGTCACCCACGGCTGGCTCGCCGAGGCCGCCCGCTTCGCCCCCGGCCTCTCCATCGTCGCCTTTTCCACCGCCCCCTCCGCCCGCCCCGGCCTCGCGGCCGCAAACGTGGTGGTCGCCAACTACACCCAGCTCCGCCTCCACGCCGCCCGCTTTCGCGCCGAGCACTGGGGCGCCGTCGTGCTCGACGAAGGCCAGTTCATCAAAAACCCCTCGAGCCAGGTCGCCGTGGCCGCGCGCTCGCTGCGCGCCCGCCGCCGCCTCGTGTTGACCGGCACGCCGATCGAGAACCGCCTGTCCGATCTCTGGAGCATCTTCGCCTTCGCGCAGCCTGGCCTGCTCGGCGACCAGCCCTCCTTCCGCCGTCAATACCCCGAGCAGGAACCCGCCGCGCTCGCCCGCCTGCACCGTCGCGTGCGGCACTTCCTCCTGCGTCGCACCAAGGCCCAGGCCGCGCCGGAACTGCCCGCGCGCACCGAAGACGAGATCATCGTCGAGCTCGAGGGCGAGCAGCGCCGCCTCTACGACGCCGAACTCAAGCGCGCCCGCGCCCAGCTCCTCGGCGTGGAGACGAAGAGCGCGCTCGACGCCGTGCGTTTCCACGTGCTCGCGAGTCTGCTCCGCCTGCGCCAGATTTGTTGCCATCCGGCCTTGATCGACCCCGCGCACGCCGCGCTCCCCAGCGCCAAGCTCGATGCGCTGCTCGAGCGCGTGGAGGAGCTCGCCGAGGAGGGGCACCAGGTGCTCGTTTTCAGCCAGTTCGTCGAGATGCTGGAGATCATCCGCGAGCGGCTCGCCGCCGCCGGCATCGGCCACCTCATCCTCACCGGGGCGACGGAGAATCGCGCCGAATTGGTGGAGACCTTTCAGACCGATCCTTCGAAAACGGTTTTCCTGCTCTCGCTCAAGGCGGCGGGCTTCGGCCTCAACCTCACCGCGGCCAGCTACGCCTTCCTCTACGACCCGTGGTGGAATCCCGCGGCCGAGGCGCAGGCCATCGATCGCATCCATCGCATCGGCCAGACGAAGCCCGTGATCGCCTACCGCCTGCTCGCCGAGGACACGGTCGAGGAGAAGATCCGCCTGCTGCAGCGCGAGAAGGCCGCGCTCGCCGCGTCCGTCGTCCAAGAGGAAAGCCTCGCGAGCGTGATGGACCTCGAAAGCCTCCGTCGCGTGCTCGGCTGATTAACCAGCCCCTCCTGCTACGGGGAAAGGCGCGCGAGCGGAGCCTCGCCGACCAGGCCGGCGACGAGGCGGCGGAGGGCGGGTCGGCCGCCGCCGAAGGAGGCCAGGGCGCAGTCGATGGCGGCGTCGTATTCGTAACAGCAATACGGGTGGTGGTGGGCCACGAAGACGGTCGGCACGCCGAGGCGCATCCAGCCATACATCATGTTGCGCGCCACGGGGCCGTGGAGCCGGAGGACGTTGGCCCCGTATTCGATGGCGCCGCCGATGGAACAGACGATCAGATCAAACTCGCGGTCGCGCGCGGCGTGGAAAAGGCGGTCGCAACCCGGGTCCACCCACTCGGTCACATGCTCGCTGCGTTCACGGAGGAGCGCAGTGAACTGGTCGAGAAGGGGCTTGTGGCGCTCGTAGCCGTTGTAAACCACGAGGTGGAGCACGCGGGTGTCGCGCGCGATGCGCACGGGCAGCAGGCCGGCGCGGTCGCGGAGCACGCCGACGGATTTGGCGGCGAGGGCGGCGGCGAGGGCGGGCAGATCGAGCGCGGAAAGATCGACGGGCGCGGAGGCGGCGGCGGGCGCGTCGAGCAGACCCATGGACTCCTTCATCGCGATGATGCGCGCGGCGCGGTCGCGGAGCGTGGCTTCGGTGAGTTTGCCTTCGCGAAGGCAGCGCTGCATCTCGGCGTGGAAGCGCTCGTCGATCTTGGCGAAGAGGACGACGTCGCCGCCGCATTCGAGGAAGCGGGCGCAGGCGTCGTAGTAGTTCATGAAGCCGCAGAAGCCGGTCATGTTGACCGCGTCGGAGACGATCAGGCCCTCGAAGCCCATCTCGCCCTTGAGCAGGTCGGTCATGAGGCGGCGCGAGAGGGTGGCGGGCGGGTGGAGACCGAGGACGGGGTCGGGCTCGTCGTAGGCGGGTAGCGAAATGTGGCCGGGCATGATGGCGCGGATGCCGGCGTCGATCATGCGCTGGAAGGCGAGGCCCGGGCCGGCGCGCCACGCGTCCATCGGCAGCGGGTTGACGACGGTGGTGAGGTGTTGGTCGAGGGTGCCGAAGCCGTCGCCGGGGAAGTGCTTGGCGGTGGCGAGCACTCCGTGTCTTTGCAGGCCGGAGGCGAAGGCCCAGGCGGTGCGGGCGACATGCTCGGGATCGCGGCCGGCGCTGCGGGTGCCGACCATCGGCGAGTCGGGCTCGACGGCGAGGTCCACGCAGGGGGCGAGCGACCAGTTGAAGCCGCGGGCGGCGGAGAGGCGTCCGGTGATGTCGCCGAGCGTGGCGGTGAGCGCGGGGTCGTTGGCGACGCCGTGGCTCATGAGGGTGCCGAAATCCAGGCCGAGCTCGGGCGGGAGATCGCCGGGGCCGGACTCGATGTCGGCCACGACGAATGGCGGCACCGGGCAGAGCGGACGAAGGCGCGCGAGGAGGACGTCGCGCTCGGCCTGGGTGGTGCCGTGGAGGAAGATGCCGCCGTAGCCGTCGAGTTTCTCGGGGTCGAGGTGGACGAGCGCTGGAACGCAGACCTGGAGCAGCAGTTGGCGGGGCGAGAGCGAGTCGGCGAGGGCGCGGGCACGATCGGAGACGCGGAGGCGGAAGCGGGCGTTCATGGACGAAGCGTGATGGAGAGTCGGACGAAGCGGCGAGCCCCGAGGTCGGAGATCGCGACCTCGCGCCACTCGTGGTCGCCGTGGTCGGCGTGGAGCGTATCCGGACCGGCAAGGGGCGTCCACGAGCCGGGCGCGAGGTCGGCGGAGCCTTGCAACACGACCTCGATCGCGGGATCGAGCGGCTTGGCGCGGCGGTAGCGGGCGACGAGCCCGTCGCCGACGCGGTGGAGCGTGACGGGCGCGAGGCCGGCGTCGGCCACGAGCGGCGCGGTGCCGAGGGCGTATTCGAGGAGGTTGGCGAGGCCGTCGCCATCGGGATCGGCGGCGGCGCCCCAGCGCGTGGCCTCGAGGGCGGGATCGGCGCGTTCGGCGGCGGAGAAATGGCGCCCGAGCCAGTCGGCGTAGGCGGGCGGCCGGTCCGTAACGGTGAGCTCGCGGGCGACGGAGCGGGCGGAGTTGCCATGACGATCGTGGGCGATGGCGACGACACGATAGACGCCGGGGTGCGGGAGCGTAATGGTTTCCTGATACGGAGGCTCGGCGGCGATGGCGTGGCGGCGGCCGTCCACGAGAAACTCGACGTAGTCGATGCCCGAGGGATCGTCGGCGGAGGCGAGGAGGGTGACGGACGCGCCGGCGGGGACCTCGGCGACGTCGCCGGCCAGGGAGAGGGTGACGGCGGGCGGGGCGGAGTCGGGCCGTTCGATCACGAAGGCGTCGAGCTGCACGGTGTGCGAAGCGCCGTCGAGGGGGAGGCCCTCGAAGGCGAGACGCCGGATGCGCGCGGTGCCGTCGAAGCCGGCGTGCGCGAAGGCGGAGAGCGGGATGCGCACGCGGCGCCAGGTGGAATCGAGCGTGGCGTAGGCGGCGGTGCCGACCTTGAGGCTGTCGGCGCCCTCGGCGGTGGTGAAAAACACGCGGAGGGAGGAGCCGGGCGTGCCCTTGGCGAAAAACGTGAGCACGTGGTCGGCGGCGAAGTTGGCCGCGAGGTTGACGCCGCTCTCGATGTGCAGGCCGCCGCCGGCCCAGCCGCCGGGCGGGATGGCGTAGGCGAAGCGGATGCCGACGTTGCCGGTGTATTTCGCGGTGGCGTCGGCGAAGTTGGCGGAGGACGTGGCGGAGTCGGATTTGTAGTGGTAGGCGTAGGACGTGGTGAGGCCGGGCGAGACGGCGTCGTGATACCAGGTGAAGGGCGGCCAGTAGCGGGTGCCGGGGCCGTTGGCGAAGGGGAGCATGGCGAGCATCTGCGGCGACTCGTCGTGCGCGGGGCGGATGTTGCTGCGGAGCTTGTAGGCGCCCCAGCGGGGGCCGGCGGCCCAGTAGGTGCCGGGCAGGTTGTGCTCGCGCATGTAGGCGAGCATCCGATCGAGGACGACGAGCCAGCGGGGATCGTCGTCGGGCACGCCGTATTCGCCGATGAAGCCGCGCAGGCCGTGTTGTTGAAGCCAGCCGACGAAGGGGCGGAGCCGGTCCACGCCGGCGTCGGGGTAGGCGCCCTCCTCGTCGTAGGTGCCGACGTAGCGGCCGGAGTGGTCGGCGTCGAAATACTGGTGGGCCTCGAAGATGAGGTCGTTCGCGGGGTCGGCGAGGTCGTGGAGGTCGGCGCTGTAGCGGAGCCAGCTATGGGCGCCGCTGTAGGCGTCGCCCCCGATGAGGATGGGGCGGCTCATGTCGTGGGCGCGGATGGCGTGTATCCCCTGCTGGGCGGTGGTCTTCCAGGTGTGCGGGCCCATGGCGTAGGGCTCGTTCATGATGCCCCAGGCCCAGATGCAGTCACGGTGGCGGAGGTGGGCGGCGAGGCGCGACCAGACGTCGGCGAAGGCGGCGCGGGGGACCTCGGGCGAGCCGACGATGTGCAACACGCCGTCGATGGAGTAGCGCCCGAAGTTGTGCATGTCGGGGATGACGAGCATGCCGCGCTGCTCGGCGAGATCGAGGAAGGCGTCGAGGCGGCCGAGCTCGCCGGGATCGAGGGGGCCGAAGAGCGTTTGCTGGATGCGCTCCCACCGGAAGGGCAGGCGGATGAGCTCCATGCCGCGGGCCTTGTGGTAGTCGAGGTCGTCGGCCTGGGGCCAGCCGTAGTGTGTTCCCAATACACCGGGATAGACCCCGCCGAAGGCGGCGGAGGCAAGGTTGACGCCGACGGTCCAGGGCAACTCGCGGCGCGGCGGGGGCGGAGGCGGCGGCGCGGCGACGGCAAGGGTGACGGAGTCGAGCGAGACGGTGGTGGGCTGGGCGACGGCGCCGGAGTTGATGGCGCCGAAGGCGAGGCGGCTCACGCGCGCGCCGCCGGTGGTGGCGAGCTCGGCCGCGGTGAAGCGCGAAAACGTCCCTTCGAGCCGCGTGGGGTGGCCGGCGAGGAAGGTGGCGCCGGCGAGCGTGACGGACCAGGTGGCGGCGCCGGGCGCGGAGGCGTCGAGCGTCCAGGTGATCGAGGCGGGCACGCCGTCGAGGGTGTGATTTACGGCGGTGTGGTTGCCGGCGCCGCGGTCGGTGATGGTGAGGATGACGGCGCTGTCGGAGCGGCGAATGGAGAGGCCGAGGGCGCCGGCGTAGTCGGCGCCGACGGCGGTGTATTTGGCGGACTGGGTGGCATCGAGCGTGCCGGCGTCGGTCGCGACGCGGCCGATCGCGGCGTAGAAGGTGTTGCCCAGCGCGGGTTGCCCGGCGGCCGGGGCGCCGCCGAGGGCGAGGCCGTCGAAGACGATCTCCAGGCCGGCGGCGAAGGGGTCGAAGCGGGTGGCGTTGGAGACGAGCGTGGCGCGGTGCGAGCCGGAGCTCACGCCGGCGCCCAAGGTGAGCATGCCGCCGTCGAGCGAGACGATGCCGCTCGCGCCGGCGGTGACGCGGGAGGTCCAGGTGGTGGTGTTGAGGGCGGCGCCCTCGAAACCGTCGTGCAGATCCGCCGCGGGGCACGCGGACGCGAGGGCGAGGGCGGTGGCGAGGGGGGCGAAAAGCCGCGGGCGGCGTGAGGGGCGAGACATGGAGAAACGAGGGGGAAAGCCGCCGCGCCGAGGGCGCGCGGCGGCTCGGGGGAAATCACCAGTTCATGTTTGCGCCGGGGCTGACTCCGGGGCTCGCGCTGTAGAGCCACTCCTCGGGGACGTTGATGGCGGGGCCGCTGGGCGCGCCGCCAACGACCGGTTGCCAAAGGAGGAAGGCGCGGGAGCGGTCGGGCGCGGCGTCGAAGTGGTAATACTCCATCGTGAACGGGTAGAAGACGCCGGCGCTGAGGGTGAGCGTGACGCCGTTGTTTCGGAACGGGCCCTTGGTCGTCCAGTCGTTGATGTATTGGGTGCCGTTGAACCAGAGGCGCACGCCGTCGTCGGTCGTGGTGGTGATGCGGTAGGTGCCGTTGGCGGGCACGGTGAAGTAGCCTTCCCAGCGAACGCTGAAGGTGGTGGCGCCAAAGCCGGGGAGCGGGGCGCGACCATACCAGGGTTTGAAGATCTGCGACTCGATGCGATAGTGCGGCGTGCCGGAGAGCGTCTCGGTGTCGTAGTAGGTGGCGCGGAGGCCGTCGCCGATCGGGTAGAGCTGCGTGCTCGGGACGATCTGCTTGGCGATGCCGGGGCCGGACCAGCGGAGCTGGCAGACGGCGTCGCCGGAGGCCTTGTAGTATTCGACGCGGATGTCGTATTTGAGACCTTGATACAGCTTGATCGTGCCGGAGACCTCGACGGGGGCGGAGCGGACGGTCCAGCCGCTGGCGACGAGCTTGCCGTTGACCCAGAGGCGCACGCCATCGTCGGAGTTGGCGTAGAAGGTGTAGGTGCCGGTGGCGGGCGGCTTGACCTTGCCGATCCAGCGGGCGCTCCAGGCGGAGCCGAAGCCGCTGCCGGGGGGCGGGGAGGCGCCGAGGTTGAGGTTGAGCGTGGGATCGACGGTGGTGAAGACGGTGCCGGTGAGGTTGTTGGCGCTGTGGTAGAACGCGCGCAGGCCGGTGCCGAGGCCGGTGCCGCCATTTCCTTGGAGGTGGGCGGTGAGAACGGCCATCTGGGGGCGGTCCACGCCGTTGGCGGGCTCGCAGGTGAGGGGGTTGTTGACGGTGTTGGGGCCGGCGCACCAGTAGGTGCCGCTCACGCCGTGGTCCTTCAGATAGACGAGAAGCTTGTCGAGGACGGTGAGCCAGCGCGGGTCGTCGCGCGGCACGCCGTATTCGCCGACGAAGCCGCGGGCGTTTTTCTTTTGCAGCCAGTCGATGAAGGGGCGCACGCGGTCGATGCCGACCTCGGGGTAGGCCTGCTCGGCGTCGTAGCCGCCGAGCGCGTAGTGGCCGCCGCGGCTTTGGTCGAAGTAGGTGTGGGCCTGGTAGATGATGCGGTCGGAGGGGTCGGTGACGTCGAGGCCCTCGTTGTAGAGTTCCCAATTGGTGGCCTGGCTGTAGCCGTCGCCGCTGATCATGATGTAGCTCACGGGGTCGGTCTCGCGGATGGCGTTGACGACCTGCTGGGCGAGCGCGGGCCAGACGGTGACGGAGGTGGGGTCGCCGTTGTAGTAGGTGGGCTCGTTCATCACGTCGTAGGCGTAGATGATCTCCGAAAACTCGGGGATGGCCTGGTAGTGGCGCACGAGCCGGCGCCAGACGTCGGTGAAGTGGGCGGCGGTGACGGCGGAGCCGGGCATGCCGACCTTATGCTTCACGCCGGCGATGTAGTAGTCGGAGAAGTTGTGCATATCCAACACGACCAGCATGCCGCGGTCGGCGGCCATCTGGAGGACGGCGTCCATGCGGCGCATCTCGACGGGGTTGAGCGGGCCGCCGAGCGAGGACTGGATGCGCTCCCAGCGGAAGGGCAGGCGGATGAGGCGGAAGCCCTTCGCCTGGTAGTAGTCCATCGCGGCGGCGGTGGGGTAGAAGTAGTTCGTCCCGTGAACGCCGGGGATGGTGCCGGCGGTATTGTCGAAGCGGACAAACTCGGCGGCGGAGACGTTGATTCCGAAGAGGTGCTCGGGGTCCGAGGGGCCAGGATCGCGGGCGGCGACCAGAAGCTTTGACGAGGGTAGTTGGATTTTGGATATCCGGACCTCGTCGAGGATGCCGAGCCAGGGGGCGGCGGTGACGGAGTTGCCGATGGTGAAGGCGAGCGCGGTGTCGTGGAGGGCGTTGGCGGAGGAGGCGCGCGCGACGGAGACGGTCTGGAGCGCGGTGTTGTCGGTGAGGTTGCGGATGTAGAAGACGGCGCCGCTCGCGGAGGTGTCGGAGAGCTTGATCGCGACGGCGACGTAGTAGTCCTTGCCGGGCACGATCTCGACGTTCGAGTTGAGCGTGTGGAGGCCGGCGGCGCCCCAGGCACCGGCGGCGGTGCGGAACTGGAAGAAGAGCCGTCGGGCGCCGAGGCCGGAGCCGTCGCCGGAGACGCCGAAGCTCCAGGAGCCGTCGGTCTGGCCGCCGCCCTGGGCGGCGATGTGCTTGGTGGCGGCGGAACCGGCGGCGAGATTCACGAAGGCCTCGACCGTGATTCCTTTCGAGGCGGGGATCGTGAAGGCGGGATCGTCGGCGACGGCGAGGTTGGCGGTGCCGAAGGAATCGTTCGCGCCGGTGCCGCGGATCCCGAAGTCGTCGGGCAGACCGGTGCGGGCGACGGTGGCGGGGAACTTCGAGCCGGGTCCGGAGACGGGCAGCATGTGCGAGGCGGCCGAGGCGCCGTTTTGGGTGAGGTGGAGCGCGAAGGGGCCGGAGTCGGCGAGGGTTTCCGGGTATTCGAAGCGCCAATACCCGACGGTCTGGGCGTGGGCGAAGGCGGCGGCGAAAAGGCCGGCAAGGGCAATGCAGTGGCGGAGGGCGGCGGAAGCGAAGCTTCGCCGCACGGGGTGCGGGGCGGGCATGGGGTGTTGGGGGTTGGGGTGTGGGAAGCGCCGCGCCCCGGGGACGGGCGTGGCGAGGGGAAGTTTTATCCGAGCGCGCGGACGAGGGACTCGGTGTGGGCGCCGCTCAGCTCGATGTAGGCGGGCGACGGCGAGAGCGGGACGTCGCAGACGCCGAGCTGGAGGGCGGCGGGACGGCCGAAGAGATCGGCGGGGGCGGCGGTGGCACCGGGCGGCAGCGGGAAGGAAAAGCGGGCGGGCGCCGCGGCGACGGTCTCGCGGCGCCAGACGGCGAGGACGTGGCGAGATTCGTTGCCTGCGTAGTGGAGCTGCAAATACGCGCCTGGGGCGAACTCGCGGTGGAGGACGAGGCGCGTGGAGGCGAAGCGGTGCATGACCTCGCGGGCGGCGAGGAAGACGGGCAGCGGGGTGCGGTCGTAGTCGAAGAGGACGAGCCCGTTGGCGCGGAAGGGGTGGAGGCGGCCGGGCTGGGGGTTGTTGAAGAGGTGGATCTTCTCGATGCCGGCGCCGAGCTGGTGGAGAAGGCCGCGGGCGACGAAGTTGGCGGAATCGAGCGCGGTGTATTCGCCGGCGCAGAGGTTGCGGCTGGGGCCGCGCTCGGTGCGGAGGCGGCCGGGAGCGACGACGGGGCTGTTCCAGCCGAATTCGGTGCACCAGAGGGCTTTTCCGGGCGCGTGGCGGTCGCGGAGGGCGACGATGGCGGCGAGGGCCTCGGGCAGGCCGCCGTGCTCGGGCGAGTGGGGCCAGACGTAGGGGTGGAAGGAGAGGACGTCGAGGTGCTCGGCGGCGCCGAGGGCGAGGCAGTCGTGGAGGAAATTCACGAGGCCGCCGCGCACGCCCTCGACCTCGTCGCCGGTGGAGCAGACGCCGACGACGGTGAAGCCGGGATCCACCTCTTTGAGCGTGCGGTGCGCGGCGGCGAGGAGGCGGACGTAGGAGGCGGCGTCCATGGTGCCGCCGGGCTCGTTGAGGATCTCCCAGGCGCGGATCTCGCGGCGGTAGCGGGTGGCGACGGCGCGGACGTAGTCGCACCAGAGAGCGAGGTCGCGCGGCACGGCCTTGCGCAGGGCGGGCCAGGAGCCGGGCGCGGGGAGATCGCTCGCGACCCAGGGCGGCGGCGAGAGAACGGTCAGGCCGCCGGCGGCGGTCGTGCGGTGGTTGTAGTTGAGCAGCCCTACAAGCGGGGCGATGCCGGCGTCGGCGAGGCGGCGGATGAAGCGGTCGCTGTCGTCCCAGACGAAGGGACCGGGGGCGGGCTGCACGACCTGCCAGTTGAGCGGGAAGGGCATGCCGTCGCCGAGGAGGCGCGAGGAGGGCGCGCCGAGGACGCGGCAGCTCTCGTGGCTGGCGGAGTTGTAGAGGGCGCGCCCGAGAAAAGGCGTGTCGGCGGGGACGGGGCGGGCGGGCGAAAGGAAGGTGGCGACGCGGGCGACGGTGAGGTGTGCGCCGGAGGCGGCGTGGTGGGTGTCGAACTCGATCACGAACTGGCCGGCGGGGAGGCCGGAGAGGTCGAAGGGAAGGGAGTGGGTTTCGCCGGCGGCGAAGGTAACGGCGGCGGGGAGCGGGATCGGGTGGACGGTGCCGTAGAGGATGTCGGTGGCGCGGCCGGAGAGGCGGACCTCGGCGGACGCGTCGCCGAGGTGGGCGAGCGTGAGGACGAGGGGCAGCGTGGCGCCGGCGTCGGCGGTGAGGCCGGGCGAGGCGGGGCAGGCGAGGCCGAGCTCAAGCGGCGCGGGAGCGACGTAGGCGGAGTGGTCGCCGGTGCGGAGGGAGAGACGGTCGAGCAAGACGACGGGCGCGGGGGCGCCGGCGCCGTGCGGACTCCAGCCGGGGGCGTCGATCGAGAAGGCGTCGCGGAGGGCGCGGGCTTCGCCGATCTGGAGGTTGACGCCGGGGCAGCCCTCGGGGACGAGGACGGGAAAGGAGAGGCGTATCCAATCCGTGTATGCGGAGGTGTGTGACAGCTCGCCGAGCAGCGGACGGCGGACCTCGCCCTCGGGGGTTTGCCAGGAGGAGGAGACGCGGGCCTCGACGCGGACGCCGCGCGGGGCGCGGAGGTCGAAGGCGAGCGTGTAGCGGCCCGGGGCGACGGCGAACATCTCGGAGAGGAAGGCCTGGTCGGGCTGGAGCGCGAGGGCGCGGGAGCCGGGCGCGGAGCCGGGGGCGAAGACGGCATCCTGCCGGTCGGTGCGGGTGTAGATGCCGGCGCCGCGCAGGCCGGCGGCGAAGGTGGTGTTGAGGCGCGCGAGGAGATTGCCGGCGGCGGTGGCGCGGGGCGGCGCGGGCGGTCGGAGGGGGAGGACGGGTGTGATGCCGAAGACGCGCTCCGCGCCGGTGGCGTGGGTGTGGTCGCCGGGCGGTGGCATGGGCGGCGCGGAGGCGAGCGGAGGCATGAGGGTGGCGGAGGAGGAGGCGCGAGAACCGCGCCGCCACGGGGCTACTTGCGGCGGATTTGGTAGATGGCGGTGCGCCACTTGGGGAGGTCGAGGGCGAGGCCCTTGTCGGCGAGGGCGGCGGCGGTTCCGGAGAAGGCGACGCGGCCCTGCTCGTCGATGAGCTCGAAGGCGCCCTCGACGCGGAGGCGCGGGTGGGCGCGGGCCGGGCCCTCGCCGGAGCGGCGATAGACGAGGAAGTGCGCGGGACCCTCGACGAGCTGGAGCGCGGAGGGGGTTTTCTCGTCGAGCGTGAGGCCGGAGTTTTTGAGGAAACGGGCGAGCTCGGCGGCGGTGAGCTTGGCGGCGTCGTCGGTGAGGAGGACGGGGAGCTTGGCGCCGCGGAGAAGATCGAGGGCGCGGGCATCGAGGTTGCGGGTGTCCACGATGGCGGCCTTGTAGGAGAAGCCGGCCACGGCCTGCTCGACCTGCTCGAGGCCGACGGCCATCTGGACGAGGCCGACGCCGAGGAGCTGGTCGTCGGTCATGTAGTGGACGGGGCCGAGGTGGAGATCGAGGGCGAGGCGGGCAAAGGGCACGCAGGCGTGGTTGAGTCCGTTGGCGACGGGCACGGCGGCGACGTTTTGCACGAAGAGCACCTGGGCGCGGGACATGTCCACGGGGCCGGCGGCATAGACGGGGGCGAAGCGGCGGTAGGCCTGCTCGTAGATGTCCACGAGGGGCTGGTAAACGGTGGGGTTGCCGGTGAGCGTCCAGCCGAGGGCGCCGGTCCAGCCGGCGGCGTAGGGCTGGAAGAGCTGGGCCTCGATCATGAGCGAGGAGGCGTCGCGGTGGCTCATCTCGGGGAGAAGCGAGCCGTAGCCGTGCTCGCCGGATTCGCCGTTCCAGACGGGAGCGGGGACGGCGCTGTGGGGGAGCGCGATCGAGGCGAAGGCGTGGTCGAAGGTGGCGGCGACATCGCGGGCGAGCCAGGGCTCCTTGCGGCTGCGGGCGTCGGGGCGGACGGCGATGGGTCCGTTGCCATGGTAGTGGTGCGGGGCGAGGCCGCTGAGGTGGTCGGGCAGGAGCCAGGTGACGGAGTTGAGCACGTTGCTGTGGCCCCAGGCGGGCGGCATGCCGAAGGTGAGGCGGGCGGGATCCTCGCTCACGATGGGGAGGACGGTGTCGGCGGTGATGCGGCGCCAGGCGAGGTCGGCGGAGTCGTGGAGGCTGTGCGGCTCGTTGTAGGGGGCCTCGATGCCGAGGAGGTTGCCGTTGCCCTTGTAGCGGCGGGCGAGCCAGCGGTTGGTGTCGGCGATGGCTTTGGTGAAGCGCGGATCACCGGGCTCGGCGGCTTTTTTGGTCGCGGGGTCGTAGAGCCAGGCGATGCCGGTGCCGGGTTTGTCGGTGCCCTTGTCGTGGTTGTTGCCGCCGACGAAGTAGCGGTAGGGATCGGTGGGCATCTCGTGCCAGTCGAGGACGAGGCGGATGCCATGGTGGCCGGCGACGGCGACGGCGTAGTCGAAGAGCTCGAAGAAGCGGGGGTCCACCTTGTAGCGACCGAGGGTCTCGAGGTAGCGCGGGTCGTCGGGGAAGACGCCGGGGGCGGGCTGGAACATGCCGAGGTGGAGGGGCACGCGGAGGACGGAGACGCCCCAGTCGCCGTATTTGGCGAAGTCGTCGGCGAGAATCTTGAAGTCGGCGCGGTTGGGGATGCTGAACTCGAGGAGGAAGCGGGTGTAGTTGAGCCCGGCGAAGGCCCAGGGCCGGCCCTCCACGAGGAGGTGGCGACCCTCGCGGGCGACCATGGGGAGCGTGGCGCCGTCCTTGAGAACCGGATACAGGAAGAAGGGCATATCGGCGGACCAGACGGTGTCGGCGCCGGCGGCGGGGCGGGAGGCGGCGCGGAGGACGAGGGAGCCGGAGGGGAGCGAGGCGGGATCGAGCGTCACGGAAAAGCGCCCGTCGGCGGTGGAGGCGGTGGCGCGCCATTCGCCGGCGACGCGGCCGTCGCGGGCGAGGGCCTGGACGGCGACGGCGGAGCCGGGCGCGGCGCGGCCGGGGAGGGCTAGCGGGGCGGCGGGGCGGAGCCTGTCGTGCCGCGGCGGATACAGGGCGACGGCGACCTCGCGGCCGACGGAGAGGTCGGAGACGGCGAGCTCGGGCAGGGTTTGGGAGGCGGAGAAGTGGACGCGCAGGCTCTCGACGGGCTTGGCGGGGGCGGCGGCGGGGAGCGGAAGCTCGAAGGTCCGCGGCTGGCCGGCGGCGAGCTGGAGGACGGGGCCGGCGAGGGGCGCGGCGGCGTCGCCGGCGTTGAGCACGAGCTGGGTGCGGACGGTGATGTCGGCAGGGCTGGTGACGGTGAGGCTGGCGCGGGCTTTTTCGCCGGAGGGCCAGGCGTCGGGCCGGGGCTGGCGGTGGCGCCAGAAGGTGAAGACGAGGCTGGTCTCGTTTTTGCCGGTGGCGGGGAGGCGGACGATCTCGCGGCCCTGCGCGTCCTTGTCCACGGCCGGCCGCGAGCCGGCGTAGTCGGAGAAGGTGCCGTCGCCGGCGAGGGGGACGAGTATCCGCTCCGGCGCGTAGAAGCCGCCGGCGGGGGCGGCGGTGGCGGGCGCGAGCAAGGCGGCGGCGAAGGCGGAGAGGGCGAGGAGGCGGGCGGCGACAGTCATCGGGCGGTGCGAGCGAGGTTATTTTTGCGTGCCGACAGTCCAGTCGGTGACGCGGAGGGAGGGGATGGGAGAGCGGGAGGTGATCTGCACGCGGACGACCTCGACGGAGCCGGCGGGGAGGGCGTCGGGCAGCGGCAGCGAGACGACGGCGGGCTTGCCGGCGGCGAGGGTGAGATCGGGGGCGGGGACGAGCTCGGTCCATTCGCCCGAGACACGGAGGCCGACGCGGAGGGAGAGGGTGGCGGCGGCCTCGGCGCGGAGGGTGAAGGTGGAGCGGGCACGAGGGCCGGCGGGCCATGAATCGGAGCCGGGCCGTCTGTGGCTCCAGAAGGTCCAGACCAGGTTCACCTCGGACCTATCCGTATCGGGGATGTTGATACCGTCCACGCCGGCGGCGTCGGCGGCGAAGACGGGGGTGACGCCGCCGTAGGCGGAAAGGGTGCCGAGGCCGGAGCCGTCGCGTGGGACGAGCTTGAGCGAGGGGCCGCGCGACTGGGCGGAGGCGGCGGGCGCGAGGGCGGCAAGCGCCGCGGCGGCGGCAAGGAGAACCGGCAACAATCGGGAACGGAGGGAGAGGAAGGCGGAGGTGGTGCGCATGACGGGGCGGAGCCTGTCGGCAGGCGGAAGGGGATGCAGGCGAGAGGGAGCGTTACCGTTCCTCGCCCACCGACCAGTAGAGCACGGTAAGTTCCGGGACGGGCTGCGGGGAGACGAGGGAGATGCGGAGGTTCTCGATGGCGCCGGGCGGGATGGAGGCGGGCAGCGGGAGCTGAATGGCCTGCGCCTGGCCGGCGGCGAGCGTGATGGTGGGGCCGGAGACGGGAGCGCTCCAATCCGAGGAGCGGACGAAGAGCCGGGTATGGAGCGTGACGTCGGCGGCGCTGCGCAGGGTGAGGCTGGCGCGGGCGCGATCACCGGAGGGCCACTCGGAGGCGGGGAGGCGGCGGTGCGACCAGTAGGTCCAGACGAGGCTGAGTTCCTTCGCGCCGGCCGCGGGCACGCGGAGGAAATCGAAGCCTTGGGCGTCTTTTTCGAAGCGCGGCTTGGCGCCGGCGTATTCGGAGACGGTGCCGTCGCCGGTGAGCGG
>JAUWBD010000049.1 GCA_030605125.1 Verrucomicrobiota bacterium | reverse complement strand
ACGCTGCCGTGCGGCGTGTCATACACCATGGAGCTGCCGGCGATCAGCTTGCCGCTGCAGATGCCGATCGTGCCGCGGGCCAAATGGGTGCGGGTCTGCGAGACGGAAGGCTCGGTATCGAGGTCGGTGCGATTGGGCTGGAAGGGCTCTTGAAGAAAACGGCTGACGACCAGACGGGTGTCGGGGGCGAAGTTCAGGCCGACGCCGTTGGACATCACGAGCGCATTGGTCGAATCGGGCTTGGTCTCGATGATGGTGCCCTCCGCGTCGAAAACGGATTTTTCGGTGAGATCCTCGATCTTTTCACCGGTGTTGACCTGGGCGAAGCCTTGAACGTCCGCGACGTAGAACTTGCTGGTGGGGTTCTTGCGTTTGGAGGACGTCTGGGCGAAGGCCACCGTGCCGCACAAGGCGAGCAAGGTGCAGTAGATGACGAAAGCCTTGGTTTTCACCGGGGTAGGCGAAACCTTTCCCCGGTCTCACACAAGAAGAAGGATTGCGGCGGGCAATCCTACGTAGCGAAAAACTTACGTAAGTTCAACCTATAACGATGTTTAGGATTTTACCTGGGACGTAAATAATTCGTTTGGTGACTTTGCCGGCCAAGTGGGGGACGAGGTCCGGATGGGCTTGCGCGGCGGCGAGCGCATCGGATTCCGAGGCTCCGACCGGGAGGAGGAGTTCGGCGCGTTTTTTCCCGTTCGTTTGCACGACGACCTTTTGCTCGGTCGCGACCAGCTTGGCGGGATCGTAGGCGGGCCAGGCGGCGAGGCCGACGGAGGGCGCGAGGGCGGCGCCGCCGATGCGGGCCCAGAGTTCCTCGGCGAGGTGGGGGGCGAAGGGCGCGAGGATTTGCAGGAAGGAGAGCACGTCGCGGCGGGCGATGCGCTCGGCCTTTTGCCAGGCGTTGACGAAGATCATCATGGCCGAGATGGCGGTGTTGTAGCGCAGGCCCTCGATGTCGTCGCCGACCTTCTTGATCGTCTCGTGCAGGAGCTTGGCGAGATCGGCGGGGGTGGCGGAGGCGTCATCCACTATCTTGGGGTGGGGCGCGCCGGTGTCGCGCTCGACGCACTCGCGCCAGACCTTTTGGAGGAAGCGGTGCACGCCCTCGATGCCGTTCGGGTTCCAGGGCTTCATCGCCTCGAGGGGGCCGAGGAACATGAGGTAGAGGCGCAGCGTATCCGTGCCGTGACTACGGATGATGTCGTCGGGGTTGGCGACGTTGCCGCGGCTCTTGGACATCTTTTCGCCATCCTCGCCGAGGATGATGCCCTGGTGGAAGAGCTTGGTGAAGGGCTCGGGCGTGGGGACGACGCCGAGGTCGAAGAGGACCTTGTGCCAGAAGCGGGCGTAGAGGCGGTGGAGCACGGCGTGCTCGGCGCCGCCGACGTAGATGTCGGGGCCGCCCCAGTAGCGGAGGGCCTCGGGCGCGGCGAGGGCGGCGTCGTTCTTCGGGTCGAGGTAGCGCAGGTAATACCAGCAGGAGCCGGCCCATTGGGGCATGGTGTTGGTCTCGCGGCGGGCGCGGACGTAGTGGGCGGCGGGGCGGGCCTGCGCGGCGGGCACGGCGTGGCCGGTGGCGGCGTCATACCAGACATCGACCCAGTCGGTGATGGCGGCGAGCGGGCTCTCGCCGGTGCCGGTGGGCTGGTAGCTGGTGACCTCGGGCAGGGTGAGCGGCAGCGAGGCCTCGGGCACGGGGAGGGCGTAGCGCGTCTCCCCCTCGATCACGCAGGTGACGGGCGCGGCGGGCAACGGGAGAGCGGCGCCGGCGGCCTTCGCGTGGACGGTGGCGGCGGCGTAGTCGGCCTCGTTCACCCAGACGATGGGGAAGGGCTCGCCCCAGTAGCGCTGGCGGGAGAAGAGCCAGTCGCGGAGCTTGTAGTTGATCGTGGCCTGGCCGCGGCCGCGGGCGGCGAGGTCGGCGGTGATTTTTTTCTTCGCCTCCTCCCAGCCGAGGCCGGAGTAGCCGTCGGAGTGGACGAGGCGGCCGTCGCCGACGAAGGGCAGCTTCGTAGTGCCGTGGCCATTACGGCCCTCGGCGTGGTCGGGCTCGATGACCTGGATGACGGGGATGCCGAACTTTTGCGCAAAGGCGTAGTCGCGCTCGTCGTGGGCGGGCACGGCCATGATGGCGCCGGTGCCGTAGCCCATGATGACGTAGTCGGCGATCCAGACGGGGATCTTCTGGCCGTTGGCGGGGTTGATGGCGAAGGAGCCGGTCCACACGCCGGTCTTCTCGCCCTTGGCGAGGTCGGTGCGCTCGAGGTCGCTCTTGGCGGCGGCCTGCTTGCGGTAGGCGGCGACGGCCTCGCGTTGGGCGGGCGTGGTGAGGGCGTCCACGAGCGGGTGCTCGGGCGCGATGACCATGAAGGTGACGCCGAAGACGGTGTCGGGGCGGGTGGTGAAGACCTTGAGGTCGCCGAGGGCGGAGTTTTCGAGGGCGAAGAGCAGCTCGGCGCCTTCGCTGCGGCCGATCCAGGCCTCCTGCATGCGCTTGGTGGAGTCGGGCCAGTCCACGAGCTTGAGGTCGTTGAGCAGGCGCTCGGCGTAGGCGGTGATGCGGAGCACCCACTGGCGGAGGGGGCGGCGCTCGACGGGGTGTTTGCCGACCTCGGAGACGCCATCGATCACCTCTTCGTTGGCGAGCACGGTGCCGAGGGCGGGGCACCACCAGACGGGCTTCTCCTCGACGTAGGCCAGGCCCTTCTTGAAGAGCTGGAGCCAGATCCACTGCGTCCAGCGGAAGTAGCGCGGGTCGGTGGTGTCCACCTCGCGCTCGAAGTCGTAGGAGACACCGATGGCCTTCAGCTGGCGACGGAAGGTGGCGACGTTTTCGATCGTGACCTCGCGCGGGTGGCGGCCGGTTTTGACGGCGTAGTTTTCGGTGGGCAGGCCGAAGGCGTCCCAGCCGATGGGGTAGAGCACGTTCTTGCCCTTGGCGCGCTGGTAGCGGGCGAGGATGTCGGTGATGGCGTAGTTCTCGCAGTGGCCGAGGTGGAGGCCGGCGCCCGAGGGGTAGGGGAACATGTCGAGCACGTAGTATTTCGGCTTCGACGGATCGATGGCGGGGGTGCGGAAGGCGGCGCTGTCCGACCAGAGCTTTTGCCAATGCGGCTCGATTTGGAGGAAGTCGTAGTCGGTGCAGTTCGTGGCCATGGGAGAAAGGAAAAGGGCGGAGCGAAGCAGGCGGGCGCGGCGGGGGTCAAATGGTTCCCGCCGGTCAGGGGAGGCGGGGTTGGGGGCGGACGCGGGTGTCCTCCGGGGGCGGGGGCCGGAGGAGCCGCGCATTTATTCTATCGCTCCGCACGCCGCGGCTCTGCTCGGCTGTGGGCTCATGTCTTCCGAATATCCCCTCGATACCGTCGAACAACGCGTGAGCTATGGCATCGCGCTCAACATGGGCGCGAACCTGGCCCGCCAAGGCGTGGAGATCGATCTCGGCTCCTTCGTGGTCGGCCTGCAGGACGGCCTCGCCGGGCTAAAGCCCCGCGTGAGCGAGGCCGCGCTCAAGGCGGCCTTCGAAACCGCGCAGGAGCGGATCGAGGCGGTGGCGGCCGAGCGCTCGGCCAAGCAGGCCGGCGCCGGGCTCGCGTTTCTCGAGGAAAACAAGGCCCGCCCCGGCGTGGTCGTGACGCCCTCCGGCCTGCAATACGAGGTGCTGCGCGAGGGCGCCGGCGCCAAGCCCACCAGCGAGCAGACGGTCGAGGTGCACTACCACGGCACGCTCGTGGACGGCACGGTGTTCGACAGCTCCGTGCAGCGGGGCGAGACGGTGTCGTTTCCGGTGACGGGGGTGATCCCCGGCTGGGTGGAGGCCTTGCAGTTGATGCAGGTGGGCGCGAAGTGGCGTCTCTTCATCCCGGCCAATCTCGCCTATGGTGATCGCGGCACCGGCCCCATCCCGCCGGGCTCGACGCTGATCTTCGACGTCGAGTTGATCGGCATCCAGGCCTAGGCCGGCCGCTTGCGGGCCGGAAGGGACCGGGGTGGGCGAGGACCGCGCGGCGGTCTGCGCAGAATCCGCCCACGGCGCGCGTGGCGATGGTGGTTGCTCTCGCCGACGCGCGCCCGCCTGCTCCTCCCTTCATAATGTCAATCCACACGAATTCCTCCTCCGAGGGCGGGCACGAGGAATTCTCGTTGCCGCTGTTTGCCGTCACCGTGCTTGGCACGCTCGCCGTGTTGGCGGGCGCGCTGTGGCTGGCGGCGCCGACGGTCTGGGCGGCGCAGTGGGCCGCGCCGCTTTGGAAGGGCGTGGTGGCTTTCGTCGTCATCTCGCTCGCGAACTGTTTCCTCGAGTATTTTTTCCACCGCTACCTGCTGCACACCTCGGCGTTGCCGCTGCTGCGCCGCCTCTACCGCCAGCACACGCGCCACCATGCGCTCACCCATGTGGTGCGTCGTCCGGCGCGCGACGGGCGCGCGATTCTCTGCGTGGAGAACAAGTTTCCGATCGTGGAGCCGGAGCAGGGCGAGGCCTCGTTTTTCCCTTGGTATTCGCTGGCCGCCTTCGCGCTCCTGGTCACGCCGTTCCTGGCGGTCCTGCATCTGCTGTGGCCCGGTTTCCCGTGGTTCGTCGCCGGCTTCGCCGCCTTGGCGGTCTCGCTCTCGCTCTACGAGGTGCTGCACGCGATCAACCATTGGGCGATCGAGAAATGGAGCCCGCTGCTGACCCACCGCGTCTGGGGAGGCTTTTGGCGGCCGGTCTATGGCTTTCACCTGCGGCATCACGCCGTGACGGATTGCAACGAGTCGGTGTCGGGCTTTTTCGGCCTGCCGCTGGCAGATTGGGTGTTTCGCACCTGCATCATTCCGCGCACGGTTTACGCCCACGGCGAGCCGTCCGATCCCTCGATGTTTTGCCATCCTCGCCCCGTGGCGTTGATCGCCTGGCTGGATGCCCGTGCGAAGCGGGCCATGGCCAAGCGCCGTCGGCGGGCGGGCGCCGAGCCGGTGGAGGAAGTGGAGCAGGTCTTCGCCGTGTCGGCGCACGGCTCGGGGGCGGAGCGGTCCGGGTCGGCGCGGCCGGCCTCCCGCCGCGGACAGCGCCGATGAACTCGGGCGGGGCGACGGACCTCGCCCGGCCGTGAGAGGCTCAGGAGGCCGCCGACGGGGGCGAGATCTCGGCCGGCTCGCGCAGACCGGGCAGGGCGGACTGGACGTCCAGCCACTCCGACCTGACGGCCAGGCGCAGCTCCTCCCAGGCGGAGGCGTCGAAACGCAGCAGCAGGGGGCGCAGCTGCTTTTCGAGCTGGTGGATTCGCGTCTCGAACGCGCGCCGCTCATGCCCGGAGGGAAGCGTGGTGGCGTGCCGGTAGAGGCGGTCGATTTCGGCGCCGAGGCTGCGCAAGGCCATGGGCGAGGAGGCGTCGAGCGAGTAGAGCGGGATCTGCTCGAGGGGAGTGGCCGCCTGGAAGTGCACGCGCCTGACGCTCTCCGCCCGGGGCAGATCGGGCGCGACCGGCACGGGGACACGGGCTCCGAAGAGGGGGGAGAGCGCGGCCGAGGCCGCGCAGACGAGGACGAGCAGGGCGGCGCGCGGTGTTTGCATGGTGCAGTCTCCCCGGCTTTCGCGGGCGGAGCGACTGTAATCGCGGCGGCGGCCAAGAACGCCGAGGTTGACCGCGTGGTCGCCGGCTGTGTCCTCGCGCTTTCTCCCATGAAACACCTCCCTGTGCTGGCCGCTTCCGCCCTTCTGTTTTGCGCCGCCGCGTCCGCGGCCTTGGCCTCCGTGGATTCGGGCCCGGCGCCCGTTTCGGCGAAGACCGGCCCCTCCGGCGGCAAGGCCTCCCGCCAACACGCCCAAGCCAAGGCCGCCAAGGAGGCCGCCGACGCCGCGGTCGCCGAGGAGCGCGCCACCGGAAAACCGCGGGAGCGCAAGTGCATCGACTGGAACCCGCGCCGCACGCGCCACAAGCAAACCCTGCCGGCGCTGCCGAGCAGCCAGCCCGCCGCGCGCGAGTAGGGCGCGGGCGCCGTGGCCGGAGTTTTCCCGGAGGGCCGGTCTCGGCCTTTCCCCGGCCGCCGGCACCTTGCGACCCGGGGGTGGGCGCGACACCTTCGCTCTATCAACCCTCAACCCCCAGGAGGTGCCCCGTGAAAGCGTCCGTCTCTGTTGTTTTTCTGGCGCCGGCTTTAATGGCCGGTTCCCTGTCCGCCGCGACCTTTGTCCCCAGTTCCGAATCGAACCTGTTTGGCGGAGAGCCGATCCGCGTGGTCGGCGCCGGCCCGGGATTCACGCCCACGCCACAAGAGCGGCGTGCTTCGCAGGCGACGACCACCGCCCAGACTGAGGCGCGTCCGGCGCGTCCAGGCGACGCGACCGCAGCCCGCTCCCCAGCCAATCACGCAGCCACGCATCCGGCAGCAGCCGCCGCCACGGCCGCCGCCGAGTCGGCGATTCAATACGTCTTCTACTGCTTCGGCCCGGTGTTTGGAAACGATGGCCGCGAGGTGGACCCCAACTACATGCCGCCGCCGACGGTGGCCTACCGCGCGCCGGTTCGCCCGACCGTCAGCTCCGTGCGTTACACCCGTGTCACTGAAAACACCTCGCCCGAGACGACCTGGGTGGGCGCGGATGGCAGCCGCATCTCCTACTTCTCTCGGCAGTCGGCCTCGCCGCATGATGCGGAGCCGACAGCCGGAAACACCTCGGCGAATCCGCTCACGGTCGCGGAGGTCATCGCCGAAAACCGGCGCGAGTTGACCAAGATCTCCTGGGCGCGGACTTATCGCCGTTACCCGGAGTTGGAGCAGCCAAACAGCCCGGAGCGCGTGGCCTTTGATGTTTTTGTTTCCGAGCGTCAGGCCGATACGCGCGAGACGGGACAATTCGAAAACCCGATGTGGCCGGAGACGCTCTCCTCGGAATTCATGACGCAGTGGAACTGGAAGAAGGCCGAGGAGGAATCGTGGGACCGGGTGCGCACCCGCGTGCTCGCCTTCAACGATGTCACGAATCCCTATACGCGCCGCTTCTTGGAGTTTACCGCCGGCCTCCGTGCCGATCCGCGCGACGCCGCGATCTTCCAGCATCCCACCTGGCCGGAGTTGGCGCTTGAGCTGCACGACGAGCGGCTGGGGCCCGTGCCCCGGCAATCGCCTTGATCCCGCCCGGCCGGCCGGCCGCCCGGGCAAACCCGGCGCCGGCCCGAAACGGAGTTGCCCCACGCCGCGGAACTCGGCGGCATGGCGGGGCCATGTTTACCGGAATCATCGAGGAGACGGGGAGGGTGGAGCGCTTCGAGCGCGGAGGCGACGCATGGAAGCTGCGTGTCGCCGCGAAGGCGGCCCTGGCCGACGTGGCGCTTGGCGACAGCATCGCGGTCAACGGCTGCTGCCTCACCGTGGTGAAATTCGACGCGACCGGGCTGGAGTTTGACCTGCTCGAGGAGACGCGCCGCCTGACGAGCATCTCCGCGATCAAACCGGGCGCGGCGGTAAACCTGGAGCGCAGCCTGCGCTTTGGCGGCAAGATGGGCGGCCACTTCGTCACCGGCCACGTGGACGGGCTGGGCGTGGTCGAGATCTTCGAGCCGCGCGGCTCGGACCGCTACCTGCGGGTCAAGGCGCCGGCCGGCGCCGGCAGATACCTCATCCACAAGGGCAGCATCGCGATCGATGGCATCTCGCTCACCGTGGCCGAGGTGGACGGCGATTCCTTCGCGGTCTGGCTGATCCCGCACACCGTCGCGGCGACCAACCTCGCCGAGAAGCGCGCGGGCGACCCCGTCAACCTGGAGTTCGATCTCCTGGGCAAATATGTCGAAAAGCTGATGCTGGCTCGCGCGCCCGCGGCCGTGCAGGCTTGATGCCACGATGCGCGCGGTGTTGCAGGCGATCTCCGAGGAGCTGGCCCGGCTGAAGGCCGAGGGCGAGCAGGTCGTGCCCGTGAGCGAAGAGGCGCTCGCCGGGTTGCGCGCCTTGGTGAAGGCCCGCACGCCGTCCGCTCCCGAGCGCGTCCCCGAGCGCACGCCCGCGCCTGCGCCGGCATCGCGCGGTGAGCCGGCGCGCGCCGCCGCCGCCGCCTTCGCGGAGCCGGTCGCGCCGACGATCAAACTCGCGCCCGCGGCGCCGGCCAAGGCGCTCCCGCCGCCTCCGGTGGTCACGCTGCCCGAGGGCGACAAAGCCGCGCGCTGGGCCGCGCTCAAGGAACTGGCGACCCAGCACCCCGTCTGCCTCGAGCACGTGCGCCCGGGCAAGAAGGCCGTGCTCGGCGTCGGCTCGCTCGACGCGAAGATTTTTTTCGTCGGCGAGGCGCCCGGCGCCGAGGAGGAGGTGCAGGGCGAGCCGTTTGTCGGGCCGGCCGGGCAACTGCTCACCAAGATGATCGGCGCGATGGGCCTGAAGCGGGAGCAGGTTTACATCGGCAACATCATGTGCTGGCGCCCGCAGATGCCCACGCCGCCGGGCGCGGAGCAGGTGGGCAACCGCCCGCCGACCGTGGAGGAGATGGCGTTTTGCCTGCCCTTTTTGCGCGCCTCGATCGAGATCGTGCAGCCGGAGATCCTGGTCGCGCTCGGCGGCACGGCCGCGCAGGGCCTGCTCGGCGCGCAGTTCACCACGCTCGGCGCGGTGCGCGGTAAATGGCACGACTTCGCGGGCAAGCCGCTGATGGTGACCTACCACCCGAGCTACCTGCTGCGCAACGCGAGCAACAAGTCGAAGCGCGCGGTGTGGGAGGATCTGCTCCAGGTGATGGAGCGCGCGGGGCTGCCGATCTCGGACAAGCAGCGCGGCTATTTCAAGTAGGGCGCGGGCTCGCGGCTCAGCCGACCTCATGCAGTTGATCGGGTCGGATCGAGGGATCTCGGCGGCCAAACGGCGCCCTCCTCACCTCGACGGGCTTCAATCAGCCCGCCATCGGTTCGTCGTTCACCGTTTGGTCCGCCGATCCCTCCTCGCTCCTCCGCCTCCAACTGCATGAGGCCGGCTCAGGGCGCGGCGTCCGGGCGCAGGAGCGGCGAGGATTTTAGCTTCTCGAGCTTGGGCTTGATCACCACGCGGCAGTAGCCCGCGTTGGGATTCTTTGTGTAGTAGTCCTGGTGATACTCCTCCGCGGGGTAGAACTCGGGCAGCGGCGAGACCTCGGTGACGATCTTGCCGTCCCAGCTCTCGGCGTTGGCGCGAGCGAGCGAGGCGTCGATGATCGCCTTCTCCTCGGACGTGGCGAAGTAGATGACGGAGCGATACTGCGTGCCGACGTCGGCGCCCTGGCGGTTGAGCGTGGTGGGATCGTGGATGTCCCAGAAAAAATCGACGAGCCGGGCGCGGCTCACGCGGGCGGGATCGAAGGTGATCTTCACCACCTCGGCGTGGCCGGTGGCGCCGGTGCAGACCTGCTCGTAGGTGGGGTTCGGACGCTTGCCGCCCGCGTAGCCGTTTTCGGCGGCGAGCACGCCGGGCACCATTTCGTAGGCGGCTTCGACGCACCAGAAGCAGCCGCCGCCGAGCACGAGGGTCTGCGAGTCGGCGGAGTTCGTGGCGGCGGTCGCGGCGCCGGCCGGCGAAGGGGCGTCGGCGGAAGATGGGTTGCAGGAGGTCATGGCGAGGAAACCGAGCGAGAGGGGGAGGATGGCGGCGAAGGCGAGCGGGGACATGGGGCCAGGAAGGAGCGAAGGCGGACGCTGGCGCAAAGCGGCACGGGAAGCGAGCGCCGGCGGCGTTTTTGGGGCGGGGCGCGATGGCCGGCGTCGGTTATCCGCGGACGAGGCGCGTGATGCGCGCGGCGAGGGCGGCGGCGGCCTCCCCGGCCCAGGTCTCGCCGCGCTCCGAGGTGGCGAGCGTGGGGTCGCCGATCACGCCCTGCGGAGCGATGTCGCGGGTCGTCCAGCCAAAGGTCAGGGCGGCGCTCTCGGGCCGGAGTTCTCCGGCGTCGTCGAGCTGCGCGGGATAGTGGCAGACGGCCTTGGCGCGGCGCACGAGCGAGGGCGCGAAGGCCAGCATGAGGGCGGTCTCCCACTCGCCGGCGTGAAAACCGTGGGCGGCCTCCTGGGGGCTCTGGGTGGGCTTGTAGCCGCTCTGGAGCATGCCGACGCGCAGGCCGGGCAGGGATTGGAGTTCGCGGATCAGTGGCACGAGCACGGCGCTGTTGCCCCCGTGGGTGTTCCAGATCGCGATTTTTTGAAAACCGAGCCGGTGCAGTTGCTCGACCTGTGCGCGCACGAGCGCGGCGAAGGTGCGGGTGCCGAGCGTGAGGGTGCCGGGCCAGTCGGCGTGCTCGGCGCTCTTGCCCACGAGGATCGGCGGAGCGACGTGCACAGGCAGGCCGGGGGCGAGGAGCGCGAGGGCGCGGGCGAGCAGGCCCTGGCCCAGGATCGAGTCCACGCCGACCGGGAGGTGCGGGCCGTGTTGCTCGATGGCGGCAGTCGGCAGTATGACCAGCGCCCCCGGCCGATGCGTGGTCTGGCGCAGCGCCTCGCGGTGAAGGGAGCCGAGGTAACGCGCGCCGAAGGGGCGCCAGAGCGGCGCGGCTTCGGCGGCGGGGCGAGCGGCGGCGGGGCCGGCGGCGGTGGCCGGGTGGCGGGCGGGGGGCAGGCCGCGCCCGTGCCAGGCCGCCTCGACGAGGAGGCGCGCGAGGCGCTCCGTGGCCTGGATGCGCAGCGCCTCGGCCTCGGCGGCGCGCTCGGGCGATACGCGCTCGGCCGGCAGCGGCGGCGGGTGGGCCCATTTGCCGGGGCGAAAATCCTCGTCGGCCGATTCATGCGGGGTGGAGGCGACCGGGTGCAGCCCGAGCAGACCGGCGCCGAGCGCCTGGAGCGCGAGGCGCTGCGCGGGGGCCGCCGCGGGGTGAAAATCGAGCCCGAGCGCGCCGAGGTGCACGCGGTAGGCGGCGAGCCCGGTCTCGACACGGATGTCGCGCGCGGCGTTGTCGAGCCATTCGCGGTGCCAGGGGTTGGTCGAGAGGATCAGGAGTTTTTCGAAGCCCGCGAGCTTCACGCCGCGGGCGAGCTCGAGCACGAGTTCATGCGCGGTCTCGAGCGGGATGCCGAACCAGCCGCAGGCGGCGTAGGGCGCGGGCCCGAAGCGCAGCGGCGGCAGCACACAGGGTGCGGCGAGCGCCGAGGCCTCGGCGGCGGCCTCGGAAAGCAAGGCGCTGGCGATCACCTCCTCGAGGTCAAGGGGCAGGCCCATCCCGTGGTCGGCGAAGCCGTGGACTGGCAGCACGGCGAGCGCGCCGGGCCGGGCGGCGACGGCGGGAAAATCGGTGGTGGGAAGATGCGCCCAGGAGCTGTCGGAGTGAGCCCGGGCGAGCCAGGTCATCATCATAAAGCCCGGGACGCTTGGGAACGCCGGGGCGGTGGGCGAGGGGATTTTGCCGGTGGCGTTTGCAAAGCCGCGGCCGCCTCGCTTTTTCGGCCACGTGTCCGCTTCGCCCGCCGCCGTCGCACCGGTTCTCCTGTGGTTTCGCCAGGATCTCCGCCTGGCCGACAACGCCGCCTTCGCCGCCGCCCTCGCGCGCGGCGGCCCGATCGTGCCCGTCTTCGTGCTCGACGACGCCGGCGAGGGACGCTGGGCCCCGGGCGGCGCCTCGCGCTGGTGGCTGCACCGCTCGCTCCAGGCGCTCGACTCCGACCTGCGCGGGCGCGGCTCGCGGCTCGTGCTGGCCCGCGGCGATTCGGGCGAGGAACTCCGCCGGCTGCTCGCCGAGACCGGCGCGGGCGCGGTGTATTGGAATCGTCGCTACGAACCGGCCGCGCGCGCGCGCGACGCGGAGCTGAAGGCGGCGCTGGCGGTGGAAGGAATCGAGGCGAAAAGCTTCAACAGCTCGCTGCTCTTCGAGCCGCACGCGGTCCGGAACAAACAGGGCCGGCCCTTCCAGGTTTTCACGCCCTACTGGCGGCACTGTTGCGCGTCGGAGTTTTCCGCCCCCGTGCGCAGCGACGCCCCGACCTTGCCCGCGCCGCGGCGCTGGCCGGCCTCGGTCGCGGCAGGGGATCTCGCCCTGGCGCCGACGATCCCTTGGGACGCGGGCTTCGGGGAGCTTTGGACTCCGGGCGAGGCCGGGGCGCAGGCGCGCCTGAGGCGTTTTCTGCGCGAGGCGCGGGGCGAGCCGGCCCCGGTGCACGCTTACGACGAGGCGCGCAACCTGCCGAATCGCGACGGCACCTCCGGGCTCTCGCCGCACCTGCACTTTGGCGAGATCGGCCCGCGCCAGGTGGCGGCGGCGGTGCGCGGGCTGGGCAAGAGCGCGGGCATCGATCCGGCGAGCAACGGCGCGCGGGTGTTCCTGACCGAGATCGGCTGGCGCGAGTTCGCCTATCACCTGCTGTTTCATTTCGAGCACACGCCGGAGCGGCCGCTGCGCGAGGACTTCGAGCGCTTCCCGTGGGCGGAAGACCCGGATGGCAAAAAGCTGCGCGCCTGGCGGCGTGGGCGCACGGGCTACCCGATCGTGGACGCCGGCATGCGCCAGCTCTGGACCACGGGCTGGATGCACAACCGCGTGCGCATGATCGTGGCCTCGTTTCTGGTCAAACACCTGCGCCTGCCCTGGCAGGAGGGGGCGGCCTGGTTCTGGGACACGCTCGTGGACGCCGACCTCGCGAGCAACACCCTGGGCTGGCAGTGGAGCGCGGGCTGCGGCGCCGACGCGGCGCCGTATTTCCGCATCTTCGCGCCGGTCACGCAGGGCCAGAAGTTCGATCCGGCCGGCGCCTACGTGCGGCGCTGGGTGCCCGAACTGGCGAAGTTGCCCGACAAATTCGTGCACGCGCCATGGACCGCCCCGGCCGAGGTGCTCGAGCACGCCAAGGTGCGGCTCGGGGAAAACTATCCGCGGCCGATCGTGGATCACGCGACGGCGCGGGCGGAAGCGCTCGCGGCCTTCAAGGCGCTGCGCGGCGCGGGCGCGGCGGCGGACGACGAGAGCTGAAACCGGGGCCGTCTCATGCGCCATCTCGTCCTCATCCTCGGCGACCAGCTCAACGCGGACGCGGCGGCGCTCGACGGCTTCGACGCCGCCCACGACGCGCTCTGGATGGCGGAGGTCGCGGAGGAGTCGGAGCACGTCTGGTCGAGCAAGCCGCGCATCGCGGTCTTCCTCTCCGCGATGCGGCACTACCGCGACGCGCGACGGGCCGAGGGAAAAACCGTCCACTACACCGAGATCGCCGATCCGCAAAATCGCGGCACGCTCGCCCGAGAACTCGAACGCGCGGCGAAGCGCCTGAAGCCCGCGCGGCTGGTGCTCACCGAGCCGGGCGACTGGCGGGTGTGGCGCGCGCTCGAGGAGGCCGCCGAGCGACTGGGGCTGCCGCTCGAGGTGCGGCCGGATCGCCACTTCTACGCCAGCATCGCCGATTTCAAACAGCACGCGCTCGGGCGGAAGCAGCTCCGCCTCGAGTATTTTTATCGAGAGCTGCGGCGCCGCGAGGGCGTGCTGCTCGACCCGCATGGCGAGCCGGAGGGCGGGCAATGGAACTTCGATCACGACAACCGCGGCAGTTTTTCCAAGGAGGGCCCGCGTGCGGTGCCGCCGCCGTGTCGTTTCGCGCCCGACGCGTTGACGTGCGAGGTGTTGGCCGCGGTGGAGCGGCGCTTCGCCACGCACCCCGGCAAGCTGGAGGCCTTTGACTGGCCGGTCACGCCGGCGCAGGCGCGCGAGGCTTTGGCGGATTTTGTGGAGCACCGGCTGGCGGAGTTTGGGCGCTACCAGGACGCGATGTGGAGCGGTGAGCCCTGGCTCTACCACTCGCGTCTGTCGGCGGCGATGAACCTCAAGCTGCTCGATCCGCGCGAGGTGGTGCGCGCGGCGGAGGCGGCGTATCGCGCCGGACGCGTGCCGCTGGCGAGCGCGGAGGGATTTATCCGCCAGATCCTCGGCTGGCGCGAATACGTGCGCGGCATCTACTGGCACTTCATGCCGGACTACGCGGAGAAAAACGCGCTCGGCGCGAAGGAGCCGCTGCCGGCGTTTTATTGGAGCGGCGAGACGGAGATGGCCTGTCTGCGCGACACGATCACCCAGACACTGGAGTTCGGTTACGCGCATCACATCCAGCGCCTGATGGTGACCGGGCTCTACGCGCTGCTGCTCGGCGTGGAGCCGCGGCGCGTGCACGAGTGGTATCTCGCGGTCTATGTCGATGCGGTGGAGTGGGTGGAGCTGCCGAACACGCTGGGCATGTCGCAATACGGCGACGGCGGCGTGATGGCCTCCAAGCCTTACGCGGCGACGGGAAAATACATCCAGCGGATGAGCAACTACTGCGCGGGTTGCCGCTTCGATCCGGCGAAGGCGAGTGGCGAGCGCGCGTGTCCGTTCACGACGCTCTACTGGGATTTTCTGCTGCGCCACGAGCGCGTGCTCGCGGCAAACCAGCGCATGGCGCTACAGGTGAAAAATCTCGCGCGGCTAAAGCCGGACGAACGCAAAGCGATCCGGGCGCGGGCGGAGGAGATCCGGCGGCACGGCGGCGCGCCGCGGCCGTCGGATCAGGGCGAGCTTTTGTGATCGGAGGGCGCGGTCGCGGCGGCCCAGCACTCGCGCGCGAGGTCGCGGTAGAGGAGGGCCTGGGCGTAGCGGTCGCTCTCCTCTCGAAGTTCGGCGGCGGGCGCGGACGAGGCGGGGAATTTTCGCGCGTAGTAGATGTCGGCGCGGAGGAGCTCGGGGGCGAAGATCAATTCGTCGTCGGGCTTCGCGTGACGGAGGAAGCCGCGCATGGCGAGGGTCCACATCTCGCGGAAGTGCGCGAGGTAGTCGGCGCCGTGGGCGAGGCGGGGCTTGGTGTCGAGGCGCTCGATCGGCGCCTGCATCCAGCCGGGCGCGGCGATGCGGCCGTGCATGAAGCCGGTGCGGTCGAAGATCGGTTGCATGAAGGCGAGCTTCTGCTGCCAGTCGCCGTAAACCATCTCCTGGCCGCAGTAGTAGTGGGAGAGGTCGATGTTGAAGCGGACCTCGGGGAAGCGCTTGGTGAGCTGCACGGTGCGCCACATGTCCTGCGTGATGGTGGCGCGGTGGGTCTCGATGAAGGCGGGCAGGCGGTGCTTTTGCTGGGCGTCGAGGATGGCGCGGAGGAGGGCGTCGATCTCGGCGTCGTCCTCGATGCCCCAGCCGACGTGGAGGGTGATGCAACGGTCGCCGCGGGCGGCGTGGCGCGCGAAGACGGCGTCGGCCTCGGCGGGGGCGTTGATGCGGTCGAGGCCGCAGTGCGGGAGCGTGGCGCCGGCGGGCAGCGGATCGTTGTCGGTCACCTGCACGCCCTCAAAGCCGTCGGCGGCGAGGCGGGCGTCGCGCGCGGCGGCGGCGCCGGGCGCGAGGAGCGAGGCGGGGAAGATCGAGTCGGGGCGGAGATCGACGAGGTTGTCGAGGTTGAGGAAGACGCGGAGTGCGGGCATGAGCGGGAGAATGATCTTTTTAAGCCACGGAGGGCACGGAGCGCAGACACGGAGGACACGGAGTTCGGAGAAAGAAGAGTTCGGGCGGTTGGGGAGGCTTTGCTCTGCCTCCGTGAACTCCGTGTCGGAGCTCCGTGTGCTCCGTGACGAGCAATCGGGCCGGAAGGAGCTTAGAACTCGTCGTAGGCGATCTGGTGGGCGGGGACGCCGAGCTCGGCGAGCATCTTGGTGCAGGCCTTGATCATCATCGGCGGGCCGCAGAGGTAGTATTCGACGGCCTTCGGGTTGCTGTGCTCGCGTAGGTATTTCTCCAATACGACCTCGTGGATGAAGCCGGCGTGGCCGGTCCACTTGTCCTCGGGCAGCGGGTTGCTGAGGGCGAGGTGGAAGCTGAAGTTCGGGCGGCCGACGGTGAGGTTTTGGAAGTAGTCGGCGTAGAAGATTTCCTGCGCCGAGCGCGCGCCATACCAGAAGGAGACGCGGCGCGCGGTCTTCTCGGTTTCGAGCAGATAACTGAGGTGGGCGCGGAGCGGGGCCATGCCGGCGCCGCCGCCGATGTAAACCATCTCGCGCTGGGTGGGCTTGGGGTGGAAGTCGCCGAAGGGGCCGATGGCGGTGACGGTGTCGCCGGGCTTGAGAGAGAAGACGTAGGCGGATCCGACGCCGGGCGCGCAGTCCTGGCCGGGAGGCGGGGTGGCGATGCGGACGTTGAAGCGGAGCACGCGCTCGAGGGCCTGATTGGAGGCGAGGGAGTAGTTGTTGCGGCGGCCGGACTCGGGGTTGCGGGCGACGAGGTCGAAGACGTGCTGGCGCTCCCAGACCGAGCGGTAGGGCTCGGGGATGTCGAAGTCGCGGAAGCGGATCTCGGCGTAGGCGGGGATGTCGATCTGGAGGTAGTCGCCGGGGGTGAAGGCGATTTTTTCGGAGGGGTCGACGGGCTCGAGGACGAGCTCCTTGATGAAGGTGGCGACGCTGCGGTTGGAGACGACGCGGAGGGTGTAGGTCTTTTGGGCGCGGGCGCCGGAGCCGCCGGCCTGGAAGAGGTTGAGCCAGATGCGGCCGGCACGCTCCTCGATCGGGTAGGTGGCGAGGCCGCGGCAGATGGGCGGGCGGGCGGGCGAGCCGTCGGCGAGGTTGAAGCGGCCGTTGTGCTTGGGGCACTCGACGATTTTGCCCTTCACGAGACCGTCGGCGAGGTGGGTGTTGCCGTGGGTGCAGATGCCGTCGGTGGCGTAGAGCTTGCCCTCGTCGTCGCGGTAGAGGGCGTAGGTCTTTTTGCCGTGGTCGAAGCGGATGACGTCGGCCGGGCCGAGGTCGGCGGCGGCGCAGATCTCGAGCCAGCCGGTGGCGTCGGGCTTGGCGTCGGTGGCGCGCTGGTGCTCGGGCTGGCGGGACTTGGGCTCGGGGAGCTGGCGTTTGACGTGGTAGGTGGGGTCTTTGACCTGGCGGAGCACGGCGGGCACGATCTCGCGCCAGGCGGCGACGAGGCTGGGGTAGGGCGTGGGGCAGTCGTCCTTGATCGCGGCATGGAGCCGCGGGAGGGCGTGGTAGGGCACCAGCGGGAACATGTGGTGCTCCACGTGGTAGTTCATATTCCAATACAGGTAGCGGTGGATGAAGTTCATATAGACCGTCCGGCAGTTGAGCCGGTGGTCGAGGACGTTCTCGGCGAGGCCGGCATGCTGGGTGAGGCCGTAAACGACCATGAGCCAAGAGCCGAAGAGGTTGACGCCGCCGACGAGGAAGAGCGGCAGGAGCGAGGAGTAATAGATCGAGAGGCCGATGACGGTGGCGTAGATGGCGACGTAGATGCGGGCCTTGCGGTAGATCTTCGGGAACTCGCTCTCGGGAATGTAGGTTTTCTCGTCCTCGGACATGCGGCCGAAGGTGTGGAGCAGGATGTGCTTAAAGTAGCGCGGGTAGACGCCGAGGTTGAAGAAGCCCATGACGATGGCTTTCACGTCGGGCGGGCGGGGCACGGCGATCTCGGGGTCGCGGCCGACGATGATGGTGTCGGAGTGGTGGCGGGTGTGGGACCAGCGCCAGACGGTGGACTCGCGCATGACCATGAAGGATGCGATCTCGTAGAGGGCGTTGTTCATCCAGTCGGTCTTGAAGGCGGTGCCGTGGCCGGCCTCGTGCCAACGCGAGTCGGAGGTGGAGGCGTAGAGGACGGCGTAGAGCGCGTAGGGGAGGACGGCCCACCACGAGCCCCAGAGGGCCCAGGTGGCGTAGCCGGTGCCGAAGAGGAGGGCGAACCAGAGGAGGGTGTCGCGGATGGCGGGGCCGTCGCGGCGTTCGAGGAGCTTGCGCATGGTGGCGCGCGGGACGGGGCATTGATACCACTCGGCCTCGGCGAGGCCGCGCTCGATGGCGCGCGAGGCGTTTTCGCCGGTGAGGGAGTAGTCGAGCTTGGTGGGCTTGGGCAGGACGGCGGTGCCGTGGTCGTGGTCGCTCATACGCTTGGAGTTTAAGGGGGAAGATTTAGTTTAAGGAGGGCTAGCGGGTGCTGAAGCGGTAGGCGGTGGCCTGGCGGTGCACGCGGCCGGGGCGGAGGACGATGTCGCCGAGGGCGGGGGTGTTGGCGCCGTCGGGGTAGCCCTCGCACTCGAGGCAGAGGCCGGCGTGGCGGGCGTAGCGGTGGCCGCCCTTGCCGACGACGGGGAGGACGTGGTCGAGGCAGTCGCCGGTGTAGAGCTGGAGGCAGGCTTCGGTCGTAGTGACTTCGAGAATACGGCCCGAGGCGGGGTCGGCGAGGGTGGCGGCGGGGCGGAGAGTGGCGGGCGAGGCGGCGGGGCGGAGGAAGTAGAGGTCGCCGTGCTGTTGGAAGAGACCGGGGATGGCGTCGCCGAGGCGGCGGGGGGAGCGGAAGTCGTTGGCGGCGGTGAGGAGCTCGCGACGGCCGAGGAGGGTCATCGTGGTGTCGGTGGCGGCGCAGGCGTCGGCGTGGACTTGGAGCGTGTGGTCGTGGATGGGACCGGAGTCGTGGCCGGCGAGGTTGAAGTAGCCGTGGTGGGTGAGGCTGAAGGGCGTGGGGGCGTCGGTCTCGGCCTCGGTCTCGATGAGGAAGGTGTTGTCCGCCGTGACGGTGTAGGTGACGGCGACGCGAACGGTGCCGGGGTAGCCCTCCTCGCCGGCGGGGCTGGTGCGGGAGAGGCGGAGGGAGGGCGCGCCGTCGGGGCGGGAGGCGGGCTCGGCGCGCCAGAGCTGTTTGTCAAAGCCGCGGGGGCCGCCGTGGAGGTGGTTGGGCGGGTCGTTGAGCGCGAGGGGATAGGTGACGCCGTCGAGGGTGAAGCGCGCGCCGGTGATGCGGCCGGCGACGCGGCCGGCGATGGCGCCGACGTAGGGTTGGGAGCCGAGGTAGCCGGTGAGGTCGTCGCAGCCGAGGACGACGTCGGCGAGGCGGCCGGCGCGGTCGGGGGCGAGGAGGCGGGTGACGATGCCGCCGTAGTCGAGGCACTCCAGCACGAGGCCGCCGGCACCGTGCAGGGTGTAGGCGGTGACGGCTTCGCCCGAGGGCAGGGTGCCGAAGAGGCGGACGGAGAGGGACGCGGCGGGGGCTGGGGGCATTAGGCGCGGGAATCGCGCCTATAAATTAGCCGCGTCGGGGCCGGGCGTCTTTTCGCAGCATGCCCAAAAGTTTTCGCCGTTTGTCCAACGACGCAAACGCCAGGGTGCGGGAGGCCTGTTCCGATCAGAGGCCGAGGCAGTCGGTAAAGTGGTCAGCGAAGGTGGCGGTCTGGTTGAGCTCGATGATGGTCGTCTGCGCGAAGAGGGCGTCGAGGGCGGGAGCGTGCTCGGGGAGGAGGAGGAGGGAGGCGCCGCCGAGGGAGCTGTTGCCAACAAGGTGGATGCGTTCGGGCGGCAAGGGCGGGAAGAGGCCGACGGCGAGCGCGTGGTCGGGGTCGAGATGGAAACCGAAGCCGCCCGCGACGTGCAGGGCTCGGAGATCGGCGGGGCGGAGGCCGGCGAGTTCGAGGAGGGTGAGCGCGCCGGCGGCGATGGCGGCCTTGGCTTGGAGCAACTCGGCGATGTCGGGCTCGGTGACGTGCAGGGAGTCGGTCAGGGAGACGCGGAGTGCCCCATCGGCGGCGCGGGTGACGACGGGGTGGCGGGAGTCGAGCCGGCCAAAGTCGCTCAGCCAGCCTTCGCGCCGGCCGTGGGCGAGCAGGTCGATGCAGGCCGCGCCGGAGAGGCCGGTGGCCGGCGCGTCGGGATCGGAGCCGGGCACGAGCACGAGGCGCCAGCGGTGGTCTTGGCGTTCGAGGTGGGAGACGACGCCGCGGCCGGCTGCGGCGCCGCAGGAGAGGCGACCGCCCTCGAAAGCGGGGCCGGCGGCGGTGGCGGTGGCGAGGAAGCCGCCCGCGTGTTTGAGTAGGATCTCGCCGTTGGTCCCGAAGTCGATGAGGAGGGCGGGGCCGGGCTCGGCGAGGAGGCCGCAGGCGAGCGCGCCGGCGCTGATATCGGCGCCGACGAAGGGGCCGAGGCCGGGCAGAAGGCAAAGGGGACAGGTTAAAGCGGAAAGGCCGTGCTCGGCGGGGGCGAGCGTGCGGGCGCCAAGGAAGGCGGGGCGGAAGGGGAAGGTGGCCAGGCCGGAGAGCGGTGCGCCGGCAAGGGTGTGGAGCATGGCGGGGTTGCCGGCGGCGACGGCCCGGGTGATGGCGGAGGGCGGGCGGTCGGCGCGGGCGCAGAGTTCTTCAAGAAGGGGTGCGAGCGTCTCGCGGAGGAGGGCGGCGCGGAGAAGGGCGAGGCCGTCGGGGCGGTCCACGGCGAAACCGATGCGGGTAACGACGTCGTCGCCGTGGCGGCGCTGGGCGTTGGCGCGGGAGGACTCGGCGAGGAGGCGGCCGGTGGCGGAATCCCAGAGCGCAGCGGCGATCGTGGTGGTGCCGATGTCGAGCGCGAGGCCGAGGCCGACGCGGTGGGTGGGCGACGGACCGGCGGCGAGCGCGGGATGTAGTTGAAAACTGGTGACACCGTGGAGGGAGACGTCGCGGCTGGATGCGAGGGGGATGCGGAGGCCGAGGAAGTCGGCGGGCAGATCGGCGGAGCGGAGCCGGCAGGCGCGGGCCGTGGTGGTGGTGGCGGAGGGACCGTGGAGCAGCTCGACTTCACAGCCCGAGCAGAGGCCCCGGCCGCCGCAGCGGGTGTTGAGTGGATGGCCGGCGCGTTCGAGGCGCTCGGAGAGCGGCTCGTCGGGGTGGAGCGGGGGCGGCGGCTGGATCGGGTTCATCGCGTGGTGGCGACGAGGGCGCCGGAAGGGGCGCGGGCGATCACGTGTCCGGGAGGGACGGTGAGGAATTGATCGTCGGGCCAGGGGCCGGTGAGGAGAGCGCGGAGCAGGGCGGGATCGCCGGCGAGGCGAACGAAGGACCAGCCGAGGTGTTTGGCGCAGGCGCGGCAGTAGTCCTCGGCCGCGCGGTCTTGGGTGAGGTCCACGTAGGCGGCGCGGTCGTGGTGGGCGAAAAGCTCGGCGTCGGCGGCGAGCAGATCCTCGACGAGTTCGGGGTCGTCGGGGTGGCGCTCGGTGTAGAGGGCGCGCAGATGAGAGGGCCGGTCGGGGCCGGGAACGCGGCGTCCGCGAATCCAGCCGGGGCTGTAGAAATAGGTGGCGGGGTGTTCGCGAAGCACGGCCTCGTGCCGGGCGCTGTCGCCGAGGAGGATCGAGATGCAGTCGTGACCGCGCGGGAGGTGGAGGGGCACCCGGTCGGCGTGGAGTCCGACAAGGCCGTCGCCGCAGCGGCCGTAAGCGAGGAGGATGCGCTCGACGGCGGGATCGGCGGCGAGGCGGTCGATGGTGGACTGAAGCTCGGCGCGCAGGCGGGCCGGATGGTCGTGCAGGCCCATCTCGAGGAGACGCACCGGTCCGAGCGCGGAGGCGGCGAGCTCGCGGCGGAGCGCCGCGAGTTCGTCGGTGAAAACGTCGCAGGCGAGCAGGGCGGCGGGCATGGGGACACGGGCCGGGGTAGCCGCCCGCACCAGGACAAGGCGTTTCGTGCGGCGAGGCGGGCTCAGCGATGCTTGCCGACGAGGCGGAGGGCGAGGTCCACGGCGCTGGCGGCGTCGGGGCTGTAGCCGTCGGCGCCGATCTGGTCGCAATACTCCTGGGTGATGGGGGCGCCGCCGACCATGACTTTGATGTCCTTGATGGTGGAGGCTCGGATGAGGTCCACGGTGCCCTTCATCGCGGGCATGGTGGTGGTGAGAAGGGCGGAGAGAGCGATGATGTCGGCGCCGTGTTCCTGCGCGGCGGCGGGGAACTTCTCGGGGTCCACGTTGGTGCCGAGGTCGATGACGCCGAAGTTGGCGCCTTTGAGCATCATGCCGACGAGGTTCTTGCCGATATCGTGCAGGTCGCCCTGCACGGTGCCGATGACGACGGTGTGCTTGGGCTTGATGCCGGCCTGGGCGAGGAGGGGCTCGAGGAGGGTCATGGCCTCCTTCATGGCGCGGGCGGCGATGAGCATCTCGGGCACGAAGACCTCGTTGTTTTTGAACTTCTCGCCGATGGCGGTCATGCCGGGGACGAGGCCTTGCTCGACGATGGCGAGGGGTTTCATGCCGGCATCGATGAGGGCTTGGGCGAGGCGGCGGGCTTCGACGCGTTTGCCGGTTTCGACGGCGGTGCTGAGAGCTTGGAGGGTATCGTTCATGGCGGGCGGCGGGTGGAGGGGATCGAAGGGGCTCAGGACGTGGCGACGCAGACGCGGGGGCCGGGGCGGGGGTCGCAGGCGCAGCGGAGGATGGCGTCCACCTTGCTCCAGATGGGGCCTTCGCAGCCGGGCACGCTGAGGGTGTCGCACTCGGTGCCGAGGATGAAGGGGTGGCCGGCGGCGCGCATGGCGGCGAGGAGTTCGCGGCCGCGTTGCTCGACCTGGGCGGGCTGGAGCAGGGTGTCGGAGTAGAACTGCTTGGAGGGGAGGTTGCCGTAGAGGACGATGTCCTTGGGCACGCGGGCGGCGTCGCGGGCGAGGTCGCGCGAGCTGCCGAGCGAGAGCAGCGCGGGGCGGAGGCGGGTGAACACGTCGAGCATGGGGTCGATGAGTTCGCCGCAGCAGTGGAAGAGGAGGTCCACTTCGTGCTCGGCGAGGAGCTCGGCGATGCGCCGGTTGTAGGCGAAGACGTAGCGCTCGAAGAGAGCACCGCCGTCGGCCTCGAACTGGCGCGGGGAGAAGAAGACCTTGTTGGCGGCGGGCTCGGCGATGAAGACGGCGCGGGCGCCGGCGGCGATTTGGTGACGGAGCGATTCGAGGATGACGGTGATGGCGAGCTCGAGGCAGACCTCCACGAGTTTGACCTCCTCGTTTTCGTCGGCGGTCTCGCCCGCGCCGGCCATGAAGATGGGCGTGATGGGGTCGGCGATGAGCTTGGTCATGAGCGACACGGGGCCGATGCACATGCCGACGGGCACCAGATCGGTTTGCGTGGCGATGTGGCGGATGGCGTCGTTGTTGGCGCGCATGCGCGGGGTGAGGGCGCCGCCGCGGAGCTTGTCGCGCAGGACGGGAACGAGGGCGGGGTCGGACGCGGCGTCGAAGTGGAAGGAGGTGACGTCGGCGACGGGCACGCCGAGGGTCTCGAGGAGGACGGCCTTCTCGAGCTGGAGGTCCATGACCGGGAAGGCGAGCGGGGTGCGGAAACGCCTCGCGGCCTGTTCGAGCACGCGGCCGAGGCGCGCGCCGTCGAGCAGGATGGCGTGGTGGTCGGGCTCGCCCTTGAGCACGAGGTCGGCGCCGATGGGCATGGCGATCTCCTGCGCGGCGAGGTCGAGGTAGTATTGACGGGGCATGGGAGGAGGAGGTGGTGGGCGCGGGGAGTCCAAAGCGCCGCGGAGCGGCGCACTCCAAAGGGTTCAGCGGGCGTTGAATTCGCGGAGGGCGTCGAAGAGGGCGACGAGGTTGGCGACGGGCGTGAGGGCCTGGACGTTGTGGATGGCGTCGAAAACGAAGCCGCCGCCGGGGGCGAAGATCTCGCAGCGCTCCAGCACTTCGCGGCGCACCTCCTCGGGCGTGCCGAAGGGGAGGGTCTTCTGGGTGTTCACGCCCGCGCCCCAGAAGGTGATCTTGTCGCCGTGGCGCTCCTTGAGCAGGCGCGGGTCCATGCCCTTGGCGGAGCATTGCACGGGGTTGATGATGTCGAAACCCGAGGCGATGAAGCTCGGCATGAAGCTCTCCACCGCCCCGCAGGAGTGCTTGAAGGTTTTCCAAGAAGTGTGGGCGTGTATCCAGTCGTTGATACGTTTGTAACGCGGCAGCCAGAGCGAGTCGTAGGTGGCGCGGGAGCAGAAGGTGGACTCCTGGGTGCCGAAGTCGGTGCCGCAGACAACCACGACGTCGATGACGTCGCCGGCGACGGCGTTGAGCCGGCGGAGGTTCTCGAGGGCGATCTCCACCTGGCGGTCGAAGAGCTCCGCGACAAACTCGGGGTTGGCCGCGACGGTCATATACCAGGTGGCGATGTCGCGGACGCCCTTGGGGTGCTTGAGGAAGGGGGCGGGCACGAGGGCGATGTCGCCGAGGCAGGTGCCGTTGAGGTGGGTGACGACGGCGCGGTCGGTGCCGCGGAGGTGGGCGGCCTGTTCCTTCCAATAGAGCTCGTCGGCCGGGCTCATGAGGGAGAACTCCTCGAGGTTGTCCTCGACGCGCAGGTTGTCCTCGTCGATCTCGGGCTGGCGCACGATGGCGTCGAAAAAGTATCCCGTTCGCGGCATGTGGCCGCTGGGCGGCGCGGAGGTGTCGCCTTGGGGGTAGATGTAGGTGCCGTCGGCTTTTTCGACGGTCTTGAAGTGCTCGGAGACGAGCACGTCCTGCCCCCAAGGCGTGCGCCAGGGGCGCCAGTTTTCGTTCACGAAGCCGAAGATCGTGCGCTGCGGGAAGATCGGCGCGGTGTCGATGCTGAGGACATTCAGCAGGTCGTCCTCCACAAGACCGAGCATCTGGTAGGGCTCGCAGATTTTCACCGGTCGCTGGGGCAGGCCATAGTGGCGGCGGAGCGCCTCGACGACGGAGCAGTGGATGCCGGTGATAAAGGAGGCGCCAAAATCCACCGGCACGCGGTCGGGCTGACGGTGCTCGATGGCGGCGCGAATGCGCTGTTTGGAGGTCATGGGGGCGGGCGAGTTGAAGAGTGGAAGGGCCGGGCACTTCCGATAAGATGGAGTAATTTGACGCGACCATGAGATTAGCGGATGCCTGCGCTGCCGTCTTGTCGTGGGGCGGGAAAAAGTTTTCCTCGTTTGTCCGATGCTCGAGAACCTGAAGCTTGGTCCGAAATACGATGGCTTTCTGTTTCTGGCGGAGTCGGCGCGGAATCCGCCGGCGCTCAAGCCGCACACACACGTGGAGCTGGAGCTGAACCTGGTGGTGAACGGGGCGATCACTTATGTGATGGGCGGGCGCCGTTTCACGTTCACGAAGCGGACCCTGTTGTGGCTCTACCCCTCGCAGGAGCACCAGTTGGTGGATCGCACGCCGGACGCGCAGAACTACGTGGCGGTGTTCAAGCCGGCGATGATCCGGCGGGCGTGTCGTGGGGACGGCTACGCGGGGCTGAAACGGGTGGCGCCGGAGGCGGGCGCGGAGGGAGAGGTGCTGCACACGGAGCTGCCGCCGGATGATTTCGATCTCCTGCGCCGGACGATGGACGCGATCGTGGAGGACGGCTTGGATCCGGACGTGCTCAACCGCGAGGCGGGCTTTGGCGTTGGCTCGGATTTTCGTTTCGAGCACAACGACCCCGACTGGCTCAACGCGGGGCTGCGGCACCTCCTCCTCCTTGCGTGGCGGCAGCAGCGGGGGCGGGCGGGCAAGGCGCGGGCGGTGGCGTTGCATCCGGCGGTGCGGCGGGCGCTCGCGCTGCTTGGCGAGGCGGCTTGGGCGGGAGAGATGGGCGAGCTGGCGAGGCGCTGCGGGGTGAGCGAGGCCTACCTGAGCCGGGTGTTTGCGCGGCAGGTGGGCGTGCCGCTCACGCGCTATCGCAGCTCGGTGAGGTTGGCGGAGTTTTGGAAACTATACCGCGGGCCGGAGCTGCGCACGATCGCGGAGGCGGTGTATGCGGCGGGCTTCGGAAGCTACGCGCAGTTCTACAAGGTTTTCGTGCAGGCCTACGGGCGCGGGCCGCGGGAGCTGTTGCGTGATCGCGGGGCGACGAGGCGCGCGCGTCCGGAGCGCGGGCCCCGTCTTCGCCAGGCGGTCCTTCTCTGAGGTGCCGGCGTCGGCCACGGCGTGGCGGGTCGCGTGGCTACGCTTTCTTTTTGTTCTGCGCCGGGCCGAGGGTGTCGGCGGCGTGGGCGCCGCGCTGGCCCATGGGCTCCTCGGGGCCCGCGGTGGTGTCGCGCACCGTCTGCCGCTCCATCTCCGCGTCGAGCTCGGCGCCGAGGAGGATGACGTAGGCGGTGAGGAAGAGCCACAGAAGCAGGGCGACGATCGCGCCGAGCGAGCCGTAGGTGCCCTCGAAATCGCCGAAGCGCGAGAGGTAGTAGGAGAGGGCGGCGCAGCCGAGCAACCAGAGCAGGGTGGCGACACCGGCGCCCCAGCTGACCCAGCTCCAGCGGGGTTTGTCGCGGCAGGCGGCGTAGCGATAGACGACGGCGAGGGCGAAGGCGAAGAGCGCGGCGAGGAGCGGCCAGCGCAGGATGGAGAACGTGGTCTGCGCGGCGTCGCCGATGCCCACGATGCGAAGTATCGAGGGCACGACGGCGATCAAGGACACCGCGAGGATCGCACCGATGATTCCGGTGATGGTGAGGAGGAGGGCCGAGCCGTAGAGCTTCACGAAGCCGCGCCGCTCGGTCTCGTGGTAGGCGATGTTGAGGCCGGTCATCAGGGCGATCATGGCCTTCATCGCGCCGAAGAGCGCGATGCCGATGCCGAGGACGGCGCTCCAGCCGGCGCTCTGGTTGTCGGAGGTGAGGCGCACGAGCTGGTCGTGGAGGATCGGGCGGGTCTGCTCGGGCAACACGTGCGCCATCGACTCGATCTGCTCGGCTACGGTCGCGGGGTCGTTGAGCAAGGCGTAGAACGCGATGATCGCCGCGAGCGCCGGCACCATGGCGGTGAAGGCGTAAAAGGCCATGCCGGCGGCGACGATCGAGAGGTTGTCCTTCTCGATCTCGCCAAAGGTGCGGCGGAGGATGTCCCACCAGCCGCGGGCGGGGATGTCGCCGGGCTTGCCGGCGAGCCGGCCGCGATCCGCCTCCGCGGTGGCGCGGGCGGGCGACTCGGTGGGCGGAGCCTGGTCCTGGGCGTCGGAGAGCGATTGTTTTTTCGGAGAGGCCATGGCGGAGGACGGCGCGACGAAAGGCGAAGGCCGTGGGGTCACTTTGCCCGGGCCGGGGGCCGGCGGGCATCCGCGCGATGCCCGAGCGGGGCGGGGGAGATGGCGGAGCCGGCGCCCCCGGGTGAGACGGAAAATGCTCCTTGGCGCGGGCGCGTTCAGGAGAGCGCGGCCGGGGGAGCATCCGGCGCGACGCGGCAGGGCAGGAGGGCGGCATCCTGCATCCCGTGGATGATCTTCTTGTCCGGCGGGCAGAAGGTCGCGAGCGCGCCGGAGAGCTCGGCGCGGTCGCCGTGGACGAAGTAGTAGGGGCAGAGGCGCAGGCGGCCGGACTCGGGCGCGGCTTCGCCGCCGGCGACGGGGTAGAGCGGGTGCGAGGCGCGGCGCGGCTTGCGGTAGGTTTGGAGGACGTGGAGGTTGTGCGGCGCGTCGGCGATCGCGATATCGATCGCGGATTGCCACTCCTCGCGCGAGCAGTCGGCCCCGTAGGCGACGCTGCGGGCGCCCCAGGCGGTCTCGTGGAAGCCCGAGATCTTCAGGATGAGCTCGCGTTCTTTTTTCGAGGCCTCGGCGAGCCCGCGCCAGTCGTTGAGGGCGCGACCGCCGACGGTCGGGCCCACGAGCGTGGCGCCGGGCGGGAGGGGCGCGGGGTCCACCGCCCAAGACGGCGGGATGAGGGCGCGGAGGCGCGCGAGGGAGCGCGCGGGCAGCGCCTCGGCCCAGTAATCTTGAAGCAGGTGGTGGTGAAAGAGCGCGAGACCGAGCTTCTCCTCCTGGAAGGGGCGCATCGGCGGCGTGATCGCGACCTCGCCGGCGGCCCAGGACTCGAAGAAGTAGTGCGCGGTCGGGATGCGCTCGAGGTCGAAGAGCTCGAAAAACCGGTAGATGATGTCGATCTTCTCCGGGTTGCCCTCGAGATCGAAACAGAGGGACGGCCCGAGCGGGAAGATGTCGTCGGGTGAGAGGCAGAAGACGCGTTTGCCGAGCCGCTGAAGCTGCGCGGCGAGCCACTCCATCTCGGGGCGGTAGGTGGCGGCCTCCTCGCTCACGACCAGCGCGACGAGCGGGTTGCGGATGTCGGAGCGGTGGGCGGCGACGGCCTCGTGAAACCGGCGGATCATCGCGTCGTCGGCGCCGACGATTTCGCCGTCGGGCGCGTAGAGACGGTTGAGAAACGCGGTGAGGCCGACGCCGCCCGGCACCGAATCCAGCTCGGTGAGGGCCCAGCCCTCGTCGGTGAGGAGCAGGTCCGGGCGGAGCACGACGGGGAGCGCGCCGCGGTTGCGCCGATCGCGGGCGTGCGCGACGAGCACCTCGGGTTTTCCGCGGTCGAGGTATTCAGCGACCCAGGGCGCGAGCAGGGGCTTGTTGCGCAGGAGATTTTTCCCGGCGGCGCTGCGGAGGTAGAGCGACTCGAGCGCGCGGTGGTAGTCCAGGCAAGCCGACCCGATCTCGCGCAGGTCCTCGATTTGCGCGGCGGTGAGCGGCCAGGCCTCGGGGGAGAGCCGCCAGCTCTTGTCCTCGAAAAGCGGGGTGGTGGAGAACGCGTCCTGCAGGGCGGCTTGGGCGATCGGCATGGAGGCTCCACGAGAACACAGCCCGTGCGGCGCGCAAGCGCGGCGGCGGCCTTGCATGGGGGAGTTTGCGTGCTCGGCCCGGGGGTGGTTCCGCCGCGCGTCGCCGGAAATTTACGCGAAAAAAGAACGTGCCCTGCCTTGCGCGCGTGGCACGGTTCATGGTCTCCGACAG
>JAUWBD010000051.1 GCA_030605125.1 Verrucomicrobiota bacterium | reverse complement strand
CTCGACGTGCTCGAGCGCGCCGCCAAGCTCTTCGACAAGGTCACCGTCGGCGTCGCCGCCAATCCCGGCAAAGGCCCGATCTTCACGCAGGAGCAGCGACTCGCCCTCGTGCGCACGGTGTCGAAACACATCCCGAACGTGCATGCCGTGCCCTTCGACGGCCTGCTCGTCGAATTCGCCCGCAACCAAAAGGCGATCGCCGTCATCCGCGGCATCCGCGCCCTCTCGGACTTCGAGTTCGAGTTCAACATGGCGCTGATGAACCGCCACCTCGAGCCCGACATCGAGACGATCTTCGTGATGCCGCGCGAGACCTACAGCTACACCAGCTCCAACCTCGTGAAACAGGTGGCCAAGCTCGGCGGCGACGTCGCCCACTTCGTGCCGCCCGAGGTCGTCGCCGCGCTCCGCGAAGCCTACGCCAAACGCTGAGCCCGGCGCCCCGCCGCGAGCTCAATCCCGCCGCGGAATGTGGCTCAGTTGCCCGCGCTGACGCGCGATCGTCTCCGCCGGCAGATAGCCCGTGAGCACGGTGCCGGGCGCCACCAGCGCGCGCTTGCCGAGCACGCTGCCGGGATTGAGCACGGCGTTGCAGCCCGCCTCCGCGCCGTCGCCGAGGATCGCGCCAAACTTGCGCAGGCCCGTCTCGTAAGTCCGCTCCGGCGTGCGCACGCTGATCGGCTTTTGGTCGAGCCGCAGGTTGGAGCAGATCACGCCCGCGCCGAGGTGGGCGCCGTTGCCCAGGACCGAATCGCCGACGTAGGAAAAGTGCGGCACCTGCACCTTGTCGAGGAGCAGGCAGTTCTTGAATTCACACGCGTTGCCCAGCACGCAGCCGGCGCCGACGATCACGTTGCCGCGCACGTAGGCCCCGGGGCGGATCTCCGTGCCCGGCCCGATCCAGCACGGGCCGATCAGCGTGCAATACGCGGGCAGCTTCACGTCCGGCGCCAGATACACCCGCCCCTCGATCTGCACCCCCGGCGGCACTCCCGCCCGCGGACTCGGCGCCGGCAGGGCCGCGAGCGCCGGGCCGATCTGCTTCAACCACGCCCAAGGCTCGGCCTCGGCGTCGAAAAACGCGGCGAACTCGGCGAGCGATGGCGGCAGGGTGAAAAAATCGGACGCTTTCATGGGCTGCCCCGATGGCACCCAAGCCGGCGAAAGTCGAAAGCCTAAAAGTGGCGCGGGCCTTCCCGCCTGTGGCGCACGCCCCCTTACGCGCCGACCGCCTGCCGCGCCGCGTGCGTGCGCGCCACCTCGACATACTTCTCCGCCAGGCGCCGTCCCGCGCCGATCTCCTCCGGGCGCAGCGGACGCGTCACCTTGGCCGGACGGCCCATCACCATGGAGTTGGGCGGGCACTCGAAGCCCATCGTGACGAGCGAGCCCGCGCCCACGATGCTGCCCGCGCCGATCCGCGCGCCGTCGAGCACGATCGCGCCCATGCCGATCAGGCAGCCGTCCTCGACCGTGCAGCCATGCAGCGTGGCGGCGTGCCCCACGGTCACGTAATCGCCCACCACCGTGCCGTGGTCGTCGGAGAGGTGCACAATGGCGTTGTCCTGGATGTTGCTGCCCGCGCCGATGCGGATGATGTTGATGTCGCCGCGCAGGACCGCGCCGTAGAAGACGCTCGCGTCGGGCCCGAGGAGCACGTCGCCGGTGATCGTGGCGTTCCGGGCGATGAAGGCCGCGTTGCTGACGGCGGGAGTGCAACCGAGGTGCTTTTCGAGTCGTTCGGCGAGGGTCATGGCGGGAGGCGGAGGGAGGCGACGAGTGCGGGAAGACGTGGGGTAAAACCTCGCGCGGCACGCGACCTGCGACAAGCTCCCGCGCCAGACTTGGTGTTATTTACCCCCGCCTAATTCATGGAATTCGCCCACCTTCTCCGCGGCCTGCTCGGCATCGCCGCGCTGCTCTCCATCGCGTGGCTCGTCAGCGCCGATCGTCGCGCCATCTCTTGGCGGGTGGTCGGAGCCGGCATGGGCCTCCAACTCGTCTTCGCCCTCCTGATCCTCAAGGTGCCTTTCATCAAGTCGGTCTTCGAGTTCGTCGGTTCCCTGTTCGTGAAGCTGCTCACCTTCACCAACGAGGGCAGCGCACTCGTCTTCGGCTGGATCTTCGGCGTGCCGCACGGCGGCCAGGGCATGGTGATCGCCGCGCAGGACGGGCGCAGTTTCACCACCTTCGCGCCGATCTTCGCCATCAGCGTGCTGCCCACGATCATCTTCTTCGCCGCGCTCACCTCCCTGCTCTACCGCCTCGGCCTGCTCCAGCTCGTCGTCAAGGGCTTCGCCTGGGTGATGTCGAAAACGCTCCGGCTCTCCGGCCCCGAGACCCTCAGCGCCTCGGGCAACGTCTTCGTCGGCCAGACGGAGGCGCCCCTCCTCATCCGCCCCTTCCTGCCCACGATGACGCGCTCCGAGCTCCTCGCGGTGATGATCGGCGGCATGTCCACCATCGCCGGCGGCGTGATGGCGATCTACATCACCCTCCTCGGCGGCGAGGATCCCGCGGCGCAGGTCCGCTGGGCCACCCACCTCCTCACCGCCTCGGTGCTCTCCGCGCCCGCCGCCCTGCTCATCGCGAAGATGCTGCTCCCACAGACCGAGCCGGTGGACGAGCGCCTCGTGCTCCACGCCGAAAAACCCGGCTCGAACCTCATCGACGCGATCTGCATCGGCACGACCGACGGCCTCAAGCTCGCCGTCAACGTCGGCGCGATGCTCATCACCTTCACCGCCCTCATCGCCATGTTCAACGCGATCCTCGGCGGCGGGCCCGGCGAGTGGCTCGGCCTCAACACGCTCGTCGCCGAACTCACCGGCGGACGCTTCACCACCTTCAACCTCCAGTTCCTCTTTGGCATGATCGGCGCCCCCTTCGCCTGGCTGCTCGGCATCGACTCCGGCAACCTCCTCGTCGCGGGCAGCCTGCTCGGCGAAAAAGTCGTGCTCAACGAATTCATCGCCTACTTCAGCATGTCGCAGCTCCAGGCCGACGGCGTCCTCGTGGACGAGCGTGCGCGCATCATCCTCACCTACGCGCTCTGCGGCTTCTCCAACATCGTCTCGATCGGCATCCAGGTCGGCGGACTCGGCGCCATGGCCCCGGAGCGCCGCGGCGAACTCGCCCGCCTCGGCTGGCGGGCCTTGATCGGCGGCAACCTCGCCTGCGGCCTCACCGCCTGCATCGCCGGCATGCTGTTCTAGGCCGAAAAACCGGCCCGCGCTCCCCGCTCGCCAAAAACGCGCTTCCGCGCCTCCTTCTCCCGTGCCCCTCGCCCACGCCCCGCTTTCGCTTTTCTACCGGCAGCTCGCGCAACAACTGGCCGCGGGCCTCACCCTCGCCCAATCGCTTCGCGCCCCCTCGCCCGCCCCGGCCCGCGATTGCCGGCAGCTCGCCGACCTCGCCGAGGCCGGCCAGCCGGTTGATCGCATCATCGCCCAAGCGGGCTCCTGGCTGCCCGCCGCCGACCGCCCGCTGATCGTGGCCGCCGCCTCCGCCGGGCGCCTGCCGCTCGTCCTCGTCCACCTCGCCGACCACCACGCGGAGCTGGCCGCGACCCGCCGCCGCGTGCTGTTCGCCTCGGCCTACCCGCTCTTCGTTTTCCACTTCGGCGCGCTGGTGTTCCCGCTCGTGCGCATGATCGACTTCGAGAAGGGGCTCTGCGGCGGCGTGCCGACCTACCTCGGCGGCTTGGCCGCGATCCTCGTGCCCGCCTGGGGCCTCGCGATCATCGGCTACATCCTCGTGCGCCAGGGCAACGTCGTCGCGCTCGCGCTCCTCGACCTGCTGCCCGCCATCGGCGGCTACCGGCGCCAGCGCTCGCTGTCCGAATTCGCCTTCACGCTCGGCATCCTGCTCGAGGCCGGCGCGCCCATCGGCGAAGCCTGGTGGCAGGCCGGCGCCACCTCCCCCGCCCCGCGCCTCCGCCGCGCGGCCCGCAAAATCGCCGCCTCCATCGAGCAGGGCTTCGCCCCCGGCCCGCTGCTCCACGGCACCGGCGCCTTCCCGCTGGAGTTTATCCAACGCTACCAGACGGGCGAGACGACCGGCACGCTCGAGCAATCCCTGCTCGCCCTCGCCGCCGACCACCAGGAGCGCGCCAAGGGCCGCCTCGCCGCCGCCGCCGCGCTCTACCCCGGTCTGCTTTTCGCCGCCGTCGCCGCGATGATCGGCTACCTCGTGATCGGTTTCGTGCTCAAATACGTGAACACGCTCAACAGCCTGATGTAGCGCTCGCCGGCTCGCGCGCTCACTGGGTCTTCATCCGCGGGTCCACCACGTCGCGCAGCACGTCGCCGAGCAGGTTGAAGGCGATCACGGTGACGAAGATCGCCGCGCCGGGCGTGAGCAGCCACCAGAAGTTGAGCATGAAGATTTTGATGTTCTGCGCCTGCGAGAGCATCAGTCCCCACGACGAGGCCGGCTCGGCGATGCCGAGGCCGAGGAAGCTGAGCGCCGCCTCGCCGAGGATATAGCCCGGGATGCTGAGCGTCGCGGCGACCAGCAGATACGAGGCGAGATTCGGCAGGATGTGCAGGCGCAGGATGCGCAGCGGCGACTGGCCCATGCTCTCGGCGGCCAACACGAACTGGCGACGGCGCAGAGAGAGCGACATGCCGCGGAGCACGCGGGCCGCGCCCGCCCAGCCGATGAGCGAGAGGATGATCACGATGACGATGAACATCTGGTCCGAGCTGAAGCGCGGCGCGAGGACCGAGCGCAGCGCGAGCAGCAGGTAGAGCGAGGGGACCGCCATGAGGAACTCGACCCCGCGCATGGCGAAGAAGTCGATCTTCCCGCCGAAGTAGCCGCTCAGGCCGCCGACGATGAGCCCGAGGAAAAGCGTGATCGTGATGCCGATGAGCCCGATGGTGAGCGACACGCGCGAGCCATAGACGAGGCGCGAGAACACGCAGCGTCCGGTGGAGTCGCTGCCGAGCAGGTAGAGGCGCGCCTCGGGGCTCTCCGCCTGGAGCAGGTGGCGCTTCAAGGGCACGAGGCCGAGGAGCTTGTAGTCAAAGCCCGGCGCGAAGAGGCGCACGCGGTGGTATTGATCCGGCACCACCTCGTAGTGCGGCCCGCTGCGGTCCACCAGACGGTAGGCGCGCACGGCGAGCCCGCCGTCGTGCCAGGTGATGCGGGTCGGCGGGTGGTAGGTGGCGTCGAGATTTTGCTGGTTGACCGGCTGCGTGGCGAGGAAGCCGGCGAAAAGCGCGGTGAGGTAGAGCGCGAGCAGGGTGAAGAGCGAGATCTGCCCGAGACGCCGACGGAGGACTTCGCGAAAGAGGGACTTCATGGGGCGGTGCTCAGTCGTGGCTTTCGAGGCGGATGCGGGGGTCGGACCAGGCGAGGCAGATGTCGGCCAAAAGATTGCCGAGCACGAGCATGGTGCAGGAGAGCATGATCGCGGCCAGGACCACGAACTGGTCCTCGCGCAGCAGCGAGTGGTAGATCAGGTTTCCGAGCCCGGGGTAGTTCATCACGATCTCCACGATGAGCGCGCCGCTGAGCAGGCTGGAGAAGGAGAAGCCGAAGGCGCTGACGAGCGGGTTGATGGCGTTGCGCAGGACGTGCTTGAACATCACCCAGCCCTCCGGGACGCCCTTCGCGCGAGCGGTCTGCACGTAGTCGGCGCGGATCGCGTCGAGGAAGTTGGCGCGCATGATGCGCATCAGCCCCGCGATGCCGCCGATGCCGAGCACGATGGTGGGCAGCACGAGGTGGTGCAGGCGGTCGAGCACGCGGCCGCCGAAGGAGAGGAACTCGTGCTCGATCGAGGTCGCGCCGCCGATGGGGAAGATGCCGGTCACCGCGGCGAACCACACCGCGAGCAGCGCGAGAAAAAATTCGGGAATCGAAAGCGCCGCGTAAGCGAGGAAGGAGCTGAGGCGGTCGAAGATCGAGTCCTTGTAGATCGCGGCGAGCACGCCGAGCGGGATGGCGATGCACCAGGCGAAGAGCAGCGAGGTTAGCGAAAGGAGGAAGGTGGCGAAGAGGCGCGAGCCGATCAGGTCGGTCACGGGGACCTTGAAGCTCCAAGAGTAGCCGAAGTTGAGCTGGAGCACGTTGCCGAGCCAGTATCCATATTGCACATACCAAGGGCGATCGAGGCCGAACTCGCGCTCGAGCTCGGCGATGAGCTCGGTGGGCACGTCGCGCTGCATCTTCACCGGCGTGAGAAAATCGCCGGGCGCGAGCGACATGAGCAGGAAGACGAGCAGCGTGACCCCGAGCAGCAGCGGGATCAGCGTGAGCAGGCGGCGAAGGATAAAGGCGAGCATGGCGCGGAGCGGGCTAGTTGGGGCGGGCCCAGAGGGCGTCGAGGTTCCAGAGCACGCCGCCGAGAGGCGTGGGCTTCACGTTTTGCCAGCGGTTGCGCAGGCCGACGTATTCATTGGAGGTGACGAGAAAGATGAGCGGCTGCTGCTCGGCCATGATCTCCTGCACCTCGAAAAAGGCGGCGCGGCGCTTCTCAGGGTCGAGCTCGCGGCCGATGAGGCGCATCAGGTCGTCGATGCGCGCCTCCCACTCGGTGGCGGGCCGCGGCTGGGCGGGGTTCCAAAAATGCAGGCGGCCGTCGCTCATGAGGATGTCCTTCGACGCGTAGGGATCGGGCGCGCCGCCGCCGAGGCCGAGCAGACAGGCCTCGTAGTTGAAGGACTCGGAGGTGCGACGGATGATGGTGTTGAAGTCGATGAACTGCAGCTCCACGCGGATGCCGAGCGCGGCCATGCTCTCGGCGAAGACGGTGGCCATCTCGGTGCGCAGATTGTTGTTGTTGTTCGTCATCAGCGCGAACTCGACGGGATTGCCCTGGGCGTCGTGGAGGCGTGCGCCGCGCATCGCGAAGCCCGCCTCGGCGAGCAGCGCGCGCGCCCGGGCGAGATCGAAGGGATAGCGGCGCACGTCGGGGTTGTGCCAGTTGCGGTTCTTGGGGCTCACGTAGCCGTGGAGCGGCGAGGCGCGACCGGCGAAGACGCCGTCCACGATGCCCTGGCGGTTGACCGCGTAGGAGACGGCCTGTCGAAAGCGCTGGTCGGAGAACCAGGCGAGCTTGTGCGGCGGGATGAAGGGGCGGCCTTCGGGCGAGATGCCGGCGTTGAGGTTGAACCAGACAAAGCTCGTGGAGTTGGACGGCCCAAGGTCGTGGATCGTGAAGTCCTGCGTCTCGGCCGCCCGCGAGATCCAGGTGACGTTGTCGGCCTGCAAGCCCTCGGCGTCGGTGAGGCCCTGGGCGAAGGCGACGTTGCTCGCGTTGGCGTCGCCGACGATGCGCGTGACGATGCGTTCGATGTAGGGCAGCCGTTGGCCCTCGCTGTCGCGCCGCCAGTAGTTGGGGTTGCGGCGGAAAACGACCCGCTCGCCCGGCCGGTAGGATTCGAGAAGGAAGGCCCCGAGGCCCACGAGCTCGCGCGGGCGGTGGATGGCGGTGTTGATGCTCCACGCGTCGAGCAGCGTGCCGTCGGCGATGTGGCGCTCGAGGATGTGCTTCGGCAGGATGTCCTGCCCGCCGCCAAAGAGCAGGAAGGGCGCGTAAACCTGCGGCAGCGTGAAGCGCACCGTGTGCGAATCGAGCGCCTCGACCTGCACCTCCTGGCCCTCGATCATCTGGAAAAACGCCGGCCGCGAGGGGAAACGCAGCCGCGCTCGGCCGGTCTCCGGATCCACGACGGGGTGCCCGGTGCTGGGGTCGGTTTGCTTCGCGTAGAAGGCGTCGCGCCAGGTGAAGACGACGTCGTCGGCCGTGAAGGGATGCCCGTCGCTCCAGACCACGCCGCGGCGCAGGTGAAAGGTGAACTGGAGTCCGTCGGGGGAGATTTCCCAAGACTTGGCAAGCCGCGGGATGATCTCGCCCGTCTCGGGGTCGAGCGTGGTGAGGCCCTCGAGGAAGCGCGAGATGGCCGCGCCGGAAGCGGCGTCCTCGGAGATGAGGGGGTTGAGCGTGTTGATGTCGCCCGGCATCGTGGTGACGAAAATCGCTCCGTGCTGGCCGGGGGGAAACGGCGCGATCTCGGCATCCTCGGGGAGCGGAGCCTCGGGCAACTCGGCGAGCGGCGACGGCGGGCGGGAGCAGGCGAAAAGCAGGAAACAAGCGAAGCAGGCGAGACCGGAGATGAGAAGGCGGTGCGTCCGCATGGGAGTAGGTTTGGGCGAAGGGGCTCGGGGCGGGCAAGGACGCGTCACAAGAACTTTGCCCGACACGAGAAGCGGCGCGCGCGGCAAAGGCAAACGCCGCCGATTTATCAAACCCGCTTCTCCCGCCACTTGCCCCGGCGGAAGAGCCAGCCCGACCACAGCGCCAGCACGGAGAACGACACCGGCACGGCGACAAACACCCCGGCCGGGCCGAGCCCCAGGGGCTGCGCGAGGAGCCACGCGAGCGGGATTTGCCCCAGCCAGAAGCAGAAAAAATTCAGCCGCGCCGGCGTGGCGGTGTCGCCCGCACCGTTGAAAGCGCCCTCGAAACACATGCCCGCCGCGTAGAGCGGAAAGGCCAAGCTCACCACCCACAGGGCCCGCACCGCATGGGCAAACACCTCCACGTCGTCGGTGAACACGCCCACGATGGGCCGCGCGAAGACGATGAACAGCAGCCCCGCCACGCCGAGAAACACGACGTTGTGCCGCAGCGCGATCCGCACCGCCTGCGCCGCGCGCTCGGGTTTCTCCGCGCCGAGGTTTTGCCCGACGAGCGTCGAGCCGGCGTTGGCCAGGCCCCAGGCCGGCATGAGCGCGAAGATCACCACCCGGATCGCGATGGTGTAGCCGGCCACGACCGGGCTGCCGAAGAGCGCGAGGATCTTGAACAATCCCACCCAGCTCGTGGTGCTGATCAGCAGCTGGCCGATGCCGTTGCCCGAGGTGCGCAGGATCACCGAGAGGCTCTCCCAGCGCGGCCGCAGGTCGCCCCACCCCACCTTCACCCGGCCCGCGCGCAGCGTCAGATGCCCTATCTGGTAACAGACTCCCACGCCGCGTCCGAGATTCGTCGCCACGGCCGCGCCGGTGAGCCCGAGCTCGGGAAACGGCCCCCAGCCAAAGATGAAACAGGGGTCGAGGACGAGGTTGAGTCCGTTGGCGAGCACGAGCGTGCGCATCGCGATCATCGGATCGCCGGCGCCGCGGAAGATCGCGTTGATCAAAAAAATCAAAAACACCGTGCCGTTGCCGCCGAGCATGAGGCGCGCGTAGGGCGTGCCCTGCGCCACGACCTCCGGCTCCGCGCCCATCCAGCGCAGGATGTCGCCGGCGAAGACCGCGCCGGCCACGCCGATGGCGGCCGAGAGCCCCGCGCCGAGCACGAGGATCTGGCCGGCGGCCTGCGCGGCGAGCGCGGGATTATTCTCCCCGATGCGCCGCGCGACGATCGCCGTCGCCGCGAAGGAGATGCCGATCGCGACCGCGTAGATGAGCGACATCACCGACTCGGTGAGCCCCACCACCGCCACGGCCTCCTTGCCCAGGCGCGCCACCCAAAACACGTCCACGATGGTGAAGAGCGACTCCATCAACATCTCCAGGACCATCGGCACCGCGAGCAGGAGCACGGCGCGGTTCAGCCCGAGCGAGGTGTAGTCGTGCGCCTCGCCGCGCAGCGCCTGCCGCACCGAGGCCCAAAAACCGGGCGCCGGCGCGGCGGCGGGCGCGGAAGCTCCGGGATCGGGTGCGGCGGACATGGGGGCGGACGACGATGCAGGCGCGCCCGTCCCGCTCAAGCCCGGCCCTCGACGCGCTCCAGCATGCGCGCCAGGTGGAGTTGCTCCGGGCCCAGCTCGGCCAGGCGCAGCGCGCGGCGAAAGCCCTCCGCCGCCTCGCGGTGCGCGCCCAGCCGCCAATGCAGCTCCGCCGCGACCGCGTGGTAGAGGTAGTGGCGCTCGAGGCGCGCGCGATCCTCGATCCCGGCCAGCGCGGCGAGCCCGGCCTCGGCGCCCCGGAGATTCGCGACCGCGACGGCGCGGTTGAGGGCGACGACGGGCGAGGGCTTGATGCGCAGGAGATCGTCGTAGTGCGCGAGGATGCGCTCCCAGTCGGTCGAGGCCGCGTCGGGCGCGAGGCAATGGCAGGCGGCGATGCCCGCCTGCACATGATACTCGGTGAGCTCGTCGCCCCGCGCGGCGGCGACGAGGTGGGCGAGCCCGCGATCGATCAGGGCGCGGTCCCACCTCGCGCGATCCTGCGCGTCGAGCCGGGTCAACTCGCCCTGCGCATCGACGCGCGTGGCGAAGCGCGCGGCGTTGAAAAGCATCAGCGCCAGCAAGGCGTGGGCGCGCGGCGTGTCGCCCACCGGATGGCCCACGAGCAGATCGGCGAGCCGGATCGCCTCGCGGCACAGGTCCTCGCGCAGGAGCGTCTCGCCCGAGGAGGCCTTGTAGCCCTCGTTGAAGAGCAGGTAGAGCGCGGCGAGCACCGCGTCGAGGCGCGCGGCCAGCTCGGGGCCGGCCGGCGGCAGCTCGAAGCCCGCGCCCGCCTCGCGCAGGCGCTGCTTGGTGCGCGTGAGCTGCTTCTCGATGGCGGCCTCGGTGGCGAGGAAGGCGCGCGCGATCTCGCCGGTGGAGAAGCCGGCGGCGATCTTGAGCGCGAGCACCACCTGCGCGTCCGGCGCGACCGCCGGGTGGCAGCACACGAAGAGCAAGCGCAGCGCGTCGTCGCGGATCGCGTGCGCGTCGGCCGAGAGCGCGGCGGCCTCGGCGACGTCGGCGGCGGGCGATGCGGTCTGCTCGAGGTAGGCGGCGACGGCATCCTGTTTTTGCGCGCTCATGCCCTCGTGGCGGACCGCGTCGAGCGCGAGGTTGATCGCCACGCGGCTGATCCACGCGGAGGGGTTGGCGGGCACGCCGCCCATCGCCCAAGTGCGCAGGGCGCGCAGCATCGCCTCCTGCACGGCGTCCTCGACGAGCGAGAGGTTGCGCACGCCGAAGCGCCGCACGAGCGCGCCGTGCAGGCGCGCGGCCTCATGGCGGAAAAAGTGCTCCACGAGCCTCGCGGGAGCGGCCGGGCCGTCGGAAGGCGCGTCGTCGTCCATGATCAAGCCGGGCCGGTCGTGACGCCGAGATGGCAGGTCTCGGCCACCGGCCGGACCTCGATGATGAGCCCGTGCTCGAGGCCCGGATGTCGCCGCGCGATCTCGGTGGCCTCGTCGAGCCCCGAGACGCGCAGCATCACGAAGCCGCCCACGGCCTCCTTCGCCTCGGAGAAGGGGCCGTCGGTCACGCGCGCGCCGCCGGCGCCGGCGACGACGCGCGACTCCAGCTCGAGCGGGCGGCCGTCCACCGCTTTGCCCTGGGCGCGGAGGCCTTCATACCAGGCGTTCCAGCGGGCGATCAGGTCTTGCTGTTCGTCGGGCGTAAGGTGGGCGTGCGTCTCGGGGCCGGTGTTGCGGAAGAGGAGCAGGTAGGGGGAAGAGGCGGGATTCATGGTGTTTGCAGGGTGGAGGGAGGTTTGCGAAGGAGCGTTCTCGTTTCCAACGACGAACCGGCGACGGCGATCCGGACACCTTTCTTGACGAGATTTTTTTCGCGCGCCGGTGTCCGAAGGGTCGGGAGCCGAACGTCGTTGCCTTGCATGAAGACAAAAATCGCCCCCGCCGTCGCCCGGATCCTGATGGGCCTGCCGCTCGTCGTTTTCGGGCTGAACGGCTTCCTGAACTTCATCCCCCCGCCCGAGGGCGGCCTGCCACCCGAGGCCGAGCGCTTCTCCACCGCGCTGCTCGAAAGCGGCTACATGATGCCGCTCATCGGGCTCACGCAGCTCGTGGTGGGCGTGCTCCTGCTGGCCAACCGCTTCGTGCCGCTCGCGCTCGTGTTGTTCGCCCCTTTCATCGTCAACAGCGTCGCGTTTCACCTCTTCCTCGAGCCCGCCGGCCTCGTGCCGGCGGGCGTCTTTCTCGCCCTCCATCTCTACCTCGCCTGGATCTATCGCGCGGCCTGGCGCCCTCTCCTCACCGCTCGCGCCGAACCGGCCTGAGCCCGCCCGAAACAACCACAACCCCCACCGCTCCCATGCCCGCCTACGTCGATGGATTCCTGCTCTGCGTCCCGAAGAAAAACCTGCCCGCCTACCGCCGCATGGCCAAAATCGCCGCCACCGTGTGGCGCGACCATGGCGCGCTCGATTACCGCGAGTGCGTCGGCGACGACCTCGCCGTGAAATTCGGCCTGCCCTTCCCGAAACTCGTGAAACCAAAGCCCGGCGAAGTGATCGTCTTCTCGTGGATCACCCACAAATCCCGCGCCCACCGGGATCGCGTAAACGCGAAGGTGATGAAGGACCCGCGCCTCGCTGGTAGCTGCGACGAGAAAAACATGCCCTTCGACGTCTCGCGCATGGCCTGGGGCGGCTTCAAGACGCTCGTCGGCGAATGAGCGCCCCCTCCCCCGCCCTCTCCTTGGCCAAGCGGCTGCACGCGCTGCGCGTCGAGCTGCACGACCTCGCCTTCGAGTATGACACGCGCGGCCGGCACGACGCCGCCGACCTGGCGACGACGATCGCCGCGCGTCTCGACGAGCTGGGCCGCGCCCCTCCGCGACACGCGCCCCGCCGCCGCCGGCTTGCCTCGGCGCCGCGCTCGGCTAGGCCCGCTCGCGCATGATCGGCGTTTTCGATTCCGGCTTTGGCGGCCTCACCGTGCTCTCCGCGTTGCTGCGCGCCCTGCCCGGCTACGACTACCTCTACCTCGCCGACAGCGCCCGCGCCCCCTACGGCGCCCGCAGCGCCGAGGCGGTCAACGAGTTCACGCGCGAAGGCGTGGAGTGGCTCTTCGAGCAGGGCTGCCCGCTCGTGGTCCTCGCCTGCAACACCGCCTCGGCCCGCGCCCTGCGCAACCTCCAGCAACTCCACCTCCCGGCGCGCCGCCCCGACCGCCGCATCCTCGGCGTGGTGCGCCCCTCGGTCGAGGCGCTTGCCGGCATCCCCGTGGGCCAGGTGGCGATCCCCGACCACACCCCACCCTCGACCGCCGAGGGCCTCGTCGCCGTGCTCGGCACCCCCGCCACCATCGCCTCCGATTCCTACGGCATCGAACTGCGCAAGCTCGCCCCGCGCCTGCGCCTCGTGCAGCAGGCCTGTCCGCTTTGGGTTCCCTTGGTCGAGGCGGGGGAATTGGACGGAGCGGGCGTGGAGTTTTTTTTGCGGAAAGACCTCGGGGCCGTCCTTGACGCGGCCGGCGGGCATTGGCCTAGCCGAATCCTCCTCGGCTGCACCCATTACCCGCTGCTCCTGCCCACGCTCACTCGGCTGGCGCCGCCGGAGACGGAGTGGTTGCCCCAGGGCGGAATCGTCGCCGAACGCTTGGCGGACTGGCTGAAACGCCACCCCGAAGAGGAAACCCGGCTCGGCCGCGGCGGCCGTCGGCGCTTCGCGACGACGGACGACCCCGGGTGGTTTGCGGAGCGCGGCTCACGGATTCTTGACCATTCCCTGAACGCCGAGCGCGTGCGAATATCGCGCTGAATCCAGCACATGAAAAAGGCGCCCAAGCTGATCACCCTCTCGCAGCGACTCTCGCTCTGGCTGCTCCGGGTGCCTGTGGCGCCCATCTTGGAGGTCCGCAAGGGCCTGCTCGAAATCGGTCACGACGTGGCCGTGGCGGAGCTCGGCGGCCACCACCTCGCGGGCGGCGATGTGCGCGAGGTGGGCGCAGCGCTCGCCGAAGCCAAACGCCTCGGCGTCGATCTCGATTTCACCCGCGCCTGCGCCCTTGACCTCGCGCGCGACCGCGCCGATCCCGCGCAACGCTCCACCGCCCTCGTCCACCAGGCCGCCCTGCCGCGCGAGGTGCTCTTCGACGAAAAGGGGCCGATGGAGTTTCGCGATCCGGGCAAGTTCACCTGGCGCCCTCGGCTTCTGGGGCTCCTGAAACTGAACCTCACCCGCTACCTGGACGGAGCCGACGAAGACCTGATCGCCATGCGGCTGAAACTGTCGCTGCGCTCCCTGTATCACGAGGCGAGCACCGGCGAGGTCGCCGACCGCCTGCTCGCCGGCTGGCTGGGCAAGGCCACCAATCTGCCCACGCTCTCCGAAGGCACGCGCCACACCCTCGTAGATCTCAGGCGAGTGCTCTAATCTGCGGCGCGCCCGACCCATCCGCGACCGGTCGGGCTTTGCCCTTGCCGCTCGCGCCGCCGGGCCCGAAAACCCGCGCCTTTTTCATGCAGACCCGGAAGATCGCGCTCGACCAAATCGACATCCACGGCGGCACCCAGACCCGCGTAAAGACCAACGAGGAGGCGATCGAGAGCTACGCCGAAGAGATGAACCAAGGGACGGTTTTCCCGCCCATCACGCTCTACTTCGACGGCGCCACCCACTGGCTCGCGGACGGCTTTCACCGCTACCTCGCGGCCAAACGCATCGGCGTGCCGGCGATCGAGGCCGAGGTGAAGCCCGGCGGCCGCATCGACGCGCTCAAGCACGCGCTCGGCGCCAACGCCACGAACGGCGTTTACCGCACCAACGCCGACAAGCGAAACGCCGCCGCCATCGCCCTCGAGGAGTGGCCCGGCCTCGCCAACCCCGTCATCGCCGAGATCTGCCGCGTCTCCGCCGACCTCGTGCGCACTTGTCGCAAGGAGCTCGAGCAGGCCGGCAAGATCGAGCGTCCGCAACGCGTCGTCGGCCGCGACGGCAAGGAGTATCCCACCGAGATCGAGCGCGAGCTGGGCGAGCAGACCGACGAAAAAGCGGTTCACCGCGGCGGCGGGGGTGGTGGCGGCGAAGGCGACGGAGGAGGCGGCGGCGGTGGCGGGAAACCCTCCGGCAAGGGCGATGGCGGCGCGCCCGGCGGCACCAACGCCGAGCTCGAGCGCGAGGCCCGCAGCATGATGCACCGCGGCGACATGAACCCCTTCGAGCTGCGCAAGCTGATGAGCGTGACCGCGCACGATTATGCGACGACGGTCGTCAACCTGCTCAACACCATGCCGCCCCACGCGGGCAAGCGCGACGAGGCCCTGCAGCGCATCCGGCGCTTCATCGACCGCGTGCTCGCCGGCGAACTCCAGCTCGGCGCCGAAGCCCAATGGTCGGGCGGGCCCGCCGCGGCGCCTGCATCTGCGGCCGCTGCGGACGAGCTTGCCGACGCCGACACGGAAGAGCCCGAAACTGCGGAGCTCGAAGAAGAGGCCGCGCTCGAAGAAGAGGCGCGGTAGCCTTAACGGGGCGGGCGCGGCGCCAGTTGCACCCGCGTCGCGCCCCAGCCGCCGCTGGTCTCGTCTCCGAGACGGAAACTCCGCACCCGCGGGTCGCGGCGCAGCCAGGCGTGCACGGTTTCGCGCAGCGTGCCGCTGCCTTTGCCGTGGATCACGCGCAGCGAGTGGATGCCTCGCTCGAGGCAGGCCCCCACATAGGCATCAAGGACGGCGGCCGTCTCGCGCGGCGCAAAGGTATGCAGGTCGAGTTCCCCGTTGATGGGGATCTCCACCGGATCCGGCTCCTCGGATTGCATGGGGTCCATCAGCGCCTCCTCGTCCGCGCTCAATCGTCGGCGAGCCGCTCTCCAAGCCCGTTGAGTCCCAGCACCCGCGTCGCGCCCTTCTCGACGACGAGGCGCAGCGGCAACTCGCCGGTGACATCGCTCAGCGCGGAGGCCAAAGCGTCCGAATGGGTAGTCACCCAAACCTGGCTTTGGCGCGAGGCGCGGACGAGCAGCGCGGCCAAGCCCGGAAGCAGATCCGGATGCAAACTCGCCTCGGGCTCGTTGAAGGCGAGCAGTTCGCCCGGCCTTGGGCTGAGCAAGGCCGCGGCAAGCGCGAGATACCGCAGTTGGCCGTCGGACAGCTCCCGGGCGCGCAAGGGGCGCAACAGGCCGGGAAGCTGCAACCGAATCTCCAAGGAGGCGAACCCGTCCACGTCCTCCACCTGCAAACGCGCCCCCGGATGCAGCGAGTCCACCGCCTCGGCAAGCGCATCGGCATCGCCCGTTTCCAAGATCGTCTGCAAAGCGCCAGCCAGATCGGAAGCGTCGCTCGCGAGGGCGCTGGTGCGGGTGGAGGGCCGGGGCAGGCGCAGGGGTGAATCCGGATCGCAGCGGAAATGGTGGTAGAAGCGCCAGCTAAGCAGGCGGACGCGGAGCCCCGCGAGGTCGGGGAAACGGCGCGCATCCATCACCTGCGCAAGCGCGGTTTCCTGGTTTTCCAAGGCGAGCGGATAGTGCACGCGTTCGCCGTCGGCCGTCCGGGCGTGAAGCGAGCCGTGATCGCGCTCCAGCACGGTGGTCGAGGGGCGGCGCTGCGGGCCGAGCCACGCGGCCTCCTCCTTGACCTCGGGATCGCGTTGGAAAACCGATTCCGATTTCACCGGCAGTCCGCAGGTGAAGGCGTAGCCGTGGTCGTCGCCCTGCGCCGTCACGGAGAAAACCACGGGATCGGCGGCGCGCCCGGAGCGGCGGCGCGGGCCCGACCAGAGCACCGAGGGCATGCCGCCCTCCTCGGAGAGTGCGCGGGCGAGTTCGCCGCGCGCGCCGCGGGCGATGAGCGCGAGGGCGCGATAGAGGTTGGATTTTCCCGTGCCGTTCGCGCCGGTCACGACCGTGAGCGGGGAAAGCGGCAGCCGCACGCGCTCGAGGGACCGGTAGCCGCGGATCTCCAGCGAAGTGAGCATGGCGAGAGCGATACCTTAGGCGCCGATGGCGCGGAACCACGGCTCCGCCACCGGAGTTCCCGAATGATAGACCAGATGAAGCACGCGCCGATGACGCGGCTCGACCGCGGGCGAAGACGCGTGCAGCAAAAGCGGCCGCATGAGGAGCGCTTCTCCGGTGCGGGCGAGGCAGACGGTCTCCTCACCACGCGCCTTGGCGTTCTCGATTTCGACATCGCTGAGCACGCCGGCCGTATGGCTGCCAGAGATGACGCGCAGCGGACCGTTGCGCTCGTCGCAGTCGTCGAGGTGGAAACGCACGGCGAGCAAGTCCTCGAGCACGCGGCGCGGCGGGCGCGCGTAGGGCACGCCGCCCTTTACGCAGGCCAACTCGTAGCCGGGAGCCTTGGCCGCCTGCGCAAGCGGGAACATCAGATCCTGATGCCAGGTGACCTTCCAGTTCGACGCGGGGTTCTTATCGAAGGCAATGGCTTGGATCGCCACCGCGGACGACGCGAGGTGACCCGCTTGGATGAGTTCCTCGCGCAGAATTGCAGCGGCGCTTCGGACTTCGGGATGGTCGAGGAGACAGCGTTGCCCCGTCTCCACGCCGGCGAAGACGCTCGCGCGCAAGTTCGCCAAGGCCGGACCGCCCAGGGCGGTCGGCACGAAAAGCCAGCCTTGCGCCGCGAGCGTGGACATGGGCGTGGCGGCGGACCCGGTGATCAGCCCACCCAGGCGCGGGCGTTGCGGAAGAGGCGCATCCAGGGGGCGTCCTCCCGGCCGCGCCAGGCGGGCGGGACGTAGCTCTGCTGCACCACGCGGAAGACGCGCTCGGGGTGCGGCATGAGGATCGTCACGCGGCCGTCGCGGGTCGTGATCGCCGTAGTGCCATGGGGACTACCGTTCGGGTTGAGCGGGTAGAGCTCGGTCGGGCGGTGGTGGTTGTCCACGAAGCGCGCCGAGACGAGGCCGGAGGCGGAGAACTTCGCCGCGGCGTCGGCCGAGGGGAACTCGGTGAAGCCCTCGCCGTGCGCGACGGCGATCGGGATCACGCTGCCCTCCATGCCGCGGAAGAGCACGCTGGGACTCTTCTCGATGAGCAGCGAAGCCACGCGGGCCTCGAAGCGCTCGCTCTGGTTTTGCACGAAGCGCGGCCAGCCCTCGGCGCCGGGGATGATGGAGTGCAGGTTGCTCATCATCTGGCAGCCGTTGCAGACGCCGAGCGCGAAGGTGTCGGGCCGGGCGAAGAAGGCGGAGAACTCGTCGCGGGCGCGGGGGTTGAAGAGGATGCTCTTGGCCCAGCCTTCGCCGGCGCCGAGGACGTCGCCGTAGGAGAAGCCGCCGCAGGCCACGAGGCCGCGGAAGTCGCGGAGGGAAACGCGTCCGGAGAGGATGTCCGTCATGTGGACGTCGATCGCCTTGAAGCCGGCGCGGGTGAAGGCCGCCGCCATCTCGACTTCGCCGTTCACGCCTTGCTCGCGCAAGATCGCCACCGAGGGCTTCGCCCCGGAATGACCAATGACCAATGACGAATGCCCAATGGTCGGATCCGAGAAATCGAAGGTGATCTTCGGGGTGATGCCCGGGTTGGCGCGGTCGAGCCGGAGCTGCTGCTCCTGCTCGGCGCACTTCGGGTTGTCGCGCAGCGAGGCCATGCGGAAGGTGACGTCGCTCCACACGGCGCGAAGGCTGGAGAGGCTTTCGTCGAGAAGCACGCGGCCGCTGTGCGCGCCGACGATTTGGAAGGCGTGGGCGTTGTTGAGCGTGCCGATCTCGGAGACGCAGCCGGCGAGACCCTGCGCGGCGAGCACGGACTCGACGTGGGCGCGGTCGGCGGCGCGGACTTGAACGACGGCGCCCAGCTCTTCGGCGAAGAGCGCGGCGAAGGCGTCGGCACCGGCGGGGAGTTCGAGCGTGAGGCCCACGTTGCCCGCGAAGGCCATTTCGACCGCGGTGGCGAAGAGGCCGCCGTCGGAGCGGTCGTGGTAGGCGAGGAATTTACCCTCGCGGCCGAGTTGCTGGATCGCGTTCCAGAAGCCTTTGAGGTCGGCGGCGCTATCCACGTCGGCGGAGGCCTGACCGGTCTGGTTGACGACTTGGGCGAGGATGGAGCCGCCGAGACGATTCTTGCCGCGGCCGAGGTCGATGAGGAGGAGGGTCGTGTCCCCGATCTTTTGAACCACGGAGGGCGCGGAGTTCACGGAGGAGGAAGACCGAGCCTTTGCTCCATTCTCCGTGCCCTCCGTGTTCTCCGTGGTTAACTTTTGATCGTATTGCAGCTGGGGCGTGAGCGACTGGCGGATGTCGGTCACGGGCGCGAAGGCCGAGATGATGAGCGACATCGGCGCGGTGACGCGTTTCTGGGTGCCCGTGTCCTTGTCCTTCCAAACGGTGGACATGCTCATCGAGTCCTTGCCGACCGGAATGGTGATGCCGAGCGCGGGGCAAAGCTCCATGCCGACGGCCTGCACGGCGGCGTAGAGGTCGGCGCCGTCGCCGGGGATGGCGGGGGCGGCCATCCAGTTGGCGGAGAGATTGACGCGGCCGAGGTCGCCGACCTGCGCGGCGGCGAGGTTGGTGAGGGCTTCGCCGACGGCGAGGCGGGCGGAGGCGGCGGCGCTGTTGACCGCGACGGGGGTGCGTTCGCCCATCGACATGGCCTCGCCGGTGTAAACGTCGAAGGCGGTGGCGGTGACGGCGCAGTCGGCGACGGGCACCTGCCAGGGGCCGACCATCTGGTCGCGGCTGATGAGGCCGGTCACGGTGCGGTCGCCGATGGAGATGAGGAAGGTCTTGTCCGCGACGGCCGGGTGCGCGAGCACGCGGCGGGCGGCCTCGGCGAGGGTGACGCCGCCGAGCGTGAGCGGGGCGAGCGGGCGCGCGAGGGTCTTGTCCGTGCGGTGCATGCGCGGCGGCTTGCCGAGCAGCACCTCGAGCGGGAGGTCGATGGGCGTGTTCTTGAAATGCGGGTCCACGAGGACGAGGCGCTTCTCCTCGGTGGCCTCGCCGACGACGGCGAAGGGGCAGCGCTCGCGGGCGCAGAGGGCCTCGAAGGTGGCGAGGCGGGCGGCGGGCACGGCGAGGACATAGCGCTCCTGCGACTCGTTGCACCAGATCTCGAGGGGCGACATGCCGGGCTCGTCGTTGGGAAGCTTGCGGAGGTCGAATTTGCCGCCGCGGCCGCCGTCGTTGACGAGCTCGGGCAGGGCGTTGGAGACGCCGCCAGCGCCGACGTCGTGGATGAAGGAGATGGGGTTCTCGTCGCCGAGAGCCCAGCAGCGGTCGATGACCTCCTGGGCGCGGCGCTCCATCTCGGCGTTGTCGCGCTGCACGGAGGCGAAATCGAGGTCTTCGGCGCCGGCTCCGCTGGCCATCGAGGAGGCCGCGCCGCCGCCGAGGCCGATCAGCATGCAAGGCCCGCCGAGGACGATGAGTTTGTCGCCGGGGCGGATCTCGCCCTTCTTGATGTGGCCTTCGCGGATGTTGCCTAGGCCACCCGCCAGCATGATCGGTTTATGGTAACCGCGAAGCTCGGTGGCGGAGGCGAAGCCGGCGGGCGCGGGGACTTCCTGCTCGTAGGTGCGGAAGTAACCGTTGATCGCGGGGCGGCCGAACTCGTTGTTGAAGGCGGCGGCGCCGAGCGGGCCGTCGAGCATGATGTCGAGCGCGGAGACGATGCGGCCGGGCTTGCCGTGGTCCTTTTCCCAGGGCTGGACGGCGCCCGGTATCCGGAGATTCGATACGGTGAAGCCGGTGAGGCCGGCCTTGGGCTTGGAGCCGCGGCCGGTGGCGCCCTCGTCGCGGATCTCACCACCGCTGCCGGTGGCGGCGCCGGCCCAGGGCGAGATAGCCGTCGGGTGGTTGTGCGTCTCGACCTTGCAGAGGATGTGGACCGGCTCGGTGTGTGCGGCGTATTCGTTGGTCTTCGGGTCAGCCCAGAAGCGGCCGCCGACGCTGCCGGCGAGGACGGCGGCGTTGTCCTTGTAGGCGGAGAGGATGCCGTCGCTGTGGAGCTGGTAGGTGTTCTTGATCATCTGGAACAGCGACCGGTCCTTGGCGGAGCCGTCGATGTCCCAGGTGGCGTTGAAAATCTTGTGGCGGCAGTGCTCGGAGTTGGCCTGCGCGAACATCATGAGCTCGATGTCGTTCGGGTCGCGGCCGAGGGCGGTGAAGTTTTTCACCAGGTAGTCGATCTCATCCTCGGCGAGGGCGAGGCCGAGGGCGGTGTTGGCCTCGACGAGGGCGGCGCGGCCTTGGGCGAGCACGGGCACGCTCGTCATGGGCTTGGGCGCGGCGTGGCTGAAGAGCGCGGCGCAGGCGTCGAGGTGGTCGAAGCAGACCTGCGTCATGCGGTCGTGGATCTTGCCGCGGATGGTGGCGAGCTGGGCGGCGCTCAGGACCATGAGGGGCTTGGTCAGCGCGGCGTTGTCGATGTCGAAGGCGAACTCGACCACGCGCTCGATGCGCTGCACGGCGGCGAGACCGCAGATGTGGGCGATGTCGGTGGCCTTCGAGGACCAGGGGGAGATGGTGCCGGGGCGCGGGGCGACGATTTGCAGGAGGCCGGTGACGGCGGGCAGCTCGCGGCGCGGGCCGTAGGTGAGAAGTTTTTCGAGGACCTCGTGCTGCTCGACCGGGAGGGCGGCCACGTCGGTGGCGAGCTCGACCACATGGACAAACTGGGCGCGGATGGCGCGGACGGGCAGGCCGGCGGCGAGGTCGGCGCGAAGTTTTTCCAAGCGAAACGGAGAGAGGGCGGAGGAGCCGCGAAGCGTCAACATGGTCGGGAAAACCCGACATGTTTCGGTGCGCCGGGTGCGCGGTCAAGGGGCGGGGTGGAGATTCGCTGTTTTCGGCGGACTAAGGAAAATTGCGCCGAAAAATCCGTTGACCGCGAGGGGGCTAGCCTCGGTATGGCACGTTTTTAATGCCGTGAAGGTCTCCGTGAGCGAAAGCCCTGGGCAGAGCACTACGCACCATTCGGGTGCGGAAGGGGTGTGTGCGAGACTGGCAATCGACCGAATTTAGCACTCCGTCTTTTTTCCGATCCATGTCCGACAAGATCACCCACGAATGCGGCATCGCGCTGGTCCGGCTCCTGAAGCCTCTCTCCTACTACCAGGAGAAATACGGCACCCCGCTCTGGGGCTTCACCAAGCTCTTCCTCCTGATGGAAAAGCAGCACAACCGCGGCCAGGACGGCGCGGGCGTCGCCTGCGTGAAATTGGATATGCCCGTCGGCGATCCCTTCATGTTTCGCGAGCGATGCGTGAAGGCTAACCCGCTCGATAAGATCTTCAAAACGCTCCTCGCCCAATACGAGGAGAAGAAAGCGAGCGGCGAGATCCACCCGGAGTTCGCCCACACCGTGAAGAAACACTTCGACTTCGGCGGCGAGCTGCTCGTCGGCCATCTGCGCTACGGCACGAGCGGCGGTTACAACATCTCCTCTTGCCACCCCTACTTCCGCCGCTCGCCCTGGCCGACGCGCAACCTCTCGCTCTGCGGCAACTTCAACATGACCAACACCGAGGAACTGAACCAGTCCCTCGTCGGCATGGGCCAGCACCCGATTTTCGCCACCGACACGCAGGCGCTGCTCGAAAAAATCGGCTTCTTCCTCGATGAGGAGCACGAGGACATCTACCGCGCCCTCCGCGCCCAAGGCCTGAGCGGCGAGGAGATCTCCCGCCAGATCAGCGAGCGCCTCGACCTCGGCCGCGTGATCACCCGCTCCGCCTCGAAGTGGGACGGCGGCTACACGCTCTGCGGTCTCATCGGCAACGGCGACGCCTTCGTCGCGCGCGACCCCGCCGGCATCCGCCCGGCCTTCTACTTCCAGAACGACGAGGTCATCGCCTTCGCCTCCGAGCGCGCGCCGCTCCAGACGATTTTCGATCTCTCCGCGCCGCAGGTGAAGGAGGTGCCCCCCGGCCACGTGATCGTGATGAAGCGCGACGGGCGCGTCTCCGAGACGCAGTTCACCGCGCCGCTTCCCCGCGCCTCCTGTTCCTTCGAGCGCATCTACTTCTCGCGCGGCAACGACCTCGACATCTACCGCGAGCGCAAGGCCCTCGGCTCGCGCCTCGCCGACCAAGTGCTCGCCTCGGTCAACGGCGACTGGGGCCGCACCGTGTTCAGCTTTATCCCCAACACCGCCGAGGTCGCCTGGTTCGGCCTCATGCACGGCCTGCGCGAGAAGCGCCGCGCCGAGGTGAAAAAGGCCATCCTCGCCGCCGCCGCGAAGGGCGAGATCACCGACACCCTGCTCGACGACCTCATCACCCACAACTGGCCGCGCGGCGAGAAGGTCGTCTCCAAGGACATCAAGCTGCGCACTTTCATCGGCCAGGAGTCGATGCGCAACCACCTCGCGAGCCACGTTTACGACATCAGCTACGGCTCGGTGCAGCCCGGCGACAACCTCGTGTGCGTGGACGACTCGATCGTGCGCGGCACCACCCTGCGCAAATCCATCCTGCGCATCCTCACGCGCCTCCAGCCGCGCAAGATCGTGATCGTCTCGACCGCGCCGCAGATCCGTTACCCGGACTGCTACGGCATCGACATGTCGCAGCTCGGCAAATTCATCGCCTTCGAGGCGGCCGTCACCCTGCTCAAGGAGCGCGGGCAACAGGATCTGCTCACCGAGGTGTATCAGCAATGTCGTGACGCCGTCGCCAAGGGCGAGTCGGTCAACTACGTGCAGCGCATCTACGCGCCCTTCACGCCGGAGGAGATTTCCGCGAAGATCTCGGAATTCGTGCGCCCCGCCGGCGTGGATTGGGACGGCGAGATCGAGGTGATTTTCCAGACCTTGGAAAACCTGCACGCCGCCTGCCCGAACCACAGCGGCGACTGGTATTTCTCCGGCAAATACCCGACCCGCGGCGGCTACCGCGTCGTGAACCAAGCCTTCGTGAACTACTACGAAAACAGCGAGGGCGGCCGGGCGTATTGAGGCATGGCGAAGGCGAAAACTGAAGATACCCACTCGGGGCAACCCTTGTTGCCGCGGATCCATACCATCCGCCGGCAGCGGGTGGTGCTCAGCATGGACCTAGCTTTGCTCTATGGCGTCGAGCCTCGGCAGCTCACCCAAGCAGTGGCTCGGAATGCAGAGAAGTTCCCTTCCGATTTCTGTTTTCTCCTTACGCACGAAGAGGTTACTAACTTGAAATCACAAAATGTGATTTCAAGTTTGAGCCATGGCGGAGCTCGCAAACCACCCACCGCCTTCACCGAACACGGCTGCCTCATGGCCGCCACCGTTCTGCGCAGCGAGAAAGCCGTGCAGATGAGCCTCTACCTCGTTCGCGCTTTCGTCCAGATGCGCGAGCAGATCAGCTCTAACCTCGGCGTCCTCAAGCGCCTCGCCGAGATCGACAAGAAACTCCTCGAGCACGACGTCGTGCTTCGCGAGGTCGTCGAGCGCCTCAGTCCACTGCTCAACCCCGAGCCCGAGGACGACTCAAAGAAGCCGAAAATCGGTTACCATCGCGGCAACCGCTGAACCACCGCGCCCCCATTTCCGCCCTTTCATTAGCGTCCATTAGCGTTCATTAGCGGTTCCTTTCCTCTGTCCTTCGCCCTCCGTCCTCCATGTCGCTCAGCTACGAATCCTCCGGCGTTAACTACGACCAGCTCGATGCCTTCAAGCGCGCCTGCCAAAAGGCCGCCAAGACCACCGCGCCCCTCCTCGCCGCCCACGGCTACGCCGAGCCCGCCAACACCCGCGGCGAGAGCTGCTACCTCATGGAGGCCGCCGACCACTTCCTCGCCCACGTCGAGGAAGGCCTCGGCACCAAGAACCTCGTCGCCGACGCCGTCTACGCCGCCACCGGCAAGAATTTCTACCGCGAGATCTCCATCGATACCGTCGCCACCATCGTCAACGACCTCGTGACCTGCGGCGCCCTGCCCATCTCCGTCGCGATGCACGCCGCAGTCGGCGAGTCCGCCTGGTTCACCGACGCCGCCCGCATGGAGGCGCTCGTCGAGGGCTGGGCCGAGGGCTGCCGTCAGGCCGGCGCCGTCTGGGGCGGCGGCGAGACGCCCACCCTTCGCGGCATCGTCAACGCCGACGCCATCGTCCTCGCCGGCTCCGCCATCGGCAAGATCGAGCCCAAGTCCCAGCGCATCACCGGCGAGGTGCGCGACGGCGACGCCATCGTTTTCCTCGCCTCCTCCGGCGTGCAGACCAACGGCCTCTCTCTCTGCCGCCTCATCGCCTCCAAGCTCCCGCAAGGCTACCAGACGCCCATCGGCCACGGCGACCCGCGCACCTTTGGCGAGGCCCTGCTCGCGCCCTCGGTCATCTACGTGAAGTTCGTCGCCGAGTGCCAAAAGCGCGGCGTGCCGCTCCACTACGTCGCGCACGTCACCGGCCACGGTTGGCGCAAGCTCATGCGCCTCGACGAGCCCTTCGTTTACGAAATCACCAACCCCGGCGCCGAGCCCGCGCTCTTCAAGTTCCTTCGCGAGGCGGGCCCGATCGACCTCCGCGAAGCCTACGCGACCTTCAACCAGGGCGTCGGCTTCGCCGCCTACGTCGCCCAGGCCGATCTCGCCGCCACCCTCGCCGCCGCGAAAGATTCCGGCTACACCGCCTGGCACGCCGGCACCGTGCGCAAAGAGGGCAATCGCAAGGCCGTCCTCATCCCCAGCCTCGGCCTCGACTACGACGGCAGCACCCTGCAAGTGCGCTGAGGCGAAGCGGAGATAGCCGCAAAGAGGCGCAAAAGTCGCAAAAACCAAGCCCTCTCCACCGGCGCCTTTTCTCGGCTTGGGCTTTTTGCGCCTTCTGCGACTTTTTGCGGCCATTCCTCCGTCGCCTTAGCCCATGCGCCTGCGCCGTCTCACCCTCCAGAACCTCCGCAACATCCCGCTCGCGGAGCTTTCCTTTTCTGGGCGGCAACAGTTCTTCGTCGGCCAAAACGGCCAAGGCAAAACCAACCTCCTCGAGGCGGTCGGCTTCGTCACCGCGCTGCGCTCCTTCCGCACCGCCGACGCCTCGCTCCTCATCGCCCAAGGCAAACGCGAGGGCGCCCTCGCCGCCGAGTTTGACCACGAGACCTACGGGCCCAGCCGCGTGGTCATCACCCTTCGCCCCGGCGGCAAGGAAGTGACCTGCGACGGCGAGCGCATCACCCGCCTCGCCGACTTCCTCGGGCGCTTCCCCACCGTCGTCTTCTCCTCGCAGGACCAGCAGCTCGTGCGCGGCGCGCCCGCCCTGCGCCGCCGCTGGCTCGACCTCGCCCTCGCAGGCACCGACGCCCGCTACCTGTATTCGCTGACCAACTACCACCGCGCGCTCGAGGGCCGCAACCAGCTCCTCAAGCGCCAGGCGAGCGCCGCTGAGCTCGCCGCCTTCGAGGCCCCGCTCGCCGAGGCCGCCGCCGCCCTCGTCGCCGCCCGCCGCGCCGGCGTGGAGACGCTCGCGCCCCACGTCGCCGCCGCCTACGCCGCGCTCAGCGCCGAGGCCGAGCCCGCCAGCCTCGCCTACGAGCCCGACACCGATGCAGCCGCCTCGGCCGTCCCATCCGACGCCGCCTTCGCCTGGCGCGCCCACTTCGAAAAAACCCGCGCCCGCGACCTCCAGTTTCGCTCCTCGCTTTCGGGCCCGCATCGCGACGACCTCGCGCTCCGCGTTGGCGGCCGCCCGGCCAAGGACTACGGCTCCGAGGGCCAGCAACGCTCCCTCGTCCTCGCCCTCCGTCTCGCGCAGGTGAACCACGTGCGCGCCGCGACCGGCGTGCAACCCGTGCTCCTCGCCGACGACGTCCTCGGCGAGCTCGACCCCGCCCGCCGCCGCCGCTTCTGGGCCGCGCTCGGCGAGGAGCGGCAGGTGCTCGCCACCGGCACCGAGCTGCCCGCCGCCGAGCTCGGCGACTGGGAAATCTTCCGCGTGTCGGCGGGTGGGTTTACGGCGGAGGAGGCTCCATGATCCATGGATTTACCGGTAGGGCGGGACCGCCGGGCCCGCCGCCCGTGCCTCTCAGCCTTTGCCACTCCGACGCGGCGCGCCCGGCGGTCGCGCCCGACCTCCTACCCGCCGAGCTCGGCGACGAGCTTGGCGCCGTCGCGCAGGCGTGCGATGGGCACGGTGTTTCCGTCGATGACTTCGCCGTCGATTAGGAGGCGCGTGACGCCGCGGTTCACGCCGTGGGGGTTCTTCACCTCGATGTGGAGCGTCAGGCCGCGGAAGCGACGCGTCACCGTGAAGCCCGGCCAGGCCTTCGGAATACGCGGATCGATGCGCAGGCCGGTAGCCGTCGGCTGGATGCCGAGGATGTGGTTGAGCGCCGTGAAGTGCGCCCACGACGCGGTGCCGGAAAGCCAGGGCACGCGGGAGACGCCGAGTTTTTTCGAGAACTGCGAGTGCGTGCTTTGGCAATGCACGTAGGGCTCGATCTCGCGGCGGTCGGCGCGGTCGTTTTGCGCGGCGGGCAGAAACGCGCGGTAATATTCATACGCGCGGTCGCCGTCGCCGGCGGCGATCTCGGCGAGCACGGCCCAGCTCTGCGTGTGCGAGAAGATGCCGCCGTTCTCCTTGTTGCCGGGATTAAAGAGCACGGCGCGCATGACCTCGACGGGCGTGTTCACGAAGGGCGGCGCGCACATGGCGACGCCCCACTCGGAGGCGAGGCGTTTGCGCACGGTGCGAAGCGCGGCGGCGGCCTGCTTGGCGGTGGCGGCGCCGGAG
>JAUWBD010000259.1 GCA_030605125.1 Verrucomicrobiota bacterium | reverse complement strand
GAGCGGCGGCGTAACAGCGGCGGGCGACGGGGGGCGCGCCGCGGCGGCGGGGGGGCTTGCCACCGCCGGGGGGGGGGGGGCCGGGGTAGGCGCGGCTGGCGTGCCCGCGCGGGGGGCGCGGGAGGGGGGAAATCCGGCGTTGAGGGCGGGAGCGGGCAGGCTCAGGGTCGGCGGTTTTCTTTCGGGTCCCTTCGCCGAAAACTCCTCACGTCGTCATCCTTGTCATGATCCAACACCCTGCTCCCCAACGCCGCCGCGTCGTTGTCACCGGTCTCGGCGCGATCACGCCCCTCGGGCTCACCGCCGCCTCCACTTGGGAGGGGTTGCGCGCAGGCCGCTCGGGCATCGGGCCGATCACGCGTTTCGACGCCACCCAGTGCTCGGCCAAGATCGCCGGCGAGGTGCGCGGCTTCGAGCCCACCGCGGCGCTGCCGGCTCCGCTGCATCCACGCGGCGCGGCGGGCGAGGCCTTGAGCAGCGCCTTCTCGCCGAAGGACGCGAAGAAATTCGGCCGCTTCACCCACCTCGGCGCGGCCGCCGCGATCGAGGCCTACGCGGACTCGGGGCTCGACGCCTTGCGCGACCGGCTCGACGCCACCCGGTTTGGCGTGAACCTCGGCGTCGGCCTCGGCGGCCTGCCCGAGATCGAGGCGACGCAGGAAACGTGGAAGGCTGGCGGCTTCCGCAAGATATCCCCCTTCTTCATCATCCAGATCGCGCCCAACCTGCTGGCGGGCCAGGTGAGCCTCGCGCTCAATCTCCAAGGGCCCAACTACGCCGTGGCCTCGGCCTGCGCCACGAGCGGGCACGCGCTCGGCGAGGCGGCGGCCATGATCGCGCGCGGCCAGGCCGACGTGATGGTGGCGGGCGGCGCCGAGAGCACCGTGACGCCGCTCGCCGTGGGCGCCTTTGCGCAGATGAAGGCGCTCTCGACGCGCAACGACGCGCCCGAGGCGGCCTCGCGCCCCTACGACGCGGCCCGCGACGGCTTCGTGCTCAGCGAGGGCGCGGTGGTCTTCGTGCTCGAGGAACGCGAGCACGCCCTCGCCCGCGGCGCGCGGATCTACGCCGAGCTCGCCGGCTACGGCGCCTCGGCCGACGCCTACCACCTCTCCTCGCTCGCGCCCGGCGCCGAGGGCTCGGCCCGCTCGATGCGCGCCGCGCTCGCCGACGCGGGCCTCGCGCCGGCCGCCATCGACTACGTCTCGGCCCATGCCACCTCCACCCCGGGCGGCGACGGCGAGGAGGCGGCGGCGATCGCGAACGTCTTCGCCGACGTGAAGGAGAAGCTGCACGTGAGCGGCGTGAAATCGATGACGGGCCACCTGCTCGGCGCGGCCGGCGCGATGGGCGCCTTCGCGGCGGTCAAGGCCATCGCCGAGGGCGTGGTGCCGCCGACGATCAACCTCGCCGAGCTCGACCCCGCGGTCGCCGCGCTCGGGCTGAATGTCACGCCCAACACCGCGGTGACCAAGCCCGTGCGCGCCGCGCTCGCCAACAGCTTCGGCTTCGGCGGCACGAATTGCTCGCTCGTCTTCACCGCGGCCTGAGCAGCGCCGACGTCGAGCATCGTGACGCTGCGCAACATCACCCGCCGCCGGGGCTTGAGTTCGGGCGGCTTCCCGCCCTTGTCTCGCCGGTAAAACCCCGATGAAGGAACTTTGGCAGAAATTCGTCGCCGCCGTCCCGATGCCGTTCGCCGGCGCCCTGCTGGTGGCCTTCGCGTTCTGGGGCTTCGTCTCCTGGGACCAGTCGCATTGGTGGAGCACGAAGGACGACTACGGCTTCGGCTGGCTCGTGCCGGCCTTTGTCGGCTATGTGATCCATGATCGTTGGGGTCGCATCCGCGAGGCGGCGGCGGCCTGCGGCGCGGCGGACAGCCCGCGCGCCGGCGGCGGCGCGAACCTGTTGCTCAACCTGCTCGCCTACGGCGCGATGGCCGGCGGCGCGGCGATGTTTTTGCTCGGCGCGTTTTATCGCGCCGGCGCGGGCTCTTCCTATCCCGGCACGCTGGCCATCACGCTGGGCTCGGCGGCGCTGCTGCTGCCGCTGCTCTTCATCAACGCCCCCGAGGCCCCCTCCGCCCGGCGCGGCGCGCGCTGGATCGACGACGCGCGCGTGCGGCTGGTCTCGCTCTTCGTGTTTCCCGTCTGCGTGTGGCTGGTCTCGGCGCCGATGGTCTCGGCGGTGGAGCAGAACCTAAGCCTCTTCCTGCTGCGCAAGGTGACGACGGTGGTGTTCTTCGTCTTCGACATCCTCGGGCTGCCGATCGAGCAGCAGGGCAACGTGCTGGTGCTGCCGCCGCTGGCCGACGGCAAGCCCAACCAGGTGGGCGTGGAGGACGCCTGCTCGGGCATCCGCTCGCTCACGGCCTGTCTCTTCGCGGGCTCGTTTCTCGCGGCGGTGTTTCTCGACAAGCTCTGGAAAAAAGTCGCGCTCGTCGTGGCCTCGATGTGCTTCGCGTTTCTCACCAACCTGCTGCGCGGCCTCTTCCTCACGTCGTGGGCCTACAACTACGGCCACGAGGCGATCGAGGGGTTCGTGCACGACGCCGCGGGCTACGCGGTGCTGGGCCTCACGGTCGTCGGGCTGCTCTGCCTGCTGCCGCTTTTCAACCTGAAGATCACCTTCGGGGACGACGAGGACGACCCGGCTCCGGCGAAGGAGTGAGGGCCGCGCGGTGCGGGCCCCGGTGGGCCCTCCGTTTCGCCGCTCAGATCGACCAGTTCCAGGCCTGCAGCTCGTCCTGCTTGCGCGACTCGACGGCGGTCTCGCGTTTTTTGCGGGAGCGCACGACGAGGTTTTCGTTGCGATAGTAGGCGATGCTGTTGTCGGGGATGCTTTCGAGCAGCCAGACGTTGGCGCCGACGATGGAGTGCGTGCCGATGCGGGTGTCGCCGCCGAGGATGGTGGCGTGGGCGTAGATCGTCACGTGGTCGCCGACGTCGGGGTGGCGTTTCACGCCCTTCACGGGGTTGCCTTCGGCGTCCACCTCGAAGGATTTCGCGCCAAGGGTGACGCCCTGGTAGATTTTGACGTGGTGGCCGATGGTGGCGGTCTCGCCGATCACCACGCCGGTGCAGTGGTCGATGAAGAAATACTCGCCGATGCGGGCGCCGGGGTGGATGTCGGTGCCGGTGCGCTCGTGGGCGTATTCGGTGATCATGCGCGGCAGGAGCGGCACGCCGAGGCGGTAGAGCTCGTGGGCGAAGCGCTGGAGCGAGACGACGAGCACGCAGGGGTAGGCGAGGATGATCTCCTCGACGTGGCGCGTGGCGGGATCGCCGGCGTAGGCGGCTTGCACGTCTGTCTGGACGATGCGGCGCAGCTCGGGCAGGCGGGCGAGCACGGCGTCGGCGATGGCGGAGGCGCGCTCGGCGGGCGAGGCCGTGTCGCCGCCGCCGGCGAAACGGAGCGATTTTTCGACGTCGTTGCGCAGGCGCTCGTGCACGGAGACGAGGCGGCGGCGGGTGTGCTCGCGCACGGCGTCGCGGGTGAGGGGCTCGGTCTCGAAGTAGCCGGGGAAGAGCAGGTGCATGACATCCGAGGCGAGGCGGTTGACGGAGGCCTCGGAGGGGAGGTTGCTGCCGTCGAGGTGGTTGATGCCGCCTTCGGTCGCGTAGGAACGGAGCAGGGCCTGGAGGGTGTCGTCGAACGTCATGGCTGGCGCGTCGGGAGACGCGTTGCGGGGGACCGTTCCGGGGCGGGGGCGGAGGGTCAAAACCGATTTTGAAAAAGGTGAATTTTGGGGCTTGTCAGCCCGTGGGGCGTTTGTCTCTCTCCGCCTTCCTCTTTGTCAGTCATGCTCAGGTGGTGGAATTGGTAGACACACACGTTTGAGGGGCGTGTGCCGTGAGGCGTGCAGGTTCGAGTCCTGTCCTGAGCACCATTTTTAAACGACAAGAGATGGCCGTCCGATTGAGACGGCTCGGCCTCAGGAGCCGAATCACGGCCGTGTTTTGCGCCGAGCGCCCCGCAACCACGACCGGCAACCACGACCACGACCACGACCGCAACCACGCCACGACCGTGATCGCGGCGTCGTGCGCGAACCGCACGCGGCCCGTGCGGATGTTTTGCGCGCTTTTCCGATAATCCTCGCGCGGCTTCCGCCGTCCTTGTCTCGCACCCCCGCTTCGGGCCGCCGACGAAGACGTGGCGCGAGCGAGGTTGGGCGGGCTAGAAGTAGCCGCCTTTTTCGGTGATCTGGTGCACGTTCTGGCCCTCGGCGACCCAGGAGAAGATCTTCTTTTCGTTGGCCTTGATCTCCTCGGCGCGGACGAGGACCTCGTAGGCGATGTCGCGCGGCACGACCACGACGCCGTCGATGTCGCCGAGCACCACGTCGCCGGGCTTGATGACCACGTCGCCGATCTTGATCGGGAGCTGGTAGTGGGTGATGAGGCAGCGGCCGAGGCTGCCGTTGGGGATGCGGTGTTTGTAGAAGACGGGGAAATCCTTC
>JAUWBD010000087.1 GCA_030605125.1 Verrucomicrobiota bacterium | reverse complement strand
CGGAAGGACGCCTCGTCGCCAAACCAGAAGGCGAGGTTGCCGAAGTGCATGTCGCTGTTGCCGATCAGGCGGCCGAAGGCGTGGCGCAGGCGCACGGAGCGCAGCGCGGCGGCGTCGATCAGGCCGCGAGCGTGCAACGAGGCCGCGGCGGCGGGCCACTGGGCGGCGTCGGGCCCGTCGAAGGCATCGTGTAGTGCCCGCAAGGATACGACGCCGCGCCGCCCGTGCGCACCGACGCGGTCGTAGCGCGGGGTTTCGAGGAAGATGCGGTCGCCCGCGTGCACGAGCCGCGGGGCGGCGTGGACCTCGCCGTGCGCGTGCAGGAGCGACTGCGCGACCGCCTCCGCCACATAGAGGTCGCCCCAGCGGCGGCCGGTGGGCGTGGAGAGGTGGTCGGTGAACTTCACGAGCACCGGCCCGAGGTGTTCGAGGGCGAGGAGAAACTTGGGTTGCGCGCCCTCGACCGAGGAGCCCGCCGCGCCGAAGGCCGCGGCGGTGGCGGCGATCTCGGGGTAACGCGTGGCGCGCGCCGAGTCGGGCAGCGGCGCGGGCGGCGCGAGCAGGCGTGCTTGGAAGCGGCGCAGCGGCACGTCGCCGACGAGGAGGTCGCCCGGCAGGTCCTCGCCCTCGCTGGCCAGATAGACCAGCGTGTCGTCGTCGCCCGGCCAGTTGCGCGGATCGGCGTCGAGCCCGAGCGCGGCCGGCAGGGCGCGGGCGATGGCGCGGCCGAGAAAGCCCTGCGGACGCAGTTCGCCCAGGAAGAACGGAAAACCCTCGCTGAAGCCGCCGAGCCCGAGCAGCGGCTCGGCCCAGCCGGGCGCGCGGGCGGGGTCGGCCCAAGTGAGGCGCCAGCCGCCATGGAGCGCGGTGAGCTCCGCCCAGTCGTGGGCGCGGCCCTCGGCGTCGATGCGGCGAATCGGGAAGCTGTCGCCGAGCGTGCGGACCGAGCGGCGGAGGGCGTAGGTGCTGCCGCGCGTGGTGCCGAGCCGAACCACCGCCTCCGGGCCAAGCGCGCTGAGGGCGCGGGAGATGTTGGAACGGTCCACGCCAAAGGTGGCGGCGAGGCTCTGCGCGCTCAGCGGCCCCTGCGCCTGGAGGCGGAGAGTGAGCGCAGAGAGATCAAACTGGCGCGTGCGAGCCACGGCGTCATATCGCACAGATATATCTTCGAATCAAGCCCGGGAGCGAGAAGGCGGAGGACTGGAATTTTTTGACTGCGGATGGCGCGGATGGGCGCGGATAAAGAAGACGCCGATAAGCCCTAAGAATCTAAAAAACAGCCACTAATGAGTCATCATGCCTGCCTTAATCCGCGCCCATCCGCGAAATCCGCGGTTGTTCTTCTTATCCGTGTCCATCCGTGCTATCCGTGGTTAAAACAAAAGAATAACGCACAGAAAACGCACAGATTTCCATCCTACTGCGGCATTTTAACTGTAGGGCGTTCGCTTGCGAATGCCGGTTTGGGGCGCGGATGTGATCGAAACGCGGGCGCGGTCGTCGCAAGCGACGACCCTACCACGGAGCCCGCGGCGAATCAGGCCTCTACGAGGTCCTTCTCCACGCGCAGGTTTTCGATGATGAAGTCCTGCCGCTTCGGGGTGTTCTTGCCCATGTAGAACTCGAGCAGCTCGGCGCTGTTGTGCAGGTGCTCGAGCGTGACCTTCTCGGCGCGCATGTTTTCGCCGATGAAGTCCTTGAACTCGCTCGGGCTCACTTCGCCCAAGCCTTTGAAGCGCGTGATCTCGGCGTTTTGGCCGAGCTTGTGCAGGGCGGCCTGTTTCTCGGCTTCGGAGTAGCAGTAGCGCGTCTCCTTCTTGTTGCGGACGCGGAAGAGAGGGGTCTCGAGGACGAAGAGGTGGCCCTGGGTGATGAGCTCGGGGAAAAATTGCAGGAAAAACGAGATCAGCAGCAGTCGGATGTGCATGCCGTCCACGTCGGCGTCGGTGGCGATGATGACCTTGTTGTAGCGCAGGCCGTCCATGCCCTCCTCGATGTTGAGGGCGCTCTGGAGGAGGTGAAACTCCTCGTTCTCGTAAATGACCTTCTTGGTGAGGCCGTAGGTGTTGAGCGGTTTGCCCTTCAGCGCGAAGACGGCCTGGGTGTGCACGTCGCGGCAGGCGGTGAGGGAGCCGGCGGCGGAGTCGCCCTCCACGATGAAGAGGGAGCTCTCCTCGGCGCGTTTGTCCTTGGTGCCGAGGTGGGCGCGGCAGTCGCGGAGCTTCTTGTTGTGGAGGGAGGCCTTCTTGGCACGCTCGCGGGCGAGGTTGCGGATGCCGGCGAGCTCCTTGCGCTCGCGCTCGCTCTCCTCGATCTTGCGCTTCAGCTCGGCGGCGATCTCGGGGTTGCGGTGGAGGAAGTTGTCGAGCTGTTGTCCGAGAAAATTGGATACAAAGTTGCGCACGCTCGGGCCCTTGGGGCCGACGTCGGCGCTGCCGAGCTTGGTCTTGGTCTGCGATTCGAAGACGGGCTCCTGCACGCGGATGGAGACGGCGGCGACGATCGACTGGCGGATGTCGGCGGCGTCGTATTCCTTCTTGAAGAAGTTGCGCAGGGTCTGGACGAAGGCCTCGCGGAAGGCGGCGAGGTGGGTGCCGCCCATGGTGGTGTGCTGGCCGTTGACGAAGGAGTAGTATTCCTCGCCGTAGTGGCCGGCGTGGGTGATGGCGACCTCGATGTCCTCGCCCTCGAGGTGGATGAGCGGGTAGAGCGGCTCGCCGGTGAGTTTCTTGGAGAGGAGGTCGCGGAGGCCGTGCTCGGATTTGTAGGCCTTGCCGTTGAAGACGAGGGTGAGGCCGCGGTTGAGGTAGGCGTAGTTCCAGAGCATGTCCTCGATGAATTCGAGGCGGAACTTGAAGTCCTGGCCGAAGAGGGCGGTGTCGGGGGTGAACTCGACGAGGGTGCCGTTTTTTTCGCCGGAGGCGGCGGCGATGATCTTGGTCTCCTTGGTGAGTTTGCCGCCGATGAATTCGACGATCTTGGTCTGGCCGTCGCGGATGGCCTGGGCGCGGTAGTGGGAGGAGAGGGCGTTGACGGCCTTTTGGCCGACGCCGTTGAGGCCGACGGCTTTTTGGAAAGTCTCGGAGTCGTATTTGGCGCCGGTGTTGATGATGGACACGCAGTCCACGAGTTTGCCGAGCGGGATGCCGCGGCCGTAGTCGCGCACGCGCAGGGTGCGGTCGGTGAGCTCGACCTCGATCTTCTTGCCGAAGCCCATGGTGAACTCGTCGATGCAGTTATCGATGGTCTCCTTGAGCAGGACGTAGATGCCGTCCTCGGGGTGGGCGCCGTTGCCGAGGCGGCCGATATACATGCCGGGGCGCAGGCGGATGTGTTCGAGCGGGGAGAGGGTCTTGATCGAGGCTTCGGTGTAGGCGGCGGCCATCTGCGAGAAGGGAGTGAGGGGAAAGGAGAGAGGGAGCGAGGGGCGGATGAGAGCCGCCCCTCGCGGATGGGCGTCACCCTTCCGGCGAAGGCGGGAGCGGCAAGCGAAAAGGTGGCGCGCCGCGCCGGCATGCCGCGGGTGGTCGCCGTGACACGATATCGGCGCCCGCTGCCCGGGCTCGTTACGCATCAGGGCGTGGAGCGCACGACACGGAGCCGCAGGAAGGCGCGAGCTCGCTCGGCGAGCGGCGCCTTCATGCGCACGGCGACGAGCTCCGTGACGCCGTCGATCGCCTGCGGCGCTCCCAGAGGCTCGACCACGCTTTCGCCCGACGCCCAAGCGCCGCCGCCGAGATCGTGGGCCACCTCGACGAGGTAGAGCAGCCCGCCGACCGCATAGTCGATGCCCGGCCGGCCCTGGCCGCCGACGAGTTGGCGATAGCGCAGCACGAGATGCCCTCCCTCGTGCGTGAGCGCGGGCAAGGAGCCCGCGGGCACCGGGGCGGAGCCAAGACCGAGCGCGGCGCGGAGGAGATTGGGCAGGCCGTCGCCGAAGGGCGCGGCGAGCGGGCCGCTGACGTGCGGATCGGCCCGCTGGGGCTCGGGGAAGGTGGCGGCGACCCACTCCGCAAAAGCGTCACGCGCCCGGATGGTGAGCGTGGCCGAGGACGGCACGCCGGCGTCGTAGCCCGCGCCGGGTGCGAGGGAGACCACGAGCTCGCGGTCCTGCGGCGGGAGTTGTCCCGGGACCGTGGATACGGTGAGCTCGACGCTCGTCGCTCCGGCGGGGATGGTGACGCTCGACGGGAGCGCGGCGTAGTCGGTTCCGGATACGGCGGTGCCGCCGCGGGCGAGGTTGACGGTGAGCGAGGTGGAAAAGGCGACGTCGCGCGAGACGAGGAGCCGGCCGCCGTTGCCCTCCACTCCGCCGAGGTCGGCGTCGGGCGCGGTGATCGAAACCGCGAACGGCGCGCCGAGAGACCACTGCTGGTGGGCGCCGCCCGCGTATTCGCTCGTCTGGATGCGCGCGCCGTCGGCGGCGGAGGCGGAGGCGATCTCCATGGCGAGGCCGGTGTTGGCGTTGATGAGCTTGAAGAAACCCGAGTCGGTGGCGGTGACGATCCAGCGTTGGTTCAGGGTGCCGACGGAACCGGATACGCCCCACATACTGAGGTTGTCGCCGCTGAGGGAGCTGCCGGCGGCGGAGTCGATGGCGCGGCCGCCCTGCGCGCTGGTGATCGTGTAGTGGTTGGCGCCGCGGTGGGTGAAGGTCCAGCGCTGGTGGGTCGCGGCGGTGTAGGCGCGCTGCTCGAGCTTGGCGCCGTTGGAGGTGGAGGCGCCGACGACGCCGACGGCCTTGCCGGTGGAGCGGGCGAGCACGCGGTAGGTGCCGTTGGGCAGCACGCCGGCGGCGACGGGGGCGATCTCGATCCAGTTGAGGTTGAAGCCGGAGGATAGCGCCTCGACGCGCAGCACCTGTTGCCCGGGCCGTAGATCCACGGTGCGCGAGATCGTGGTCCAGGCTTGGTTGGCGCCGGTGCCGGCGAAAGCCCACGCGCCGGTGAGGTCGGCGCCGGCGAGCCGCACGCGGAGGCTGTTGGCGGTCTGCGGCGAGGCGACGCGAAGGCTGAGCGTGTAGAGGCCCGCCTCGCGGATGATCGTGGTGTATTCGAGCCACTCGCCGTTGCTGATCCAGCCGACGTTGTGGCCGCCGCCGGTGTCGGTCGTGGTCTGGATGTCCACGCCTTCGCCCGGACGGTAGGCGCCGCCGGAGTTGGTCGCGGTGAGGTCGTGGTAGGCGACGCCCTGGCCGCCGAGGTCGAAGTCCTCGGCCTGGATGCGCACGGTGATGGCGCGGGAGGCGAGGCGAGGCTCGCCGCCGTTGCCGTAAACGGCGCGGCCGGGGACGGGCCAGGTGCCGAAATCGGGCGTCCAGGTGACGCCGCCGCGGTTGAGCGGGGTCTTGAAACGCGCGTCGTTGGTCACGCCGGCAAGGGTGAGGAAACTCAACCAGGAGACGCCGAGCCGCTCGAGGTCGCCGGTCTCGTCCACGTCCTGGTAAAGCGAGGGGCCGGAGCCGAGGGCGAAGTTGCCCGTGCCCCAGGGCCAGCGATAGAACTCGGTCTGGAAACACGGGTAGCCGGCGGCGAGCACGGTCTCGAGGCACTGGCGGATGGCGGCGGGGCCGCGTTCGCCGTAGCCGTGGAAGGCGATGCAGGCCTTGCTCCAATCCACCGAGGAGCCGAGCGCGGCGATGTCCTGGAGCACGCCGGGGCCGTTCTCAAAGCTGGAGTAGCTCATGAACATCACGGGCGTGTCGGGCGCGGCGGCGCGGATGATGTTGTAACACGTGAGCTGCATCTGCATGAGCGCGGCGTTGCCCGAGTAGGGCGGGCTGCCGGCGGCGGGCTCGTTCTGGATCTCGTAGAGCACATGGGTTTCGTGGGCGTAGCGCGGCGCGTAGAAATTCCAGAACGCGGAGTTGAAGTTGGCGTCGAAGCCGCCGCCGCCGATCGTGATGACGAGGTAAAGCCCGGCCTCGCGCGTGCGCTGCACGGCCAGGTCCACGGCGGCATAGCGGGCGCCGGCGGAGTAGCCGTAGTCGCGCCGCTCGGCGTAGCAGTGGACGGCGTTGAGGCCGACGGCCTTGATGCCCTCGAGCTGGGCCACGCTCGGCGAGGAGCCGGTCTCGGTGCTGATGATGGCGCCGCGGAGCAGGTTGCCGTTGTCGGCGACGAAGGTGGTCTTGGCGGCGTTGATGTAGGGGCGGCCGCGCGCGGCCTGGGCGCGGGGCGCGGCGCAGAGGAGGGAGGCCACGGCGCAGACGAGGAACAGGAGGCTGAGCGAGGCGCGGCGGGGGCGGTCGCGCGCGGGGAGGGGTTGGGGTCGCATGACGCGCCGATACCGCACGGCACTGGCGAAACGCGGAAGGGAGGCGCGATGCTATTATTGGCATCGGCGGAGGCCGCGGGCCGGCGGCAGGCTGGAATTCGGCGAAACCTTGCGCCACGGGCGCTTTTGTCATTTTCGGGCGTGGGCGGTCGCGCCAATGCTGACGCCATGACCCGCACGCTCCTCGCTCTCGTCGTCCTGCTGGCGTTTGCCCTCTTCGCGGTCCCGCCCGGGCTCCGCGCCAACAGCGACGAACGCGCCTGGTTTCCCGTCGAGGGGAACAGCTTCCGTGCCGAGCTCGTGCGCTACGAGGAGGCGGCCGGGCGCGTGGTTTTGCGCTTTCGCGACGATGGCGACGAGCGCGTGTTTCCCGTCGATCACTTCGGCGCCATCGACCGCGCCTGGCTGGCCGAATGGGCCGAGATGGAGGACGACCTCAACGCCCTCGTCGCCGAGCTCGGCGGCAAGCTCGCCCACCTCGTCACCACCGGCGAGCACCCCACCGATCTCTTCGTCTATACGCCCTCCGCCGCGCTCGCCGAGGGCGCGCCGCCGCCGCCCGCGCTCATCCTTTTCCACCCCGGCGGCAAGGCCGCGCGCTACGTGAAAAGCCACATGGAGGCCGCCGAGAAAAGCGGCCTGCTCCTCGTGGCCTGCGGCCAGTTCAGCAACACGCGCAGCGAGGAAAAAGGCGCCGAGATGCTCCTGCGTTTCCGCGAGGTTTTTCCGCAGATTCTCAGCCGCGTGCGCCTCGACCCCGCGCGGATTTTTCTCGGAGGCACCTCGGGCGGCGCGGCGCGCGCCTACCACTACACCGCCAAGGTCGCGCATCCGTGGGCCGGGGTTTACGCCAACGGCGGCTGGCTCAATGGCGTGAAATACTACGATCTCCCCTACCCCGCCGGCATGCGCATCGCGATGGTCAACGGCAACCTCGACGCCCCGGCCAACAGCTGGGTGGAGCGCGACGGAGCCGTGCTGCGGCGGGCGGGCAGCACGGTCGGCGTGTTCGCCTTCGAGGGCGGCCACCAGGTGCCGCCGCCGCTCCACCAGCAGATCGCCTTCGAGTGGCTGCTCGGCCGCGAGACCGACACGCGCGGCCAGCCGTGAGCCGGCCGTGCGGCGCTCACTCGGACCGAGTGAGCCAGCTGTAGCGCCAGCCGATCTGCTTTACGAAAAGCTCGACTCCCTCAGGAGGGAAGCGCGCGGATATCTCGCCCATCGCGTCTTCCCGGATCGCGGCGAGCCGAGTCGCGCGGTCCTCGTCCGGCAGAAGACGCCAATCACCCTCGCGCAGCTCGGTCTCCGCCGAGGTCAGCAGGGCGTGGAGCCGCTCCGCCTCCGGTTTTGGCAGACGAAATTTGTCCGTGAGCCTCACGATGCTTCGGAATCCCTCATCCGCCTCGCGATTTCCCCTCGCCAGCCGCTCCTCGCCGATCAAAGCGGCAAACTTCGTGTCATAACTCTGCGCAATCTCCCTGGCCTCGGCGGCAGCCTTCGGATCAGACCAACCGAAGCCCAGTGGCGCGAAAGGATCATCCACGCGGCTTCCGGAATATTTCCGCGCGAGGGCAGCCACGGCGCTCTTTTGCTCCTCCTGCAACGCGAACAGAGCCCGCAACTCCACCTCGCTCAGGTCGTATTGCGCCAACGATTGTCCCATGTATTCCGCCGCCTCGCGATAATCGTGCTCTTGCAGCTCCGCCTTGCTCAGCAACGTCTCCAAATCGCGCCGATATTCCTCGTCGAGCCGCCGGTTCATTTCCGCTTCCGCAGGGAGCCACGGCGCGGGCGGCAGCTTTGTCCTCAATTCGGCGTAATCCTGCTTCAGATTCCTCAGGGCCGCCCGCTTCTCGACATTCAAAAAATCCCATCGCTCCACTTCCCACGGAAGCTCACGCAGCGGATAGTCCCCGATGATCGCCTCGATCTCCTTCTGCTCATTCGCGTCGATGCGCTCCCGTCCTGCCACATCCCACCAGTTGGGGACCGCTTTCCACCAACCCTCGCCTCGCGTGCGCCAGATCGCCTGGGTTCTCTCCGGCTCGTGTCGATGCCGGATCGCGCAAGTCACCAACCATCGGATCGCCTCGCGGTCCATGCCGCAGGCGACGAGAAAGTCTCGCAACGACACCGGGTCGCCCGCGCCTAGGTTTCGCACCAGCTCCGGATCCAAGCGCGAAACATCCACGGGCGCCGCCGCCCCGGTCCCCGCTGCGGCGGCCCCGTTCTGCTTCGGCGCCGCCACCCGAGCCAAGCCGCGCGTCGGCCGCTCCAGCAGCAGCACCACGTTGAGAGCCACCGAAAGAGCCAAGATCCCGCACAACAGGAAGCGCATGCTCGTCTCCTAGCAGGCGCCGATGATTTTCCAAGCGACACCGCCGCGGCCCGCGGCGCGCCCTCCCGCCCCCGCAATTTTTCCGACGCTTCGCCTGCCAATCCGCCGCCGATCGGTATAGCTTGGCGTCCATGCCCGAACTCCCGCATCCCGCGCCCGACGCCGCCCCCGGCGATTCGCCCGATGCGGATGCGCCCGCCACGACCACCGTCGGCGCCTACGCCACCGAAGCCGAGGCGCGCCTCCACGCCCTCGTCGTCCTCGCCATGGGCCGCCCCTGCTGGATCGTCGCCACCGAGTTTGGCCACGAGCTCCGCGTCGCGCCCGAGGCCGACCTCCCCGCGATCCGCCACCAGCTCGACTGCTTCGAACGCGAGAGCCGCGGCTGGCCCCCGCCGCGGCTCGCCCTCGAAGGCCCCGCGCCGCGCGCACGCATCCCCCTTTCGCCGCTCGTGTGGGTGCTCGCGCTCTTCGCCGCCTTCCACGTTCAGCTCTCGCACCCCGCGTTGCCCGACGCCGCGCTCCTCGACGCCGAGCGCGTCTTCGCCCACGGCGAGTGGTGGCGCGCCGCCACCGCCCTCTGGCTCCACGGCGACCTCGGCCACCTCGTCTCCAACGCCGGCTCGGGCCTGCTCGTGTTTACCGCGCTCGTCCACACCCTGCGCCGCCCGCTCCTCGCCTGGGGCCTGCTCGCCGCGGCCGCGCTGTTGGGCAACGTGGCCGCGGTCGCGATCCACCACGGCGAGCCCTACCGCTCGCTCGGCGCCTCCACCGCGGTCTTCGCCGGGCTGGGCCTGCTCACCGGCCGCGCGCTGCGGCTCGTGGCGCGGGGCTTCGGCGCGAGCGGACGCAGATGGCGCGCGCTCGCCTTGCCGCTCCTCTCCGGGCTCGTCGTGCTCGGGCTGCTCGGCGCCGGCGAGGCCAACGTGGACGTGCTCGCCCACGCCACCGGCTTCGCGGCCGGCGTTCTCCTCGGCGTGATCGCCGCCGCCGATCCGCGCGGCCGCTCGCGCGCCTGATGCGGCGCAAACGCTTCAAAACAGCCCGCCCAGGCTCGCCAGATACTCGTCAAACCAGCGGTCGGCGCCGAGGAAGTAGATCGCGGCGCCCGCCGCCAGCATCGGGCCGAAGGGCACGTGCACACCGAGGCCGATTTTCTCCGTCTCCTCGCCTTCCGCGTTCTCAGCGCGCGGCGCGATCGGGGCTTTTTTGCCCGAGATCTTTTGCCAGATCGCCGCCAGCGCCACCCACACCGAGCCCACGATCGCCCCGCCAAAGATGCTGAAGAGCGCGCCCTGCCATCCGCAGAAGGCGCCCACCGCGCCGAGCAGCGTCACGTCGCCGAAGCCCATCGCCTCCTTGCGCAGCACCTTCTCCGCGAGCAGCGCGATCCAGAGCAACACGCCCGAGCCCACGAGCACGCCCATCACCGCCGCGCCGCCGGAGCGCAGATGCGCCAGCAGCGGCAGCTCCGCGCTCGCCCCGTGCAGCTGGGGAAACACGAAGGCCGCGATCACGCCGACCACCGCCAGCCAGATCGTGAAAGGATCCGGGATGATCATGTGGTCGAGATCGATGAAAGTCGCGCACACCAGGCAGGCGAGAAACAACATGCCGAGCAACGCCTTCGCCGGGCCGAATTGCAGCGCGCAGGCGAGGAAGAGCCCCGCGGTGAGCATCTCGACGAAAGGATAGCGAAACGAGTAGGGCCGCCCGCAGCAGCGCGCCTTGCCCCGCAGGATGAACCACGAGAGCACCGGGATGTTGTCGAACCACGCGATGGGTTTGCCGCAGGCGCAGTGCGAACCGGGCGTGACGATCGATTTCTCCAACGGGAGCCGGTAGATGACGACGTTGAGAAAACTGCCGACGATCGCGCCAAACAGCGCCGCGCAGAGCGGAAAAAACCAGGGAAATTCGGCGGCAAACGCGGCGAGGTCGTAGTTCATGCGAGGGGCGAGCAGCGACCAAAGGAGCCCGCGCCCCCCAGCGCAACTCCCCGCCTCGCCCGCCTGCATCGCCACCCGTTTTCGCGCGCCACCGGCTCCGGTCGCGTCGCCATGAGGGTTTTTCCCGTCAGGGCACGGGGGCGGACGGTCTAAGAAGGCGCCGGGCGGATTTTGGCAAACCGCTTGGGATCGGCCACTTCTGTTGACAGTTTTCTTGTCCGGGCCGGTCGATTGAACCGTGAACGCTCAACCGACCTCCGCCCTTCGCAGCACCGCCCCCGCGTCTCTCACGGCGGCCCCGGAACTCGCGCCGGTCCGCCCCCTGCCGCCGCCCGAATGGACGACGCGCAAGACCCCGCTGCCAGACCACACGGTTGCGAGCCTTTTCGAGGAGATCGTGGCGCGGCACCCGCACGCCGAAGCCCTCCGCCTGAACGGCGCCGGCCTCAGCTACACCGAGCTCAACTCCCGCGCCAACCGCCTCGCCCACTTCCTCCGCGCCCGAGGCGTCCGCCCCGACCAGCCCGTCGCCATCTGCACCGAGCGCTCCGTCGAGCTCGTCGTCGGCCAGCTCGGCATCCTCAAGGCCGGCGGCGCCTACGTGCCGCTCGACGCCGCCTCGCCGCCCGAGCGCCTCGCCGTCATGCTCGAGGACACCGGCGCCGAGACCATCCTCACCCAGCGCCACCTGCTCGACCACCTCCCGGCCGAGGCCCGCGCTCGCGCCATCTGCCTCGACGTGGACTGGACCGGCATCGCGCGCCACCCCGACGCCAACCCCGCGCCGCTCGCGGCCCCCGAAAACCTCGCCTACATCATCTACACCTCCGGCTCCACCGGGCGCCCGAAAGGCGTCGCCGTGCCCCACCGCGGCATCGTGCGCCTCGTGCACGACCAGGACTACGCGCCCTTCGGCCCCGAGCAACGCATCCTGCTCCTCGCCTCGCCCGCCTTCGACGCGATCGTCTTCGAGCTCTGGGGCGCGCTCCTGCACGGCGGCTGCTGCGTCGTGTTTCCCGAGCGCTGGCCCGAGTTTGCCCGCCTCGAGCAGGTGATCCGCGAGGAGCGCGTCACCTGCCTCTGGCTCACCGCCGGCCTCTTCAACCAGATCATCGACCACCGGCCCGAGACGCTCGCCTTCGCCCGCCACGTGCTCGCCGGCGGCGAGGCGCTCTCGATCCGCCACGTGCGCCGCGCGCAAAAACTCCTCCCGCACGTCACCTTCACCAACGGCTACGGCCCCACCGAGTGCACGACCTTCGCCTGCACCTACCGCATCGGCCCAGCCTCGGAATGGGAAAACACGTCCATCCCGATCGGCCGCCCGCTCAACCACACCGAGTGCCACATCGTGGACGAGCAGCTCGCGCCCGTCCCCGTCGGCGAGCCCGGCGAGCTCCTCCTCGGCGGCGCCGGCCTCGCCCGCGGCTACTTCCGCCGCGAGGAGCTCACCGCGGAGAAGTTTATCCCCAACCCCTTCGACTCCGACCCCGCCTCCCGCCTCTACCGCACCGGCGACCGCTGCCGCTGGCGGCCCGACGGGCTGATCGAGTATCTCGGCCGCGTGGACGACCAGATCAAGCTGCGCGGCTTCCGCATCGAGCCCGGCGAGATCGAGGCCGCGCTCCGCGCCCTGCCCGGCGTGCGCAACTGCACCGTCTTCGCCCGCGAGGCCGGCGCCGGCCGCCAGCTCGTCGCCGCGGTGGCCGCCGCGCCCGACGCCGGCGTGGTGTCGGCCGAGCTGCGCGCGCGCCTCGCCGAGAGCCTGCCCGACTACATGGTGCCTGCGCGCATCCGGATAGTGGATACGCTCCCGCTCAATGCCAACGGCAAGGTGGACCGGCGCGCCCTCGCCGCGCTCTTCGCCGACGAGCATCCCGGCGTGGGCAGCGCCACGCCCTTCCCCTCCGTGTCCGACGGCGCGGGCTCCGCCGCCGCGGGCTGCGACGCCGTCCTCGCCGGCCGGCTCCTCACCCTCTGGCGCCGCGTGCTCGGCCAGCCCGGCCTGCGCGCCACCGACAGCTTCTTCGAGCACGGGGGCGATTCGCTCCTCAGCATTCAGCTGGCCCTCGAGATCGAGCGAGCCCTCGGCCGCCGCGTCTCGATGCAGATGATCTACGAGCACCCCAGCCCCGCCGCCTTCGCCCGCCAATGGCCGGAGCACGAGACGCAGGCCGAGCGGCTCCGCCTCCGCGGCCACGGCCCCGGCGCGCCGCTCTTTCACATCCCCGGCGTCGGCGGCGTGGAGAAGCTCAGCGTCCCGCGCGCCGCCCTCCTCAAGGGCCGGCGCCCCTACTACGACGAGCTCGCCCACCCCGGCGTGGGCGACGACGCCGAGCCGCTCGAGACCGTCGGCGCCCTCGCCGAGGAGATGGCGAGCCAGATCCGGCACATCCACCCCGACGGCCCCGTCGTCCTCTCCGGCTTCTCCTTCGGCGGCGTGCTCGCCTACGAGACCGCGCGCCGCCTGCGCGCCGACGGCTATCCCGTGGAGCAGGTCGTGCTCTGGGACTCGATGTGCGACGACCTCATCGTCCGCAAAACCCCCTGGGAGGTGGTGCGCGATCTCGCCCGCAAGCTCGGCCACAAGTTCTGGCGCACCGCCGCCCGCGGCCGCTTCCGCGAGTTTTTCCTCCCCAGGCCCTCGCCCGCCCAGCGCGTGCTCTGGCTCAAGCTCCTCGACCGCGTGCTCCCCGGCTCCTTCGTCAAGGGCCGGCTCCGCGGCATCCTGCCGCACCGCGACAAGATCTGCCTGGCCAACCTCCGCGCCTACCACGCGTATCGGCCCGATCCCTACGACGGCGACGTGCTCCTCTTCCGCTGCACGAGCTACGATGTCGGCCTGCTCCACCGCTTGAAAAAGACCCCCGCGCACAACTGGGAAAACCACGTGCGCGGCCGCCTGACCGTGCAGGAGCTGCACTGCGCGCACGAGGACATGATGGACGAGCCCGTGGCCACGGTGATCATGGAGAAAACCCTTCGCGCGCTCGATGCCGCGAAGGCCTCGCCGGATCGCGGCCCGGGATCAGCCGGACAGCCATCCCACCCAGCGCCGAGCGAGCCCCGGAGCGAGCAGGGCGCCCTTTGAGCCGAGCCCGTTGAAAACACCCTCGCGGCCCTCGCGGCCGGGCAGCCACCCGTGGCGCGGCTCGCGATCCGGCGTGGTCATCCGCCACCCGGAGAGCACCGCGAACTCGCGCCACGCGAGATCCGCGAGCTGTCGCCGCACGCTCGCGCGCAAGGCCTCGCGCCGCGCCGCGCGCTCCGCCTCGTCGCGCACGAAGCTCGCCCCGGCCCAGGCCCGCCCGCCGTCGAGCGGCAGCACCCACACGCCGTCGTGCCGCACCACGTCCTCGCGCCAGCCGGCGCCCGGCGCGGGCTCGACCGCCAGCTCGAGCGTCTCGCCGCCCACGGGCTTCATGTCCGGCAGCCGGGTCTCCGCCGCGCCCGCGCACCAGACCACCGGGCCCGGCCACGCCGCGGCCTCGACGGCCTCGAGCCTCGCCTCGCGCAAGACGCCGCGCGCCAGCCAGCGCGCCCGCCCCGCCGCGATCAGCGCCGGCAGGTCCGCCCGCCACGCGCCCTCGATCCAGGCGGCTCCCGGCTCCAGCCCCTCCGGCCGAAGCCACGGCGCCAGCTCGCCGCGGAGCACCTTGGCGCGCACCGCCGCCGCCTCGGCCTCGCCCCGCCATTCGCGGCGTATCCGAAGATCCGTTACAAACCTCGCGCCCCAAGCCGCCTCGAGGTCGCGATAAAAGGCGCGGGCTTCCGCCGCCTTTTCCGCCCAACCGGGCGCGGCGACCCAACGCTCGCCCGTGACCGGGTTGACCAGTCCCGCGCCCACGCGCGACGCAGCGCCCGCGTGGCCGGCGTCCACGATCACGAAGTCGATGCCGGCCCGCTCCAGCGCCCACGCCAGCGCGGTGCCCGCGAGGCCCTGGCCGACGATCAGCACCGGCGGACGGGCGGAGCGCATCGCGGCTCAGAGGGCGCGCGCGGCGTGGAGGGCCGCGCCCACGATGCCGGCGTCGTTGCGAAACTGCGCCGGCACGATCCGCGAGCGGATTTTCAGGTGCGGAAACCACTTGTCGTGGTCGGCGCTGATGCCGCCGCCCGCGATCACAAGGTCGGGCCACACGAGGTCCTCGAGTTCGCGGATGTATTCGCTCACGTCCGCGGCCCAGGCCGGGTAATCCAGCCCGCGCCGCTCCTTGGCCGCGCCCGAGACGAATTTCTCCCACGACTGCCCGTCCTTCTTCAGGTGGCCGAACTCCGAGTTCGGGTAGAGCAGGCCGTCGATGAAGAGCGCCGAGCCCACGCCGGTGCCGAAGGTGAGCATGAGCACGGCGCCCTTGACATCGCGTCCCGCGCCGAAGGTGGCCTCGGCGAGGCCGGCGGCATCGGCGTCGTTCACCAGGCTCACCTCGGCGCCGACGATGCGCTCGAACTCGGCGGCCGCATCGAGGCCGACGAAGTCGGGGTGGAGGTTGGCCGAGGTGCGGAGATAGGGGCCCTGCACGACGCCGGGGAAGCCGACCCCGACGGGGCCCTTCCAGTCAAAGTGGGCGGCCATGCGCGCGAGAGCCGCGCCCATGTCGGCCGGCGAGAGGCGCGCGGAGGTTTCGAGGCGATGGCCCGGGGCGAGCACTTCGCCGGTCTTGGTGTCCACGGGCGCGCCTTTGAGCGAGGTGCCGCCGATATCGATGCCGAGAACTTTCATGGGATGGGAAGGAGGAGGAGGGACCGCAGATTTCGCAGATGGACGCAGATACAAACCGAGAGGGTCTGTTCAGGGGCGGGTTGACTTCACCACCCGACGAATTCCGAGCTTCGCGTGTTTAAAGTTGAGCAGAAGGGCCAGCTCAAAGCCGGTGATGGCGAGGTAGCCCAGCATCTTGGCCACGTGGTTCTCGTGGAAGTTTTCCGCGACCTTGGGGTCCACCACCACCTTCCCGTCCACGAGCAGGTCTGGCACCATGCGCCCAACGAGTTGACCTCGGTAAAAGACCTCAAATGAACGCTGTTGCTCCACGTGATGCCCCATCGCGCGGAGCTCCAGCACCAGGGCATTTTCGTAAACCTTTTCGTCCAGCCCGGGCTTCAGCTCGTTGAGCACGCGCATGGCGGCGCCGATGATCGCATGACTCAGCTCCGGATGGACGTCATCCCTGCTTTTATCTGCGTTCATCTGCGACATCTGCGGTCAAAACATCTCAGCCTTTGCAGCCGCAGTCGTGGTTGCCGCAGCCGCCTTCGCCACGCGCGTCGCCGTGGGCGTGGCCGTGTTCGCACTCTTCCTTGGTCGCCTCGCGCACGCCGAGCACCTCGACCTCAAACTCAAGGTCCACGCCCGCGAGCGGGTGGTTGGCGTCGAGGAGCAGCTCCTCGCCCTCGACCTTCACGACCGTGACGATCGGCGCGAACTGGTCGGAGCCGGCGCGGAACTGGTCGCCCGGCTTCACCTCGCCCTCGATGGGCAAGAGCGAGCGCAGCACACGCTGCACCTGCTCCGGGTCGTGCTCGCCGTAGGCCTTGGCCGCGGGCACGCCGATGGTCGCGCGGGTGCCGGCCGCCAGTCCGCGCAGGCCCTCCTCGAGCCCCTCGACGATCTGCCCGGCGCCCTCGAGAAACGAAACCGGATCACCGCCCAACGAGGCATCGATGACCTGCCCGCGCGTATCGCGCAGCGTGTAGTGAAAAGTGACGACGTTTCGAGACATGCGTCGGGGAGCGGAGCGGAGCCGCCGGCGCGGGCCAAGCCCGCATTCCGTAAAAAGCCCGATGCTCGATTCGGCGGGGAACGACGTGGTTCAGCCCAGTCAGCGCTGGCCCGCGCTCACGCGCCTCCACCTACTCAAAAACACACCCCTCCGGTCACCCTTTCTCGACAAGCGCATGCTCACGATCCCTCGCCCCCTCGTCGCCGCGATCTTCGCCTTCACACAGCTCTCGCACCCGCCGTGCGCAGGCGCACAGGGTGCCGAGGCCGACTTGGCCGCCCTCAGCCTCTCCGCGGGCACCCTGAGCCCGGCCTTCTCCGGGCAGACCACGCACTACTCGGCCTCCGTGCCGCACGGCACCCCTTCGATCATTCTCGATGCCGCGGCGGCCTCCGAAACCGCGCAGATTCGCACCCGCTTCAACGGCGGGGGCTCCCGCTCCGAACTCCCGACCACGCTCGACCTTCGCCCGGGCCTGAACCGGGTAAACCTGCGCGTCACCGCCGCGGGCACGCCTTTGACGGAGTTTCCGCTCGCGGCGGGCTCCACGCGCAACCTCGCCCTTCACCCCGAGGGACGAGTTGTGGCCTGGGGAGTGTCGGCCGATGACACCGCCGGCAACCCTCTGCCCACCTCCAGCCAGTCCGACGTGACCGGTGTGTTCTCAGGGCTTCTGGGCGAGTATTTCCTCGATACAGCCGGAGCCGTCCACCGGTTGAGCGGGGCCACCGTCCCCACCGAACTCACGCCGGGCGTCGCCGGTGTCAGCCAGCCCCGGGTCACCGCCCTCTCCTTGGACCGCGGAGTCGGCGTGGCCTTGCGCGCAGATGGGAGCGTCCGCACTTGGGGACCTCACGGTAACATCGCCTCCGTCCTATCCGCCGCGGATGTCGTCGCGGTCGCCGCCGGCAACCTCCACTGCCTGACGCTCGACGCCCACGGTCGGGTGCGCGCCCACGGCAACGACAACGTCGCCGGCCAACTCAACGTGCCCGCCGCCGCCCAGTCGGGCGTCGTCGCCATCGCCGCGCAGTCGAGCCGCAATCTCGCGCTTCGCGCCGACGGCGCTCTGGTGCAGTGGGGGCAGGTTAGCGCGGAACAAGCCACCATCCCGGCCGAGGCGACCAACGTCGTTGCCATCGACCTCCATCTTCGCACCAACTTCGCCCTCACCGCCTCCGGCGCGGTGATTGCCTGGGGCGACTCCGCGGACCAAGCGCCGCCGCCCGCCGCCGCCTCCGGGGTGGTCGCGATCAAGACCGGCCCCGCCCATGTCCTCGCCCTGCGCGACGACGGCTCGATCCTCGCTTGGGGCTACAGATCCGGCGCCACCACCACGCCGGCCGTCGCCCCCACCGGCTTCGACCCGCTTTTCACGCCACCCCTGCGCGACTACTGGGTGCACATTGCCCGCGAGATCCCGAGCCCGGCGCTCGCCAGCCTGGAAAGCTCCGGAGGTCCACTCTCCCCCGACTTCGCGCCCGCGACCCTCACCTACACACAAACCGTCCCCTACGGCGCCACAAACCTGTCGCTCTCCGCCGTCCCTGTGGCCGCCGACACCGCCAGCCTGCGCTATCGGCTCAACGGAGCGCACGCCCAGCCGCTCACGCCTGCCACCTCGCTCCCGCTCCGTCGCGGCTTTAACCAGATCCGGCTCCAGGTCACGGCCGCCGGCTCGCCCTTGCCCGACCATCCGCTTGCCGCGAGCTCGATCCGCCACCTCGCCGTCTCGTCCTCCGGTGCCATCATGCATAGTCGGACCGGACCCAGCGGCACGTTGCCCACGCTCCCTCCCGAGTCGCAGAGCAACATCGTCGGCGTGTTTGCCGGCGTTTATGGCGAATACGCCCTCACCGCCACCGGCTACCTCGTCCGCCTCTCGGGCGCCGCCGTGCCCGACGCAGCCCAGCCCACCTCGCCGACCGGCGGCCCCGCCCACGCTCCCGGCATCTCCCTCGCCATCGGCCAATCGCACGCCCTCCTGCTCCGCGCGGACGGCAGCACCTTCGCTTGGGGCTCGAACAGCTCGGGCCAGAACACCATCCCGGCCGCCGCCCAAAGCGACGTCGTCGCCGTCGCCGCCGGATCGAGCCACTCCATCGCCCTTCGCGCCGACGGCCGTGTGGTCGCCTGGGGCTCGACCAACCAAGGCGCCACCTTGGTGCCTCCCGGGCTCCAGTCCGACATCGTCGCCATCGCCGCCTACGGCACGCGCAACTATGCGCTCCGCGCCGACGGCCTGGTGATCAGCTGGGGCTCGGCGCTTGGCACTCCGCCCCCGGTCGCGGCGCAAAGCGGCATCGTCGCCATCGCCGCGGGCGAAGCCGTCGCCTACGCCCTGAGCAACACGGGGGCGGTCGTCGCGTGGAACGCATCCACCGGCGCCTCCATCACCCCGCCCGACTCGCTCGGCTCCGGCATCGTCGCGATCGCGGCCGGCGCCTACCACCTCCTCGCCCTCCGGAGCGACGGTGCCGTCGAAACGTGGTCTCCGCCGTCCTTCGTCACGCCTCCGTTGCTCGCCGACTTTCCCGCCCCGCTCGTTGAAGCGCCCGTGCGGACCTATCACCTCCTCGTCGAACGCCAAGACCCCGCGGCCGCGATCTCCGCGCTGGCCCCGACACTCGGCGCCTTCGACTCGCCCTTTGCGCCCGAGACCGACGCCTACTCGCTCGCCGCCGCCACGCCCTACCGCGGGCTCGCCCTTCACGCTCTGCCCTTCACCCAGCAGCCCCACCTCGAACTCCGCGCCGGCCCGGGCCAGCCCTTCCGCGCCGTCGTCGCCGGACGGACCCTTGCCTACGCCCAATTCGGCGGCGTGGCCCTGCGCGCCAACGGCTCCGTGCTCGGCTGGGGCTCCTCCCTTTCCACCGTGCCGCCCGCCGCCCAGAGCGAGGTCGTCTCCGTCGCCGCGGGGGAAGCTCACGCTCTAGCCCTCAAAGCCGACGGCACCGTCATCGCTTGGGGCAACAACGGCGCCCTTCAAACCAGCCTCTCCCCCGACCTCCGCGGCACCGCCATCGCCGCAGGCGAAAATTTCAGCGTGGTGCTCCTCCCCAGCGGAGCGCCCGCGCTCTTCGGCGCTTTCGGGACGGGCGCGGTTCTCACGCCTCACGCCGACGCGCACGACCTCGTCGCGATCGCCGCCGGCTCCACCCACGCCCTGGGGCTCCGCCGCGACGGCCGCGTCGTCGTGTGGGGAGGCCCCAGCTCGGTTAACACCGTTCCGGCCGACGCCCAATCCAGCGTGGTGGCCATCGCCGCCGCCGGCGGCCACTGCTACGCGCTCCGAGCCGACGGACGTGTCGTCGCCTGGGGCGCGGGTAGCTTTGGCCTCACCGCCGTGCCCTCCGCGGTCACCTACGGCGTGGTCTCGATCTCCGCCAGCCCCGTGCACGCCGTCGCGCTCAAGGCCGACGGGGCGGTCATCGTGTGGGGCTCCAGCGTGGCGAGCTTCCCGGCCGGCTTCTTCACCAATCCCGAGCTCGCGGCCGTGGTGGCGGGCGGCGGCTCGTTCAACCCGATCACCACGCTGCTCTTCCAAGATGGCTCGCTGCTTCAGGTGGACTTCCCGCCCTCCTCGGCGCCGGCCGAACTCTCCACCGGCACCTTTGCCCGTCCGCTTCCCGGCCTGCTGCC
>JAUWBD010000183.1 GCA_030605125.1 Verrucomicrobiota bacterium | reverse complement strand
GGTGAGAAACGCGATCACGGTGTCGCCCGCGCCCGACACGTCGAAGACCTCGCGCGCCTCCGTCGGCAAAATCTGGTCCACCCGGCCGCCGCTCGAGACCGCCATGCCGTCGGCGCCGAGCGTGACCACCAGCGCCTTCGGAGCGAACTCGGCGTGGATGCGCGCGCAGATTTCCTCCAAGGGATACGGCTCGCCGAGCGAAGGCTCGGGCAACCCGGCGAGTTGGAGCGCCTCGTGGCGGTTGGGCGTGATGAGGCCGGCGCCGCGCAGGTCGAGCTTGCGCGAGGGCTTGGGATCGATGGCGAGGAGCGCCCCGCGGCGGGCCGAGAGTTCGCGCACGCGGTCGAGCAGCGCGGGGGTGACGACGCCCTTGGCGTAGTCGGAGACGATCACCGCGTCGGCCTCGGCGACGGCTGCCGCCAGCGCCTCGCCGCCCGCCGGCTCGGCGAGCGGATCGTAGAGCGTCCGCGGGCCCTCGTGGTCGATGCGGCAAAGCTGCTGGTGGCGCGCCACGACGCGCGTCTTCACGATGGTGGGCGCGCCGGCGCGGCGCGGGCAACGGGCGGCGGCGACGTGATTGCCGGCCAGGATGGCGGCGAGGGCGCGGGCCGCGTCATCGTCGCCCAAGGTGCCGAAGACCTCCGCACGCGCGCCGGCGGCGGCGAGGTTGTGCGCGACGTTGGCCGCGCCGCCCGCGACGCGTTTCTCCTCCGTGGCCTGCACAACCGGCACCGGCGCCTCGGGCGAGATGCGGTGCACGTCGCCGAGGATGTAGTGGTCGAGCATGAGATCGCCGACCACGAGGATGCGGCGCGAGGGAAAGGCGGCGAGAAGTTCGGCGGTGGTCATGCGGCAAAAATGCCCGAGGGAAAGAGAACGATGGACCAGATTCCTAGGCGAAGGGTCGTGCCGCCCGCAACGACGGTCTCCGGCCTCGCCCGCGCTTCCGCGCTTCGCCGCAGGACGAACCGCCCGGTTCGGGCCGTTCTGGATCGGTCGATATTGTCAGCGCTGAGCCTGGAAAATCAGCGCGAACAGCGGCGCGATTTTTTCCGCTCCCTTTCGGCTTAGGTGGTTGCTGTCGAAGTAGAGCGCCTCGCCCTCCTGCTCCAGCGCGGTGCGCCCGTCCGAGGTGGTGAACAGCTCCAGTGGATCCAAAATTCTCGCGCCCAATCTCTCCAGCTCCGGGACTATGTCATACATCGCTTTGTTGGTTTGCCGGTGCTCGGCTACGGTGGACGCCCATGGCCGGGGATCTTCCGGCCAAGTTTGCCACTCGCTCATGGCCAGGGACGCGGGGACGTCAAAATTGTGCTCGGGCACATCCAGCACGATCCACACCTCGCTGCCCGCCTCTCGAATGGCCGTCACGGTTCGCTTCAAGGCTTCTTGGAACGGCTTGGGGTCGGAGCCTGCGCATCGTCTCCAATAGGCCGCGATCACCGTGTGGCGGATGTTCTTGGAACGCACTCGCTCCAGCACAGCCTCGCTATAGATCAGCGCGTCTTCCTTCAGCCCGGTGTGCCGATAGTAGCCGAGCGTGGGCGACATGGAGTCCCGCACCGCCGCCTCGCCCTTTATCCCGGAGCGCTCACACCACTCCGCCAAAGCCGGCATGAGGCATCGCGCATGACTGTCGCCCCAAAGCATCACCGCGGCCGGTTCATCGGCCACGGTTTCCCCGAGAGGCTTAAAGCGGCCGATTTTGACGTCCTCCAGCGTGACCCAGGTGAAAGACCAGTCCTCCGGTTTGTCCGACCTCGCGGCCGAGTAGCTCAATGCCTGCTCCGGCAGGCGTCCCGGAAATCCGCCCGTGCCCAGCAAGATCCAGCCCAGGCCCGCGCAAAGCGCCGTGCTGCCGAGGCCGAAGGCGAACAACGAGGTCCTCGACGCCAGCCACTGCCGGCGTCGCACCGGCGTCTCAATCCACCGCCACGAAGCGTAGGCCAGCAACAGAGACAGCACGACGATCCCCACCCTGACATGAGACTCCAGACGCAGGGTCAAGCCGGCGTCTTCCGACAAAAAGCGCGCGCAATAGCGGGCAAACGCGAGCAGCGGCCAATGCCACAAGTAGAGCGAGTAGGACATGAGCCCGACCAAAACAAGAGGCTTCCACGCCAGCACGCGTCCCGCCCCCCATAGCTTTCCTTGGGCACCAAGATTCGCCCAGATAACGGCGCAAGCCCCCAGACAGGGCAGCAAGGCGGACGCGCCCGGAAACAAGGTTTTTGCACGGTAGCTCAGTCCGGCCAGCATGATCATGCCAAGCCCCGCCCAACTCGCCACGATCCGCCATTTCGCATCATGAGGACGGAGCGTCACGGGCAGGCAGGCCAGGCAGGAACCCAACAACAACTCCCAAGCCCGATGCGGCAGCCAGTAGAAGGCCGTGTTTGCGTCGAAATGAACCCAGATGCTTGCCAAAACGAAACTGGCCGCAGCCAGAATCGCTAAGAGCGCAAAGACTCGGTCCGATTTTTTCTCGATCTTTGAGGACCGGGAACGTCGGAACATCCACAACAGCAACAAGGGCAGAATCAGATAAAACTGCTCCTCCACGGAGAGCGACCACGTGTGCAAAAGAGGCTTCAAATCTGACGCGATCGCGAAGTATCCCGAGGTGCCCCAAAAGTGATAATTCGCCGCAAGTCCCGCCTGCATCAACGCGGACTCGCCCAAGTCGGCGAAGTCGTGCGGCAGCAGCAGAAAATACCCCGCCGCCAACACCGCCAGGACAACCACGGAAAGTGCGGGCCATATTCTACGAATGCGCCGTTCCCAAAAAACCGTCAGGCTAAAGGTGCCGGAGGACAGCTCCTTGCTGATGATGCTGGTGATCAAATAACCCGAGATGACGAAAAACACGTCCACGCCGACATACCCGCCGCGGAAACCCAGCTTAGCGTGAAAGAAAACCACCAGGAGAATCGCGACGGCGCGCAACCCGTCTATGTCGGCTCGATAATGGATTTTTTCGTGACCCATCGCGGGATGTCTTTGGCTGGCTTCGCGAGTGGCAAGCCTGGTTTGGCGATTTGCAAGAACTTCCCGGATATCCGCATAAGAACCCGTCGCGGGGCGTGTGCGCGTTGCGGACGGACTCGCGCGGCGTGAAACAAAAGGTGCCGGCGCCCGCCCGGACCACCGCGCGGTTTCGGATCAGCTCCAGTCGTGGGCGTCGATGGCCTCCAGCCACTGGTGCAGCACGAGCGTATGCACCTCTTGGATACGGGCGGTGTTGCCGCTGGGCACCACGATTTCGTGGTTGCAGGTGCCGCGGGCCTTGCCGCCATCCTTGCCGGCGAGGAGGACCGTGATCACGCCCTTGGCGCGGGCGGCGGCGAAGGCGGCGAGGACGTTGGCGCTGTTGCCGCTGGTGGTGAAGCCCACGAGCACGTCGCCGCGGCGGCCTAGCGCCTCCACGCCGCGCGAGAAGACCTTCTCGTAGCCGTAGTCGTTGCAGATGCAGGTGATGGCGGTCGGATCGGCGTTGAGGCAGATGGCGGGCAGGGCGCGGCGTTCGCGCGAGTAGCGGCCCACCAGCTCCTCGGCGAGGTGGAGCGCATCGGCCGCGCTGCCGCCGTTGCCGCAGGTGAGCAGCGTGCCGCCGGAACGGAGGCTGGCGAGGATGGCCGCGCCGGCCGCCTCCACCGCCGGGGCGAGCGCCTGCGCGGCGGCGAGGACCGCGCGCAACTCGTCGATGCTCTGCGCGAAGGTGGGAGGGGCTTTGCTCATGGAGAAAAGGAACCGCTAAAGGGCGCTAAAGAACGCTAAAGCGGACAGGAACAGGAGGTTTTTAGCGAGTTTTAGCGCCATTTAGCGGTTTAAAACCCCGCCGCTTCGCCGAGACGGCGGCCGGGCACGAGGTAGTTGCCCACGTAGTCGCGCACCGCGGCATCGAGCGTGTGGCGCGCGCCGCTCCAGCCAGTGGCGTCGAGGCGCGCGGTCTCGGCGCAGGTGTAGTATTGGTATTTGCCGCGCAACGCGTCGGGCAGCGGCACGAAGTCGATCTTCACCGGCAGGCCGAGCGCGCCAAAGATCGGCGTGACGAGCTCGATCCAGGTCGAGGCGCGGCCGGAACCGATGTTGAACAGGCCGGAGGCGGTGGACGTCTCGGCGAGGTGGAGCGTGGCGGCGACGGCGTCCTTCACATAGAAGAAGTCGCGCTTCTGCTCACCGTCGCGGTAGTCGGGGTGCTCGCTCTTGAATAGGTTCACGCGGCCGGTCTCGCGGATCTGCGCGGTGGCTTTGTGCACGACGCTGCGCATGTCGCCTTTGTGGTCCTCGTTTGGCCCGAAGATGTTGAAATATTTGAGCCCCACCAAGCCGCGTTCGAACCAGCCGCGGCGCTGCGCGATCTGGTCGAAGAGGTGCTTGGAGTAGCCGTAGGCGTTGAGGGGGCGATAGAGGTCGAGCTTCTCCTGGCCGTCGTGCATGCCTTGCGCGCCGTCGCCGTAGGTGGCGGCGGAGGAGGCATAGACGAAGCGGCGGCCGCCCTGAAGGCACCATTCGGCGAGGCGGCGCGTGTAGTCGGTGTTATTTTCCAGCAGCATGCGCGCGTCGCGCTCGGTGGTGGCGGAGCAGGCACCGAGGTGGAAAACCCACTTCACGCCGCGCAAGGCGGGCTCGTCGAGCCGGGCGAAGAGCGCGTCGGCGTCGATGTAGTCGGCGAAACGGAGCGCGACGAGGTTGCGCCATTTCTCGTCGGTGCCGAGGCGGTCGGTCGCGAGGATGTTGTGGCAGCCGCGGCGGTTGAGTTCCCAGATGAGCGCGCTGCCGATCATGCCGGCGGCTCCGGTGACGAGGATGGTGTCGGTGGGCTGGATCATCGGGAATGGAACAAAAAAAGTTCAGCCGGCGGCGCTCGCGCCCTTGGCGATCAGCGCGGTGGTGGAGTGGCCGGCGACAAAGGGCATGATGCGGATGTCGGCGCCCACGGCGAGCAGCGCCTCACGCTCGGAGGCGTCGAGGGTCTCGACAGTGTAGTCGCCGGCCTTGGTGTAGATGTCGGGCCGCAGCGCGCGGATCTCGGCGGCGAGGCGCGGACCGGCGAAGACGAAGCTCGCCGCGACGCAGCGCAGGCTGGCGAGGGCGTAGGCGCGGTCGGCCTCGGTGTTGAGCGGACGGGACGGGCCTTTGAGCGCGCGCACGGAGGCGTCGCTGTTGACCGCCACGAGCAGGAGGTCGCCGAGGGCGGCGGAGCGGTGCAGATACTCGATGTGGCCGCGGTGCAGCAGATCGAAGACGCCGTTGGTGAGCACCACGCGGCGACCCTGCGCAAGCGCCGCCTCGCGCCACGCGAGGGCGGCGGCGAGATCGAGGACCTGCGGAGCGGGAACGGAGCTCATCAACGCAAGGACAAGACGTGCTCGACCGCCTCCCGGAAAGACGGAAATAGCGGGAAGCGCTCCAGCCCGGCGGCGCGCAGCTCGGCCGCGAGGTCGTCGAGGCCGGTCGCCACGCCGACGGCGCGCGTGCCGGCGGCGGCGGCGGTCTCGAGGTCGGAGCCGCGGTCGCCGATGTAGCAGATCTCGTCCGGCGCGAGGCCAAACTCCGCCATGAGCTCGCGGGCGAAGCGCGGGGAGGGCTTACGATAGACCATCGGCGCGTCCGGGTGCTCGGGCGCGGTGCAGACGCGGGCGAAGGGCGCGGGACCGAGGTCGAGCAGCTCGATCATGCGGGCCGTGCAGGCCTCGGCGTCGGCGAGGGTGAACAGGCCGCGGCCGACACCGGACTGGTTGGTGTGCAGGCAGAGCGTGAGGCCGGCGTCGCGCGCGGCGGCGAGGCCCTCGCGCACGCCGGGCAGGAGGCGCACCTCGGCGGGCTGGTGCAGGTAGGGCACGTGCTCGATGAGCGTGCCGTCGCGGTCGAGGACGAGGAGCTTGATCGCGGACATGCGGGAGGTCCGGGTGTCAGCCGACGCGCAGGCGGAGCGCCTGCAGCACACGCTCGGCGGTAAGGTCGGCCAGGTTTGGCTCCTGCACCACGTCCACGTCGGGCCCGCGCGGGCGCATACGGACCGGATCGCTGGTGCCGGACATGACGACGAGCGTGGGCGCGCCGACGGCGGCGGTGATGTGCACGGGCCCGGTGTCGTTGCCCACCACGCCGCGGGCGCGGCGGGCGAGGGCGCCGAGCTGCTTGAGGCTGGTCTTGCCGCAGAGGTTGAGCGCGTCGGGGGCGGAGGCGCAGAGCTCGTCGATGGCGGCCTGATCGGCGGCGGTGCCGATGACGACGGAGGCGAGGCCGCGCTCGGCGGCGAGCCGGCGGGCGAGCTCGGCGTAGCGCGCGGCGGGCCAGCGTTTTTCCAGGCGATGCGGCGCGCAGCCGGGCACGAGCAGCACGAAGCGCTCCGGCAGCGGCGGCAGGCCCTCGACCGGCGCGTCGAGCCAGGAGAGATCGACGGGGCGGTCGAGGCGCGGCACGCCGGCGCTCTCGATCATGCGGAGCTGGCGCTCGGGCACGGACAGCTTGGCCGTGCGGTAGTCGGGCCAGGGGTGCGAGCAGCCCTTGGCGATGCCGACCCACTCGGGGCGGCGGCCCGGGCCGAGGAGGCGATGGTAGATTCCGGTGCGGCCGTTGCAGTGCAGGTCATACACGCGGGCGAAACCCCCGTTGCGGAGGCGGCGGCGCATCGCGAGCCAGCGGTCGAGGCGCAGGCCGCGCGGGGTCAGGTCGGTCATCACCTCGTCGAACCAGGGCAAGTCGGCGGCGAACTTGGCGAAGGCCGGGCGGGTGAGGAGCGTGACACGGTCGCCGGCGTGGTGCGCGCGGATCGCCTGAAAGGCGTCCATCGCGAGGAAGAGATCGCCGAGGGCGCCGAGCTTGATGACGAGGATGTTTCGGGCGGCCATGAAGGGCGACGAGGCGGCGGCGGGCAGCGGGCGGGCGCGAGACGCTCAGGCGCGGAAATACTTCGCCGGGCGGCGGGCGGGCGGGATCGCGTTGCGCGTATCCACGACAGGGATACCGAAGCCGGAGAAGTCGAAGGTTTTGTAGGCCTCGTGGCCGGTGGAGAGGAGGATCAGGTCGTGCTCGGGCGTGATGGCGGCGACCGAGCGGCGGCCGGCGTATTCGGCGTGCTCGCGGGTGAGCGGCACGACCGGCACGAAGGGATCGTGATACTCGACCTTCGCGCCGAGGGCCTCGAGTTTGTGGATGAGCTTGTAGGTGGGCGACTCGCGGTCGTCGTCCACGTTGGCCTTGTAGGCGAGGCCGAGGATGAGCACGCGGGCGCCCTTCACGGATTTCCCTTCCGCGTTGAGCGCCTCGAAGCAGACGTGCACCACGTGGTCGGGCATGGCGGTGTTGATCTCGCCGGCGAGCTCGATGAAGCGCGTGTGCTGGCCAAACTCGCGGGCCTTCCAAGTGAGGTAGAAGGGGTCGATCGGGATGCAGTGCCCGCCGAGGCCGGGGCCGGGGTAAAAGGGCATGTAGCCGAAGGGCTTGGTCTTCGCCGCCTCGATCACCTCCCAGATGTCGATGCCCATCGCGCCATAGACGAGCTTGAGCTCGTTGACCAAGGCGATGTTCACCGAGCGGAAGATGTTCTCGAGCAGCTTGGTCGCCTCGGCGGCGCGGCAGGAGCTGACCGGCACGAGCTTCTCGATGGCGCGACCATAGAGCGCGAGGGCCTTTTCGAGACAGGCGGGCGTGAGGCCGCCGACGACCTTCGGGATGCGGGCGACCTTGCTGTCGGGGTTGCCCGGATCTTCGCGCTCGGGCGAGAAAGCGAGATGGAAGTCCACGCCGGCCTTGAGGCCCGAGCCGGCCTCGAGCACCTCGCGGAGTTCGCCGTCGGTGGTGCCGGGATAGGTGGTGGACTCGAGCACCACGAGCATGCCCTTGCGCAGATGCGGCGCGAGCGAGCGGCCGGTGTTGAGCACGTAGCTGAGATCGGGCTCGCGGAAGGCGTTGAGCGGAGTCGGCACGCAGAGCACGAGCGCCTCGACCTCGCTCGCGCGCGAAAAGTCCGTGCTGGCGTCGAAACGCCCCGCGGCGTGCTGCTCGGCGATGGCGGCGGACTCGATGTGTTTGATGTAGGTCCGGCCGGCCTTGATCGCCTCAATCTTCTTCGGGTCGATGTCGAGCCCGAGCACGCGGCAGCCCGAGCGGGCGAATTGCAACGAGAGGGGCAGGCCGACGTAGCCGAGACCGACGATCGCGAGAGAGTTCATGGAAGCGACCAAGCGCAACCGGCCCCGCCCGCGGCTTCAAGAGCGGGCTTTGCCCCGCCCCGCCTCGATCATGCCCGGGGCGCCGCCAATAGATCCCGGTAAACCGACTCCGTGCCCCGGCACATCGCCTCCAGAGTGTAGGCCTCGGGGATCGCGCCCGGCTTGGGCCGCTCGGCCAAGACCCGTCGCGTCGCGGCCAGGAGGCCCTCCGTGTCGCCGAGGCGCACGCAACCGGCGGGAAAAATCGCCCGCAGCTGCTCCCCCACCCCGCCGTGGTCGTAGCCCACGAAACGTCGCCCCAGGGACAAGGCTTCGACGACCGTGCGCCCGAAGGACTCCGGCTGCTGCGAGAGGGACAACACCAAGTCGCTCACCGCCATGATCTCTCGCAGGTCGCCGCGATGACCCAGAAACGACACGTCCTCGCCCAACCCTCGCGCCGCCACCGAGGCGCGCAACTCGTCGAGGTAGGCGCGTTTTTTCGGATGCGTGTCGCCCACCACTAGACCGTGCGCCGGCAGCCCGCCGGCCTTCAGGCTCGCGACAAGCGCGAAAAAATCCTCGTGGCCCTTGAGCCGTGTGATGCGCCCGGGCAGGAGCAGCACCACCTTGCCCGCCAGCGCCGCCTGCTCGCGGCGCCACGTTTCCAGCCACGCCGCGTCCGGCACGAAGCCCCGCGGGTAACGCCCCGGCTCCACGCCGCGCGGGATCACGCGGATCGCCGCCTCGGGCGTGCGAGGGAAATTCGCCCGCACATAGTCGCGGATGCACTCCGACACCGCGATCACCCGCTCGCCGCGCGTCATGATCGCCGAGTAGGCGTTGACCGAATAAAATCCGTGCACCGTGCTGACGAGCCGCGGCCGCGTCGCGGGTGGCATTTTTCGTAGGGCCAGCCAAGCCACCCAACCCGGCACGCGCGAGCGGATGTGCACGATGTCCGGCCGCTCCGCCTCGAAAACGCGCCGCAACGGCCGCACCTGGAGGAGCGTGCCGAGGCGTTTCTTGTGCACCGGCAGCGTGATGTGACGCGCGCCGCTTCGCTCCAGCGCGTCCACCTGTCGTCCTCCGTTGGAAACGACCAGCGCCTCGTGCCCCTCGCGCACCAGATGCGCCGCGATCTCCAGAGTGCCGCGCTCCACGCCACCGGCGTTCAACTCGGGCAGGATTTGCAGGACCTTCATGAGCCCCCCCCCGCGCTGTTTGCCGCCGGGGCGAACCACCGCGCGACAATCAAGTCCGCGCAACGCGCCGCCTCGTGGAAACGCTCCCCGGGCGCGCGTGGTTCGCCCGGATACTCCACCGCCAGCCCCGCCGCGATCAAGCCGCACACCGCCCGCGCCGGGCGCCCGCCGTCGCCGCCGCGCGCCGCCGGCGCCGGCAG
>JAUWBD010000038.1 GCA_030605125.1 Verrucomicrobiota bacterium | reverse complement strand
GGTGCCGGAATCCGACCACGCGCGACCTCACGACACACCATGAACACCGAAGTTCAACGCGACACCGCCATCCAAAAACTCCGTGAGGTCATCACGACCGGCACGACCATCTACGTCGTCTTGCGCCGCAAAAACCAACTCGGCACCTGCCGCTGGTTGGAGTTCTACCACGTCCACGACGCGAGCTGAAGCGCATCACCTGGGATGTGGCGCTTGCCATTCAATGCGAGTATTGCCGCGAGCACGACGCGGTGAAAGTAACCGGCTCCGGACTCGATGTCGGCTTCGCCAGCGTGGACAGTTTGGCCGATACGCTTTTCGGCACCGGCCGGGCGTTGAAGCACCGTTGGCTTTGACCGCGACGCGCGCGCCGGCGCGACCGGCGCGCATTTTTTCCGGCGACTTACCGCCGGGATTTTTTGCAGCCGACTTAGCCGGGGGGGGGCACTCGTCCGTTTCATGGCGTAGCGGCGCTGAATTTTGCGGCGTCTGGACCGTAATTTTGAATCTGGCTATGCTGATTTGGCTAACAGACCGGAGCGGACTCTTTTTGATTTCCACCGGTGGATAACGACGGAGCCAAACACCTCTCCGCTACGCAGAATTTGACATCCGTCGATTTCATCGGCCTTTCGTGATCAGTGCGTTTCATCACCCAACTCGTAGCCTTCGTGCTGCTGCTCCTCTGGATGCCAGCGACGCAGCACTGCGCATTTGGTGCTGTTGCCGCTTGGGAGTCCGGCTTATGCGAGGCGGTGTGCGATCATGACAGCGGTGGTGCCCACGAGGACGCCTGCACGGTGATCGAGAGTGGCGACTACACGTCCGCCATCACCTTGGCCCATGTGCCCGCCCCGAGTCTTACCACACTCGCGTGTCTCGCTTGCCTACACGCTCGTCTTCTTTCCACGGCTACTCCGCTCGCTCCTCCTACGTGGACTAAGGACGATCCCGCTGGTTGGGTGCCCGAGTGGGCCTTTGCCGCCCGCGCCGCACTTCCTGCGCGTGCCCCCACGCTGACCTGATGCCGCTTTAGCGCGACCCTGCGCGGTCGCCTGCGGCTTATCCACGGACGGCTCGTTCTCCGAACGAGTCTTTAGCACGCCATTGCCATCATGGCATGGCTGCCGGCCCTCCGCCCGTCGCGGGGACTTTCATCTTCAGGTCATGTTTTTCCGAACCCTTCTGTCCTTCTGCGTGCTCGCGAGCCTTGCCGCCGCCGAGCCGCTCACCTCCGAGACCGCCACCCGGCTCGCGCTCGAACAAAATCCCGAACTCGCGGCCGCCCGCGAGCTGATCGCCGAAGCCGAGGCCCGCGCCTCCGGCCTCGGTCGCCTCCCCAATCCCGAACTCGAAACCGAACTCGCCCTAGGCCGACAAGGTCGCGGACGCATCGAAATCGGGCTCTCTCAAACCTTTCCTCGCGCGTCGCGTCTCCGGCTGGAGCGCAACGTCGCCGCCGAAAGCATACTTCTGGCTCGACGCGAAGTCGCGTTGGCCGAGCTGGCCGTCGTCGCCCGCACGCGTCTGGCCGTGCTGGAGCTGGCCGCCGCCCAAGCCGAATTGGCCTTGGTCGAAAAACAAGCCGCGCTGGCGCGCGACTTCGCCCGAGCGCAGGCCACCCAGGTGGGCACCGGGCAGCTATCGACCCTCGACTCCGCGCAAGCCGAACTAGTCGCGCGCGAAGCCGAGTTGGCGGTCGCGCTCCCACGCTCCGCCCAGGCGGCGGCGGCGATCCAGCTCGCCACCGTGCTCGGACGCGATGCCGACACCACGCTCACCGTCGCCGTCGAACTAGCCCTTCCGCCCGACGAAGCGGCCGTGCCCCCGCCGGGACTCTGCGCCGACGTTGCGCTTGCGGAAGCTCAACTCACCGCCGCCGACGCCGAAGTCGCGCTCGCCCGCTCGCAGGGCAAGGAAGACTTCAAAGTCGGCGTCTTCGCCGAGGGCGAACAAGACCGCGACGACTTCGGCGGACGCGAACAACAGGCCATGCTCGGCGTGCGATTCAGCATGCCGCTGCCTGTCCGAAACGTCTCCGGCCCGCTGGTCGCCGAGAAACAGGCCGCCCGCCGCCGGGTGGCGCTCGAACGCGCGGCCCGCGTGCGCGAAGCCGTCAACGAAGTCGCCGCCAGCGCCGCCGAGGTGCGAGCCCGCCACGTCGCCGCCCGTGCGCTCGCCACCGAGTTGCTTCCCGCCGCCCGCGCCCACCTCGCCGCCACCGAGGCCGCCTATGGTCGCGGCGAGATCGACTCGGCCCCGGTGTTTCGCGCCCGCGAACGCCTCGCCGAGATCGAACGCTCCGACCTCACCGCCCGTCTCGCCTACCACCGCGCCGCCGTGCGCCGTCTGTCCGCCGCCTGCTGCATCCCACTCTGATTTTTCCCATGAAACTCTCTTCCTCTTTATATCTTCTTCTCGCCACCTCGCTCGTCGCCGCCCCGGAAACGAAGCGCGAGCAAAACACCGTCGTTCTCGACGCCAACGCCGTCGCCAACCTGCGTCTTGAATTCGCCTCCGCCGAGCCTCGCCCCTTCGAGGACACGGCCTTTGCCCTTGGCCGCATCGAAAGTCGCCCCGGTGCCACCACCGCCCTCAGCAGCCGCATCTCCGGTCGCGTGGTCGCCCTCTCCGCTACGCTCGGCGAATCGGTCAAGGCCGACACCGAAATCGTCCGCGTCGAGAGCCGCCAAGCCGGCGATCCGCCGCCCGTCATCGCCCTGCGCGCTCCGCAGGCCGGCGTCGTCACTGCGCTCAACATCCACCTCGGCGACCCGGTGGAGCCGGACGCCGCCCTGTTGGAGATCACCGATCTTTCCGACGTTCACGCCGTCGCCCGCGTGCCCGAGGCCGTGGCGGGCCGTTTGCGTTTGGGTCAAACCAAGGCCCGCATTCGCCTGACCGCCTTCCCCGGCGAAGTGCTCACCGGCGAACTCGTGCGCCTCGGTGCCGAGGCCGATCCCGCGTCCGGCACCCTTGCGGCGCACTTTCGCGTTCCTAATCCCGACGGCCGCCTCCGCCCCGGCTTGCGCGCCGAATTCGCGCTCGTCCTCTCCAGCCGCGCCGAGGTGCTTTCCGTCCCGCGTGAGGCCGTGCAAGGCGAGGGCACCGCGCCGCGCGTCGTCTTCACCAAAGACCTCGAATTGCCCGGAGCTTTCGTGAAAACCCCGGTTATTCTAGGAGCCACCAACGACCGCTATGTCGAGATCGTCAGCGGGCTTTTCCCCGGAGACGAAGTCGTCACCAACGGAGCCTATTCGCTTTTTTTCGCCGGTGGAGGCGGGGTTTCCCTGAAAGAGGCGCTCGACGCCGCCCACGGCCATGAACATGCCGCCGACGGTGGCGAACTTCCGAAAGGCGGCGCAGCCACCGCAGGCGCATCGGCGTCCGCTGCTGCCACCGACGATCACGGCCACGAACACGGCGAAGAAACCCACGCCGGCCACCCCGAGCGCCCGTGGCAGATCGCCACCGGCGTGCTCGCGTTGGTCGCGCTCGCCCTCGCCCTCACCCGCCGCGCCACCCCCAACCGGAAGGAGACCTGAGCCATGCTTAATTTTCTCATCCGCTGGTCGCTGCAACACCGCGCAGTCGTGCTGGGGCTCGCCCTCATCGTGCTCGCCCTCGGTCTGCGCACCGGCCTCCAACTCCCCGTCGAGGTCTTGCCCGACCTCACCAAGCCCACCGTCGTCATCCTCACCGAGGCCCCCGGCCTCGCGCCCGAGGAGGTCGAGGCCCGCGTCACCCAGCCGCTCGAAAGCGCGCTCATGGGCGTGGCCAAACTCACCCGCCTGCGCTCCAACTCCGATGTCGCCCTCTCGCTCATCTACGCCGAGTTCGGCTGGGATACCGACATCTACACCGCCCGCACCCAGGTGCAGGAACGTCTGCAAACCGCCCGCGAGCAGTTGCCCGAGGGCGTGCAGCCGTTCATGACGCCCGTGGCCTCGCTCATGGGCGAGATCATGCTCGTCGGCGTGCGCTCCACCGTGGCCGAAGGGCAGCCGGGCTACCTCGCGCCCGCCGACGTCCGCACGCTCGCCGATTGGACGATACGCCGTCGCCTGCAATCCATCCCCGGCATCGCCGAAATCCTCAACATGGGCGGAGGCGTGCGCCGCCTCGAAGTCCAGCCCGACCCGGCGCGCATGGCCGCGTATTCGGTTTCCCATGACGAGTTATCGGCCGCCGTCGCCGCCTCCGCCGGCACCACCACCGGCGGCTTCCTCAACAACGGCCCCACTGAAATCATGGTGCGTAATCTCGCCATGAGCACCGATCTGACCGCCCTCGGCCACACCGTGGTCAAGGTCGTCGAGGGTCGCCCCGTCGTGCTTGCCGACGTGGCTACGCTCGCCTGGGGCATCGAGCCCATGCGCGGCGACGCCTCCGTAAGCGTCGCGCCGGAAAAGGAGCCCACCCGCGGCGTCATCATGTCGATCACCAAGGCCCCCGGCTTCGATACCCGCGCGCTCACCGAGCAGATCGAGGCCGCCATTGCCGAATTGCGGCCCGCCCTGCCTCCCGGAATCGAGGTCGTGCCGCTTTTCCAACAGCGCCAGTTCATCGACCACGCCATCGGCAACCTGAAGGAGGCGATCCGCGACGCCGGCATCATGGTGTCGATCATCCTGTTCCTCTTCCTGCTCAATATCCGCACCACCGTCATCACCCTGACGGCCATCCCGCTGAGCTTCGCCATTACCTTGCTCACCTTCACCTGGTTCGGCCTGTCGGTGAACTCCATGACCCTCGGCGGACTCGCCGTCGCGATGGGCATGGTGGTGGACGACGCCATCGTGGACGTGGAAAACGTCTTCCGCCGCCTGCGCGAAAACGCCGCCCGCGCCGTGCCCCGCCCGCGACTCCCCGTCATCGCGGAAGCCTCCGGCGAGGTGCGAAACTCCATCCTCTACGCCACGATTCTCATCGTGCTCGTATTCCTCCCGCTGCTCGGTCTGAGCGGTGTCGAGGGCAAGCTCTTCGCCCCCATCGCCATCGCCACCATCCTCAGCATGGCGGCCTCGTTCCTCGTCTCGCTCACCGTCATCCCGGTGCTCTGCGCGATGTTGCTCCATCCCAAACCGGGAGCCGAGCACGCGGACGGCGTGTTTGTGCGCGGCCTCAAGCGCGCGGTCAAAGCCACCGCCATCGCTCCCGCTCTGCGCTACCCGATTCCCGTGCTCGCCGTCGTCGCCGCCGTGCTCGTCGCCGCGTTCGCGCTGTATCCGCGCATGGGCAAGGACTTCCTTCCCAAATTCCGCGAGGAGACCGCCCTTGTCGCCGCCACCGCCGCTCCCGGCACTTCGCTCGCCGAGATGAACCGCATCGGCGACATCATCGAACGCGAACTTCTCGCCATCGAGGGCGTCTCCAAAGTCGGCCGCCGCCTCGGCCGCGCCGAGCGTGGCGACCACGTCGTCCCCGTCTCCACCGCCGAGTTCGACGTGGATTTCATCCCCGACGGCAAGCGCCCCCGCGCCGAGATCATCGCGGAGATCAACACCCGCCTGCGTCGCATCCCCGGTGCCTTCGCGGTGGTCAGCGGCCCCTTGGCCGACCGCATCGGCCACATGCTCAGCGGCGTCTCCGCCCCCGTCGCCGTGAAGATATTCGGCCCCGACCTCGCGGAGCTGCGCCGTGTCGGCGAGCAGGTGCAAACCATCGCCCGTGCCATCCCCGGTTTCGAGCGAGCCCGGCTGGATGCGCAGGCGGATATTCCGCAACTTCGCATCGAGGCCGACCGCGAACGCGCCGCCGCCTACGGGCTCACCCCCGGAGCGCTCAACGACCTCTTGTCCACCCTCGTCGGCGGACAGGAAATCGCCGAGCTGCGCGAAGGCCAGCGCACCGTGCCGCTCGTCCTTCGCCTGCCGGAAGTGTGGCGCGAATCCCCGGATCGCCTGCGCGAGCTGCCCATCGAGACGCCAGTCGGGACTCGCATACCGCTGAGAGCCGTCGCCGATGTGCGCGAAGCACGCGGGCCAAACGTGATCTTCCGCGAAAACAGCCAACGGCGAATCACGCTCGCGATCCAGCCCACCGGGCGTGACGTGGGTGCCAGCGTCGAGCGTTTGCGCGAAACCGTCGCCGCACAGGTCAGCCTCCCAGAGGGATACTTCGTCACCTACGAGGGCGAGTTCGAGGCCCAACGCGATGCCACCCGCCGCATCGCCATCCTCGGCGCGATCATCGTGGTGGTGATTATTATCCTGCTTCAGGCCTACTTCCGCAGCGTCGGCCTCGCGCTCCAAGTCATGCTCAGCATCCCGCTGGCGCTGGCCGGTGCGCTCGCCTTCACCTGGTGGAAACTCGACAACATCAGCATCGCGACGCTGGTCGGTTTCATCGCGGTCGGCGGCGTGGCGGCGCGCAACAACATCATGCTGCTCTCGCACTACCTGCACCTCATGCAGCACGAGGGCGAGAGCTTCACCCGCGAGATGGTGGTGCGCGGCACGCTCGAACGCGTCGTCCCCGTGCTCATGACCGCGCTGGCCGCCGGCATCGCGCTGATCCCGCTCGTCCTCGCCGCCGACCAGCCGGGTAAGGAGATCCTCCACCCGGTCGCCGTCGCCATCGTCGGAGGCCTCGCCTCCTGCACCCTCCTCACCTTCGTCGTCACCCCGGCGGTGTTCTTCGCCTTTGGCCGACGCTCCGCCGAACGCGCGCTCGCCGTGCATGGCGAGGCCTTCGAGTGAGCACCGTCCCTTTGTCCGTAACCCAACCACAAAAACCAAAACCATCCGTATCATGAAACTGCCCATCCTCCCCCGCATCCTCGCCCTCGTCCTCGCTTGCGCCGCCCCGGCTTTCGCCGCCGACGGCCACGACCACGCCGGTCACTCCCATGCCGCCAAAATCACCGGCCCCAACAAAGGCCGCATCCTTACCCAGCTAGAGCCCCACGCGGAATTTTTTGTCACCGCCGACCGCAAGGTGCGCCTGACCTTCGTCGATGATGCGGGCAAGCCCGTTGCCATCCCCGCCGGCTTCACCGCCACGCTTGTCACCGGCGACCGCGCCGCGCCCACCACCCTCCAGTTCGCCACCGAAGGCGAAGGCGCGACCGCGACCTTGTTGAGCGCCACCGCGCTCCCCGAGGGTCAAAACCTGCCCGCCATCCTTCGCGCCAAGCCCACCGCCGACGCCGCGACGGTGACGATCCGCTTCCAGATCAACCTCGCCAACTGTGGCGAATGCTCGCGTCCCGAATACGCCTGCACCTGCGCGCACTAAGCGGTTAGCACAGCCCAAAGCCGCCATGAACAACCGCTGCGAATGCGCGCTCAATTTGTGGGCGCGAGGTGTCATATCACCAACACGTTTCGCGCGGTCGCAATCATGGCGGCTTCTCTCTTTTAGTGTGGAGGCGATGCCGCTTTTCAACGCGTGCTCAAGCCGAGCCATGAATTGACAAAAATGCCGGTAGAGGCGTTTTTCATTTCGTGAGTCGGTTTCTCTATACCTTCGTAGCCTTCGTGCTGCTGGCCCTGTGGTTGCCAGCGACGCAGCACTATGGACTGGAAGCCGCTGGACTCATCACCGCCGATTCTGCGGACGAATCCACCGCCTGTTGCGCGCCTACCGCGACCGCCTGTGCTTACGATAGCTGCCACGTGATCGAGCAATTTACCCCCAAAACCTCCAACGATTCGTTGCAGGTTCCGGCACCTGATTTCGTCGCCTGCGCGTGCTTTCTCTGCGTTCAGCTCATCAATCGCGACCTGGACACAGAGACGGTTGTTTCGGTAGTCGCCACCGAACAGCCCATGGTCTGGGTGCCCACTTGGCATTTCGCTCGCCGCGCCGCCGCGCTCCCCCGCGCGCCGGCCATTTGGGTTTGATTAGTCCCTGCGCGGACTGATCGCCCCGTTTCGTTTCCCCTCGGAGCACCTGCGCGTGCCCGCACCGGGACTTCCCTCCAATTCACCCCAGCCTCATTCCGTCCATTTCATTTTTTATGCATCCCTTGTCCTCTCTCCGCTATTTCATCCGACCACCAGTTGGCATGCTTCTCATCGCTGGAGCCGCCGTGCTATCGGCCCAAACCACGCCACCGACGGAACCCACTCAGGCAATTTCCCTGCCGGCCTTGGTCGGCGAAATCACCGCCAAGAACCCCGAACGCCAGTTCTACCAAGATGAGATCGCCGCCGCCAAAGTCGGGCAGCGTTATTCCGCGACGTGGTCTGATCCGGAACTGTCCTTCGACCTCGGTCGCAAACGAGTCAAAGACGCCACCGGCAGCCTTGTCGGCGAAGGCAACGCATGGTCCGTATCCGTCACCCAAACCTTCGAGTGGCCGGGCCGCCTTGCCTTGCGCAAGGCGATTGCCAACCGCGATGTCGAGTTGGCCGAGCTGGGACTTGCCCGGTTTGAAAATGCTCTCACCGCCCGCGCCCGCTCGCTCGCCTATGGCCTCCACGCGAGCAACGCCAAGGCCGCAGCCGTGCGCGAAGTCGCCGAACGCTTCACCGCGCTCAAGGAAACCTTCCTCGCCCGCGAGCCTGCCGGCATCACGCCCTTGCTGGAGACTCGCGTGATCGAGGCCGCGGAGCTGTCCTTGCAACGCCGCGCCACCGAGGCGGAACTCGCCGTCCAAGAGGCCCTGATCGAGCTGAACCAGTTGCGCGGAGCCGCACCTGATGACGCGCTGAAAGTGGCCGCTCCCGCGTTTACCTTTAACGACGTGCCGGACAACGCCGCCCTGGTCGCCGCCGCCCGCGAAAACATCCGCCACGGTCAACGCACCCTGCGCACGATCCGCGTCAACATCACGTTCTCGCTCGGCCTCAAGGCGCTCTTCCTCGGCCTCGCCCTGGCCGGTCACACGAGCCTCTGGCTCGCCATCGTAGCCGATACCGGCGCGACCCTGCTGGTCGTGGCAAACTCACTCCGTCTCCTCCGTGTCACGCCGTCATCCACATAAAAAACGCGCGAGCAAGGGAGGTGAGCATCCGGCCCCCAAAGCAAAACCGCGCCTGCTTGCCGGCATCGGCCTCGCTCCGTGGCTGGGCGCACTTGGCATCTTGAGCGGATTGATGGTCGGACTCAAAATGGGACACACGTTGGTTCCTATGCAGATCGGCGGCGTGCTGGGAGTCTTGTCAGGGGTTCTCGTCGAGTGGCTCTTAAAACTCCGCTTCTAAAGCGATCTTTTGCCCTGACCACTACGCGCACCAAAATCACCGGAGCGCGTCACCTTGACGATTCTACCGCCCAGGTTTTTTCGCCGCCGACTTCGCCGGGGAACACTCGCCAAAGCGGCTTTCGTCGAAAACCAGTTCGACCTCCGCGACCGCCAGCGGTGACGGAGTGCCATCGCGTCCGCCCAGCCGCATCGCGACCACCGTCCGCTTGCCCTTGTCGGTGCAAATCCAGCGACCCGTCGCGGTGAGAAATTCCTGACCGATTTTGAACTGACCGTGCGTCATCCCCGTCGGTTTGAACTCGTCCTCTTTCGCCTTCGCATTGTCGCGGTCGATGATCGTTTTGCAGACGTTCACACAGGCGTCGCAGATTTGAACGCCGGGGCCGACGATGATCTTTTTCGTCTGGTGCTGCGCCTTCCCGCAGAACGAGCAATACATCGGCTTCTTCGCTTTCGGTTTGGATGACGCCATGCGCTGACCAGCAAGAGCCGTTGCCCCGAACTGTTTCAAGCTCGACCACGCGGCCCACCGCATCGGCGTGTGGGAATGGGCCTTCCCTCTGGACGCCCCATCGTATCACGCCGGGCAAGGTAGTGCGCTGCGCGCCTCCACCACGCCGGGCCGGACAGTCGTCCGGCCCGGCTTTGCCTCGGCGTGAGCACGGGGCGCGAGATCGGGCTGACCGGACAAACCGGCACGTCGCCGGAACCGCAAGCAGCGCGATTTCGCGTTCACCATGCAGGTCTATGAAATCACCCCGCAGTATCACCTTGTCCGACTCGGCAACGAGGAGCCGTTGGATCGCCCGGATCAGATCGTCCGCTACATGGAAGGTGCGTTCGCCGCCGAGCCCACCGTCGAGTCCGTTTGGGTCATCGCCCTGAACACCAAGTTCCGGCCCTTGGGTCGGGTGAAAATCAGCAGTGGCACCCTGACTTCCTGCCTCGTTCATCCTCGCGAGGTGTTCCGCGCCGCGATCATGGCCTCAGCGTGCAGCGTCGTGCTGGTTCACAACCACCCCTCCGGCGACCCCGCTCCATCATCCGCCGACTGCACCATCACCCGGAAAATCCGGGAGGCGGGACAAGTCATGCAAATCGAACTAATCGACCACGTCATCATCGGTTGCCCGACCGACGACCCGCTTGGTATGGGCTTCTACTCGTTCCGCAGCGGCGGATTACTATGAAACCTCGTTTCGGTGTGTATTCACGATGCCGGTGACTCGTCGTCAATCGGCGCACTAACAGAATGTTGCCTGACCGGAATTACGCGAAACCCGCCTCTCCAGTCTCGCCATGCAGCACGATAGGAATCTAAAAAATTCCGTTAATAGATGAACGAAGCCGACACTTGCCGCACCTATGTCGTCCCCAAGCTCCAAGCCGCAGGCTGGGACGCGGCTCCGTATGGCATCGCCGAACAGCGCACATTCACCAATCCCAAGGGCCGTGTTCGCATCGTCGGCGGCAAGATCGTGCGCGGTAAACCCAAGCGCGCCGACTACATCCTTCGCTACCGAAACGATTTTCCCATCGCCGTGGTCGAGGCCAAGCCCGACTACAAAACCCCCGACGCCGGGCTCCAACAGGCCAAGGACTACGCCACCTTGCTCGGCCTCAAATTCGCCTATTCGACCAACGGCACCGGCATCGTCGAATTCGACTTCACCACCGGCCTCGCCACTTCGGTCAACGCGTTCCCTTCGCCGCCAGAACTCTGGGACCGGCTCAACACCCGGACCCCGCTGAACGATTACGCGCCGCTTCCCCCCGCCGCCCAGGAAAAACTCGTCACGCCCAACCACCCGGACCCGGATCGCCCGCCGCGCTACTACCAGCAGATCGCCATCAACCGCGCGCTCGCGGCCATCCTACGCGGCCAGTCGCGCATCCTCATCACCATGGCGACCGGCACCGGCAAGACCGTCGTCGCCTTCCAGATTTGCTACAAACTCTGGCAGGCTCGCTGGAACCGCTCCGGCGACCCCGTGCGCCGCCCCAAAATCCTCTTCCTCGCCGACCGCAACGTCCTCGTGGACGACCCGAAGGACAAAACTTTCCGCCCCTTCGGCGAGGCCCGCCACAAAATTGAGAACGGCGAGGTCGTGCAGAGCCGCGAGATGTATTTCGCGACCTACCAATCGATTGCCGAGGACGAGCGTCGTCCCGGCCTCTACAAGGAGTTTCCTCCAGACTTTTTCGATCTCATCATCATCGACGAGTGCCACCGCGGCAGCGCCCGCGACTCGTCCTCTTGGCGCGAGATTCTCGATTACTTCGCGCCCGCCGTGAAGCTCGGCATGACCGCCACCCCCCTTCGCAAGGACAACCGCGCCACCTACCGCTACTTTGGCAACCCCATCTACCAATACAGCCTCCGCCAAGGGCTCGCCGACGGCTTCCTCGCGCCCTACCGCGTCCACCGCGTCGTCACCTCCGCCGACGCCACCGGCTGGCGCCCGACCAAGAAGGAACTCGACGCCCTCGGCCGCGAGATCCCCGACGAGGAATACCACACCGCCGACTTCGAGAAACGCCTATCCCTCCGCCCTCGCTCCGAGGCCATCGCCAAGCACCTCACCGAGTTCCTCCGGCAGACCGACCGCTTCGGCAAAACCATCGTCTTTTGCGTGGACCAGGAGCACGCCCGCGAGATGGCCGGCCTCCTCGGCAACCTAAACGCCGACCTCGTAAAGCAGCACCCCGACTACGTGGCTGTCGTCACCTCCGACGAGGGCGACACCGGCAAGGGCCACCTGAGCAAGTTCCAAGAACTCGAAACCGACACGCCCGCCATCCTCACCACCTCGCAGCTTCTCAGCACCGGCGTGGACGCCCCCTTGGTCAAAAACGTCGTCCTCATCCGCATCATCGGCACCATGACCGAGTTTAAACAAATCATCGGTCGCGGCACTCGGCTGAACGAGGAAAACGGCAAACTCTTCTTCAACATCCTCGACTACACCGGCACCGCCACCCGCCACTTCGCCGACAAGGAGTTCGACGGCGACCCCGAGTTCATCGCCGAGACCCGGATCGACGAAAACGGCGACGCCACCGACACCACCGTCATCGACCCCGGCCCCGCCTCCGCCGACGACGAGGACGAGACGCCGCCCGAGACCGCCCACGCCGACGATTTCAGCGACACCGTGGACGAGCCCGGCCCCTCCGACACCATCGAGCCGCCGCAGCCTCCGCCCCAGCCGCGCAAATACTACGTGCGCACCGGCCAGGCCTCCGTCGTCACCCACGCCACCCAAGACCTCGATGGCGAGGGCAAGAAACTCCGCGTCACCGAACTCCGCGACTACACCCGCGAGACCGTCCGCTCGCTCTTCCCCGACCTCGCCACCTTCCGCCACGATTGGTCGAACCCCGACCGCCGCGCCGAGACCCTCGACGCGCTCCGCGAGCACGGCATCGACGCCGCCGAGGCCGCCATCGCCCTCGGCCAGCCCGACGCCGATCCCTTCGACGTGCTTTGCAACCTCGCGTGGAACGCCCCCGTGCTCACCCGCGCCCAGCGCGCCGCCCGCCTCCGCGCCAGCCGCCCGGACTTTTTAGCCACCTACGGCGACGCCGCCCGCCAGATTCTCGACACCCTGCTCGCCAAATACGCCGAACACGGCCCGGCCGAGTTCTCCATCCCCGACTCGCTAAAAGTCCCCCCGCTCTCCGACATCGGCAACGTATCCGAAATCACCGCCCGTTTCGGCGGCACCGACCAGTTCCGCGCCGCCGTCACCCAACTTCAGCAACACCTTTACGCCGCCTAAGCCCGGCCCCACACACCGTTCATGCCCAAGTCCGCCGCCGTCTCGCCCGAGAAAAAAACACGCCAGAAAAAAGCCGCCGCCCCCGCGCTCACCACCGCCCAGCGCCTCGGCGCGCTCATCAAGTCCGCCCGCCAGATCATGCGGAAAGACAAGGGCCTCAACGGCGACCTCGACCGCCTGCCGCTCTTCACCTGGGTGCTCTTCCTCAAGTTTCTCGATGACATGGAGCTGGCCGGGGAGCAGGAGGCCAAACTCGCGGGCAAGAAATACGCCCCAGTCATCACCGCGCCCTACCGCTGGCGCGATTGGGCCGCGCCCGCCGACGGCATCACCGGCGACGAACTCCTCAAATTCATCTCGCAGGACGAGACGCTCCGCCCCGACGGCACCAAGGGTCCCGGCCTCTTCGCCTACCTGCGCGCCCTCTCCTCCGAATCCGGCAAATCCCGCCAAGATGTCATCGCCAACGTGTTCAAAGGCGTGAGCAACCGCATGGAGTCCGGCTACCTCCTCCGCGATGTGCTCAACAAGGTCACCGGCATCCACTTCACCGCCAGCGAGGAGATGCACACCCTCTCCCGCCTTTACGAAAACATGCTGCGCGAGATGCGCGACGCCGCCGGCGACAGCGGCGAATTCTACACCCCGCGCCCCGTGGTGAAGTTCATGGTCGAGGTCACCGCCCCCCGCCTCGGCGAGACCATCCTCGACCCCGCCTGCGGCACCGGCGGCTTCCTCGTCGAGACCTACGACCACCTTGCCGCGACCTGCAAATCCGTCGCCGACCGCCGCGTGCTCCAGCGCGACACCCTCTTCGGCCAGGAGGCCAAGCCGCTCCCCTACATGCTCGTGCAGATGAACCTGCTCCTGCACGGCCTGGAGTATCCGCAGATCAAATACGGCAACACCCTCGCCCAGAAAGTCACCGAGATCGGCGACGGCGACCGCGTGGACGTCATCCTCACCAACCCGCCCTTCGGCGGCGAGGAGGAGCGCGGCATCCTCGGCAACTTCCCCGCCGACAAGCAGACCGCCGAGACCGCCCTGCTTTTCCTCCAATACATCATGCGCAAGCTCCGCCGCCCCGTGCGCGGCCACGCCCCCGGCCGCGCCGCCGTCGTCGTGCCCAACGGCACGCTCTTCGGCGACGGCGTCTGCGCCAAGATCAAGGAGGAGCTGCTCCGCGACTATAACCTCCACACCATCGTCCGCCTGCCTGAGGGCACCTTCGCTCCCTACACCGACATCCCGGCCAACCTGCTTTTCTTCGACCGCTCCGGTCCCACCAAGACCATCTGGTATTACCAGGTCGCCGCGCCCGAGGGCCGCAAAAAATACACCAAGACCATGCCCATGCAGGTCGAGGACATGGCCACGTGCCAGGCATGGTTCACCGCCAAGAAACGCGTGCCCACCGATCAGGCGTGGCCGGTGGACTTCGCCACCCTGCGCGAGCAAGCCGTCGCCGCCGCCACCCCGCATTGGGAAGCGGCCAAGGCTGCGGGCGAGCGCCTCCGCAAACTCGAAGGCCAGTTTCGCGCGACGAAGGATGAACTGCGCAACGAGCCCGGCGGCCTCAAGATCGAGTTGGAAAACATGCTCATCGACCTCGAAGGCCGCATCGCCAAAGAGCGCAAAGCCCAAGCCGAGGCCCAAGCCGCTGGTGACGCCGCGTATTGGCCGATCTACAACCTCGACGCCAAGAACCCCAACGCTGCCGAAGCCCTCGACCACCGCCCGCCCGGCGAACTCGTCGCCGACATCGTGAACAAGGAACGCGAAATCCTTCGCCTCATGGAGGAGATCAAAGTCGAGGTGGAGGCGCTGGCATGAAGCCCGGTTGGACAGAGGCACCCTTGGGTGACTTGTGCGACCTCTCGAAAGGCACATCCCCCACCATGGCCAGCGAGCCAGGGCCATATCCGCTCGTTGTAACCGCCGCGTTCAGGCGAAGCTCTAACAGTTTTCAGTTTACGCGCCCGTCAGCTTGCATTCCGACGATTTCATCAACGGGCCACGGTAACGCTGCTATTCATCGCATTCACTATCAGGACGGACGTTTCGCATTGGCTAATCTACTCGTTGCAGCGACGCCCAAGGATGAGACGCGCCTAAACGCAAAGTATCTATGGCGCTACTTGAGCGCGGTGAAGGACCGTAAGCTTGTGCCTTTAATGCAAGGCACCGCGAACGTCAGCCTAAAGGAGGCCGACCTGCGCGGCGTGATGATTGAGCTTCCGCCCGTTGCCGAGCAGCAACGCATCGCAAGCCGGCTCGACGCCATTGATGCCCGCCTCGCCCACGTTCGTCAGCTCCGCGAGGAGCAAACACAAAAACTCCAGGCTGCCCTCCGCTCCACGTTCCATCGCCTTGAGGCGGATGCCGAATGGCTCCCGATGAACACCATCGCGCCGATTGTGCGTCGCGAAATCACAGTCGATCCCGAGGGCAGTTATCCCGAACTCGGCATCCGCTCCTTCGGGCGGGGCACCTTCCACAAACCGAGCCTGAGCGGATTTGGGACCACCAAGCGCCTATTCGAAATACACACCGGCGATTTGGTGTTTAACATCGTCTTCGCTTGGGAAGGCGCGGTGGCAGTCGCCCAACCCGCCGACCACGGACGCTTCGGCTCCCACCGTTTCATCAGCTGCGTTTGCGACCCCGCGCGAATATCCGCCGACGTTCTCGCCTTCTATTTTCAGACCCCGGACGGCATCGCCAAACTGGGTAAAGCCTCACCCGGCGGTGCCGGTCGCAATCGCACCCTCGGCGTGGCGAAACTGGAGGAAATGCTCGTCCCCGTCCCCCCGCTCGCCGCGCAACGCGAGTTCCAGAAACTCCTCACGCTCCAAGCCCAGATCACCGCCCGCGCCGCCGAATCCGAGTCCGCCACCACCGCCCTCCTCCCGTCCCTCCTCGACCAGATCTTCAACCAATAATCCCGCCGCAGCATGCAAGCCTCCCCCGCCAACATCATCGACTACTTCAACGGCGAAAAGCAGAACCTTATTCCTCTCTTCCAGCGTCCATATCGCTGGAGCACGGAGAAGTGGCAAACGCTGTGGGAAGACGTGATGATCCAATACGAATTGGGCGACTCGGCTAATCACTTCATGGGCGCCATAGTCTCGGTCCCAGCGAAAAGTGTCCCGGTGGGTGTGAGCAAATACCTCATCATAGACGGCCAGCAGCGTCTCACCACCATCGCGCTGTTGTTGTGTGCGCTGCGCGACTGCGTCGATGCCCGCACCGCCGACCGGATACAAGAGGTCTACCTGACCAATCGCCACCGGGAGCCCGAGGACACTTTGAAATTTGTGCCCACGCAGGCGGATCGCGACGCGTTCCGCGCCATCGCGCTCGAACGCCAAATCCCGGAAGACGGCAGCCTAGTTGCGACCGCCTACCGCTTCTTCGTCCACAAACTCCAGAACGAGGAAGATGCCAATGATCAGCCGGTGCAGCCGGCCAAGGTCTTGTCCTGTCTCGAACGCGCTTTGCAGGTGGTGATGATCAACCTCACCGACAACGACGATCCCTACCTCATTTTCGAGAGCCTGAATTTCAAAGGTGAACCTCTCAGCCAAGCCGATCTCGTGCGCAACTACGTGCTCATGCGCTTTCGCCATTCGCCCACCAGCGGCGGCGAGCAGGAGCGGGTTTACAATCGGCACTGGCGACCGCTCGAAAACGAGCTCGGCGGTAGCCTCACCGAGTTCCTCCGCCACTACTCAATGAAAGAGGGCGAGGACATTCGGCAGGGCGGCATTTATGCGGCGGTCAAGAACCGTCTCCGCAAGTTGGATACAGCCGCAAAGGTCGAGTCCGAGATGGAGTCGATGCGCATTTGCGGCGGTTTCTACGCAAAATTTTTGAATCCCGAGCAGGAAACCAATGGCGCGATCCGACATCGATTGGAGCACCTCCGCGATTTGGAGGTGAAGACGTCATTCCCTCTCTTGCTCCGCCTGTTTTCCGCGCGCCACGAGCGGGCGCTCACCGACGAGGACTTGGAAAAATGCCTAGCCTTGGTCGAATCGTTTGCAGTGCGGCGTTCAGTCTGCGGAGTTCCGACGAACGCCCTCGCGAAGCTGTTCCTGCAATGGGCGCGAAACTTCCCGGCGACGGGGCATCTCGCATGGCTCCATTCATCAATGTCGGATGGCAAGGGCAACCGGCGCTTCCCTCGCGATGAGGAGTTTGCGGAATCATTCTGCAAGTCTCCCCAGTATGGTCGCGGTGCTACCGTTTTTGTGCTCCACGAGCTTGAAAAGAGTTTTGAGCACAAGGAGGCGGTGGACCTCGCCGCTGTGACGGTCGAGCACGTTCTCCCGCAAACTCTGACCTCGGAATGGACCAAAGAGCTGGGCGAAGGCGCCGAAGCGACGCACGCCCGCCTCCTCGACACCCTCGGGAACCTGACCCTCACCGGCTACAATTCCGAACTTCAGAATTCCCCGTTCGCCACCAAAAGGACGCTTCTTCAAACGACGCACATCGAGCTGAATCGGTGGATCTTGGCACAGACAAGCTGGACGGCGATGCAGATCGAGGAGCGTGCCAAACTCCTCCTTCCAATCGCCACTTCACTCTGGGTCGGTCCCGTGATCGCCGCACCCAAAGCGGCTTGACAAAATCTCCTTTGGGCTAGCGCCCGGAGGCATCGGACGCTTAATTTTCCCCAATGGCTTCTGCGGACCAAGTGCGCGCCCTTGTCCAGAGTCACTTCGACGGTGACCAAGGTCGCTTCATGTCCGTCGCCATGCAGGTCGCGGCAGGCGAGGCGAGGAAAGGCCACACCGAGTTTTCCGACGAGCTGCGGCGCATGATCGAGAAGGCCAAGAACCGGCTTGTCCCCCAGCAGACCGCCGGCGAAACGATCCCTTTCGCCGCCGCCCGTGGCGAACTCGGCGAGCTTTTCGCCGTTTTTCACCCGCAGACGAAGCTGGCCGACATGGTCCTTCCCGCCGCCATGCAAGGGCGCATGGCGCGGATCGTCGGCGAGCATCGGCAGATGGCCATGCTCCGCGGCCACAATCTGCACCCGCGCCAGAAGCTGCTTCTTTCCGGTCCTCCCGGCTGCGGCAAGACCATGACCGCCCACGCCCTCGCGGGCGAGCTGGGGCTCCCGCTCTTCGTCGTCCGGCTCGATGCCCTGATGACCAAGTTCCTCGGCGAAACCGCTGCCAAGCTCCGGCTCATCTTCGACTCGATGGAGAAGGTTCGTGCCGTGTATCTCTTCGACGAATTCGATTCCATCGGCACCGAACGCGGAACACCCGGTGACGTCGGCGAAATGCGCCGCGTCCTAAACAGTTTCCTCATGCTCCTGGAGAGCTACCGTGGCACCAGCCTCGTCATCGCCGCCACCAACCACGGCCACGCGCTCGACCAGGCGCTCTTCCGCCGTTTCGACGATCTGCTCGCGTTTGCGCTGCCGACCAAAGAACTGCTCGCCGAGACCATTCGACGCCGCTTGGCGATGGGACCGGTGAAGACGACGGTAGCGCTCGCCAAGGTAGCCAAAGCCGCCGAAGGGCTCAGCTACGCGGAGGTCGTTCGCGCCTGCGACGAGGCCATCAAACTCCTCCTGCTGGAGGGCCGATCCGACTTGAAAACCCCGGATCTCCTGCTCGCGCTGGAGGAGCGTCGCACCTTTCTGAACCGCCCCTCGATCTAAACCATGCCCGGCGAAAACGACCGCAACCTTCCCCACGTTTTTGTCAGCGGCAGAGTCGAAGGCATAGGATTTACCAACCCCAACGTAGGCGGGCAGCGCGGTCCCACCTTCCCGCCGCGCGACCGCGCCCAGCACGCGGCCAAGTTGCTTCGTCAGCTCGACGCTTTGCGCCAGGCCGACGCGGCGGAGCGGCAAACGCGCACGGCCCGAGGCCTGTCGACCGACTACGGAATCGCGGTCGAATTTGCATCCGGTCCCGGCTTCAAACTGGAAACCGGAAGGCTGGAGCGGCGCAGCCAAGGAATCGAACTGCTCAACATTCGCGAGCAGACCGTCGTCCAACCCGACGGAAGCACTCGCGTCGAAGAGTTTGCCACGGTGCGCGTGCCTTCGGGCAAGCTGGAGGTTTTTGAGAGCCTCATCGCCCAATACCGCGATGAACCTACCAAGCAGGGCGGCGACGTTCCGAAGCATCAGCCTCTCGTCGCATCGATCGACGACATCCGGCAGGCCGCTTTCGAGGCATTCTGGACCGCGCCGACCGACATCCCTGCGACCGGCCAAAACGTGCCTTGGGAGGCGTGGTTGCGCGCCGGTGAATCCGAGGAAGAACGCACCGAAATCCTAAACCGCTTCCGCGCCGCCGCCGAGGCGGCGGGCGTCCGCCTCATCGGACGCCCGCTCGATCTTCCCGAATCCACGATTCACTTGCTCCAGGCAACGCGGGAGCAACTTCAAGGTTCGGTCGGGTTGCTCGACTGTCTTTGCGAGTTGCGGGCGCCGGCCGTGGGCGTCGCGGAGTTCGACGAGCTAACGCCCGAGGTGCAGCGTCAATTCGTGGACGACACGGCGGCGCAGCTTGTCCCCCCGTCAGCCGATGCACCCGCAGTCTGCTTGCTCGATACGGGGCTAAACGACGGCCATCCCTTGCTCGCCCCGGTGGTCGCCCCGAACGGTCTGCACACCTATCTTCCTGCCTGGGGCACAAACGATGGACACCGGAACGGCCAGGGGCACGGCACCCAGATGGGAGGCTTGGCGGCCTTCGGCGATTTGGTGGACCCCTTGCTCGCCACTTCTCCCGTCACCGCCACGCATTGGCTGGAATCGGGGAAAATCCTCAACGACGCCGACCCCAGCCCCGCGACGAGTGGGGCAACATCGTTCGCGACACCGTGGCCGCCGTGGAGCAGGCCGCACCGCTGCGGAAGCGCGTCTTCGCCCAGCAGATAACCGCGCGCAATACCTGCTTCGACGGGCGTCCCACCGCATGGTCCGCTGCCACCGATCAACTTTGCGCCGCGCGCGGCGAAGACCCAGTGGTGCCCCGTCTCATCTTTGTCAGCGCCGGCAACAACCCCTGCGCGCTGGCGAGCGATTACCCCGCGATCAATCGCGGCTGGTCGGTGCAAGACCCGGCGCAAGCGTGGAACGTCGTCACGGTGGGAGCCTGCACCGCGAAAGACCACATCCGCGATTCTCAGCTCTCGCAAAAACGGACTGTCGCACCGCGCGGCGCACTCGCGCCCATGTCCACGACTTCGTGCGCGTGGGACAAGGAATGGCCGGTGAAGCCCGACATCGTTTTTGAAGGCGGCAACCGATTCATCGAGACAGACGGGACGCTTTGGGATCACGCCGACCTCAAGCTGCTGACGACCAATGCCGCCTTCATGCAGCGGCTTCTGACCACCACGGACGGAACCAGCGCCTCGTCCTCTCAGGCCGCCCGCTTGGCGGCGATCATTCAAAAAGAATACCCCAACGCATGGCCTGAGACGATTCGTGCTTTGCTCATCCACAGCGCCGAATGGACCCAAGGCATGAAAGACGGGCGGCAGCTTCGGACCAAAGACGACGTGATCGACCTGATGCGGCACTACGGTCACGGACAGCCGAATTTGTTGACCGCGCTCAAAACCGCGAGAAGCGCCGTCACCCTCGTCGTGGAGGACGAGTTTCAGCCTTTCAAAAAGGATGGCACGGTCAAAACCAACGAGATGCGTTTCCACGATTTGCCGTGGCCCAAAGACGTCTTGGAGTCGCTCGGCGAAGCACCGGTCGAAATGCGCGTCACGCTGTCGTATTTTATCGAGCCCAATCCCGGCACCCGGCTCACCACCGAGCGATACCGCTACGGCTCATGCCATCTACGCTTCGAGGTGCAACGCCCGCTGGAGAGCGAGCAATCATTCCGGGAGCGAATCAATCGTGCGGATCGTGCGGTTCCGGACGAATACGACGCCGCAGGCGAATCCGAATCAAACGATTGGATGATCGGATCGAAGTCGCGAAATCGCGGCTCTCTGCACCAAGACACTTGGAAAGGGACGGCGGCTCAGTTGGGGAGCAAGTCCCGCATCGCCGTCTATCCCGTGACGGGCTGGTGGCGTCTTCGTCCGCACCTCAAGCGTTACGACGATCAAATCCGCTACTCGTTGGTCGTGTCGCTGCGCGCTCCGGGGCAGGCGGTCGATCTCTACCAGCCCATCGTGCAACAGCTCACCGTGCCGATTCCGGTCCCGGTTCCAATTGCCTGATTCAAGCGTCTTGGTCCGTGACTTTGCCGCCGCCCAGGATGATCGCGTGATATTCGTCCCATGTCTTTGGGCGGTAGCCCCGCATGAACCGCGACGCGCCCAACGTGGAACAAACAAGCTCGTGTATGCGGGGCCATGTCGTGCCGAACGCTGTGATGGGGGCCTGCAAAGGAGGATACCCCAGAACCTTCTCGATGACGTTGCTCGCCTGCGCGGGTGAGAACCGACGTTTATCCCCGTATTTCTGTTCGGTGAGACGACACTTGATGTAGCGCTTTCTCAAATATTCGAGGTAGCCGCGTTCGGTCGCATGAGCGCCGATGCTATCCGGGGCGGGCGCAAGCGCGGGTTTCTTTTTGCCCCGAAAATCATTCACGATCTTCTTGGCCGACTGAACCGTGCCGTGGTTGATTCCGATGCCGATATTCCCGGTGCCGGCAGGTGCCGCTTGATGCTGATCGATTCGCCCTAATCGTGGACGGTGGCCGGCGAGCAGCATCTTTTTCCAGAGATCGAGGTCGGCCTCGCTGATAAGGCTTTTTTCGGCACGGGTATGGCAGCTACCGCACAGCGCGATCAGATTGTTTTCGTCGTTGTTCGCGGGGTCGCCGTCTCGATGATGTATTTCAAGAACGGATACGCCGACTGCGGCGCAAACTGGGTTGGGGCAAACGCTCCGGACCTCATCAAAAAGCTTGTTGCGAAGTATTATGGACAATTTCGGGCGAGATTTGGCCATGCCCCAAAGTCGCCGAGATGAAACCCGAAACCAATCAAAAACCGGAAAAACAGCCCTCAGCGGCTGCTCATCTTCTCCGGGAGTTTCCTTCGTTCGAACGGTTCGCCCGACCGGGATGGCCTGCCTGCTCGAACATTCCGCCTGATGCCATGCCGCGTGCAAAAACGGCGAATGTCTTTGGTGCCAACCTCGATTCCCAATTCGGCCAGATGTGCGCGGAAATCTCGCGTGCGGTAGGACTCACGCGGGTGTCGCAGCATGTAGAAAAGCACGTTCAGCTTCCACCAATCGGTATGACCAAACAGCCCGCTACGTTTCGGGGCTTTTTCGAAGGATGCCAGAAATCGCAGCGTTTTCCCGACATGTCGCAATAAACGCGTATCTCCCTCGCGCACGACTTGGCCGAACCACTCGACTGAGGCCAGAGTGAGGCGTGGCGACTTTTCGGCTGAGTCTTTTTCGCGCCGCCATTCGTTCACCAGCAGGAACGTCCCGAGATCGAGTTTCCCGGCCTGATAATGCCTCACCAGACCCTCGACCTCGCTCCATGTCAGACCGCCGTAGATGCGTGCGGGCATTTTTTCACGGAGCGCGGCTGCTTCAATCCGAAGCGAGCGACTTTCCACAGAAAACACCGACGCGTCATCTCCCGTATCTTCCCGCGCGAGCGCCGAGGCGAGTTTGGCCCGAGTTTTGGGTTTCCGGGCAAATTCCTCCCAGAGCCATTCACGGAGAGCGGGTGACGCCCGGCACAACCGGGTGAAGAGCCGGAAGGCTCCATCGTCATCGCTCTCCGTGAACGCTCGTAGCGCCGCCAGGGAATCGGAGCGTGGGGCGATCTTCTTCATGGCCATTTCTTTTGGAACTCCATGCCGCCAAAAAGTTCACCCCAACCGGCTCAGTTTTCAAACAAGGCGCGCAGCCGTTCATACAACGGGCGCAAATCGCCTTGGTAGGTTGCCCGATGCCCCGGCGTCATCAGCGCGCAGGTTTTCGGAGAGCGCAGCGTCCGAACCAGCTTGGTCGCCAGACTCACGTGAGGAGGCAAGCGGCCCAACACCACGGCTTCGCCCCGACGTTTGGGTTCCGTCGCGATGCCCAAGCGCTCGTAAGCCTGCCGCAAGCTGAGGCCGCGCACGAAGCTGGGATCGGTCAGGGTTCGCGCCAGGCGCATGTAACGCTGGGCGGTGCGCGGGGTGCCTTGGAAATTGCTTTCCAGCCATAGCAACCACGCGCCCTTTCCCATCGTGTGCCGCACCCGCTTCTGCTCTTCGATGAGGAGCCCGCCGGCCTCCCACGCGGCCTGGAGGGCCGCGTTGAGAGCGTTGCGCGAGTCGGCCTCTTTTTCCGTGACCTCGGCGTGCAGCCGATTGATCCGCTCGGCGGTGGATTCAGTCATGGTTACGGAGTTCATGACCGGAGCCCCGTGGTTTCGCGGAAGTCGGCGGCGAGCTTAAAAATGCCCTGCCGACTCATGCCGGAGCGTTCGCCGATTTCTTCGAGCGTGATCCCCTTGAGCAGGTCAGGGCGCACACAGTAGAGCGCGACCGTGGCGCGAAGCCCGCGATCCTCGACCGTGGTGCCGTCCGCGATCCAGATCAGGAGGCGGCAGATGACTTCCAGCGCGAGCGCCCGAGCCTCGGCACGAAGGTCAACGGGTTCGTCAAAGAACGATTGGTCTGTTTTGTTTTTCATAGGTGGTTTTGGGTTCGAGGCCACCTTACGCCCGACGCGTTTTTTCAAATAGGCCCTGCGCTCGTGGCAGGCCGCTGCCCCTATTTCCGAAGCCCTGAAATTCGCCGCATAAACGCGCCGGAAACACTTCCGCCCACACGGACGCTTTACATCAACTAGGGAATAGCTCCAAGAATACATCATTAGAACACTCTCTTTACACTAAGCTTTAGCTTACTTTTCTCTAGGAGAATGACCGCAAATGAAGTGAAGCAAATCCGTGAGGCCTTGGGTTTAACTCAAGTGCAACTGGCCCAACTCATGGGGTTGCATCCCATTACCGTCAGCAAGTGGGAGCGGGGAGAATCCGAACCAACACCCTATCAAGTGAACCTCTTGAACCACTTTCGCGAAGGGGCGCGAACGAAGGAGGTAAAAGAGAACCTTGTTCAAGTTCTCCTAGGTATGGGCGTAGCAGTCGCTTTGGCGCTACTGCTGAAACATCTTTTATCCAAAAAATGAATACATCACATCCGGCATTCAATCAGAGCGCGTATTTGAGCGTGGGCGACAAGATCGTCGTCACCAAGTTCGGAGGGGTAAGACATGTCGGCATTTTCGTTTTCAATGGCGTGCTTCATAACAGTCCAGGTAAAGGCGAGCACCTCAGCACGCTGGACGAATTCACCAAGGGGCAAGTTCCCGTCATAGAGAAAACCAACGCCACCCCGTGGTTGGTCGAACAACGGGCAAATGAAATTCTGCGAAATCCTCGACCCTATGATTTGATGAATCGGAACTGCGAACATACCGCCCACGATCTCCTGACATCGAGGCCGGAAAGCCCGCAGCTCGTCGCTGGTCTGCTTGCGCTTGGTGTCGCATTGATCGGGGCTCTAATCATTGTGCCAAATGCCCAAAAGGCGTAATTAAGTAAGCTACCCATACGCGTCTAAGCCGGAGCACATCGCTCCGGCTTTTTGATGCTCGCTGCGCTCGAATTCTTCTAGCGGGGGCCGCTCCGGAGAGATGCCAAGGCTAGCACCTGCGACGGCTGGCGGGCCAGCGGCGCAAGCGCCTCGTCCCGTCCGCGCCTCAAGGAGTTCTCGGGCTGCGCCCTGCGCTCCTCCTTGCGCTGCCGGTGCTTGCCGGAGGCATCCCTCCGGGACGGCCTTTTTAAAGGTTTGGCCTGACAGGGACCGCGCGGCGCGGCTCGCCGTTCCAATCCGCGCCCTCGTTGGGGCGCACGAAGCCCAAATCCCATGCGTGACTTATCCCGTGATCCGGTTCCTCAACCCGGCGACGTTATCCACCAGCCCGGCCACCCGTTTGACGGGTTCGTGGTCGTTTCCGTTTACACCCGTGCCCAGGCCATCGCCGACGGCGTCATTATTGACGCAACCGGCGGCGACTTGGCCGCGATCTCCGCGCAGCACTTCCCCGGCGTGCATGTCGCCATGACGGCGGCGGTGGCGGCACTCATCCAAAAGGCCGTTGACCACCCCGACCACGGCAACGACTGGCGCGGCGTGTGGTTTGACGTGCTGTGGATGTCCCGCGTTGCCCCGGTGAAATCCTTTCCGGGCGGGCGCCTGTTCAAAGTCGTTATCACCGGCACCGGCCGGAAGCGGCTGCACACGCTTAAGCTCCAAATCCACCCCGGCGACAAGGGCGAGCCCTGCGCAACGATCATGCTACCGGAGGAGGATTGACCCACCGCCAAGCCCGGCGCAATTTCACCTCCGCCGGGCTTGTATCAATTAAATGGATACGCAAAGGTTGCCCAAAGGTTGCCCAAACCTTTGTTTTTTGCTTCACATTCCCACACTTTCCTGCATCTTAATGCTTGTTCTAAATCATTAACCATCAACTAAGTCCGCGTAATTTAGCGACTTAGCTCCACGAGGCGGCAGAGGTTCGAATCCCTCCCTCTCCGCCACTTGGCGCCCTTTCGGCAACCACCCATGTCCCGCCTCCGCTTCACCTTGGAAAAGACCGCCCCCGGCGGCCGGGCGCGCGCGGGGAGGTTTCAAACACGCCACGGCGAAGTGCTCACGCCGGTCTTCATGCCGGTCGGCACGCAGGCCACGGTGAAAAACATGACCGCGGACGGTCTGCGCGAGATCGGCGCGCAGGTGCTGCTCGCCAACACCTACCACCTGCTGCTCCGTCCCGGCCCCGAGGTGTTTCGGAAATTCGGCGGCATCCACCGCTTCATGAACTGGGACCGGCCCGTGCTCACCGACTCGGGAGGCTTCCAGATTTTCTCCCTGCCCGAGGCCCGCGCCATGCGCGAAGAGGGCGCGGAGTTTCGCAGCTATGTCGATGGAGAGCTGCATCGGCTCTCGCCCGAGTCGAGCATCGCCATGCAACAGGCGATCGGCAGCGACATCATGATGGTGCTCGATCAGTGCATCCCCGCCACCGCGCCGCACGCCGAGGCGCAGGCGGCGATGGAGCTGACGCACCGCTGGGCGGTCCGTTCGCTGAAAGCCCGCGGAGACGATTCGCCGCAGGCGCTCTTCGGCATCGTGCAGGGCGCCTGCCACCGCGACCTGCGCCTGCGCAGCGCGGAGTTTCTGCGCGCCCTGCCCTTCGACGGTCTCGCCATCGGCGGCCTCGCCGTGGGCGAGACGGACGCGCAGCGCTACGAGTTCACCGAGATCGCCGCCGCCGAGCTGCCGCCCGACCGGCCGCGCTACCTCATGGGCGTGGGCACGCCGATCGACATCCTCGAAGCCGTGCACCGCGGCGTGGACATGTTTGACTGCATCATCCCCACGCAGCTCGCGCAGCGCGGCACGGCCTTCACCTCCCACGGGCGCATCCACTGCCGCCGCGCCGTCTATAAATTCGCCGAGGAGCCGCTCGACGCCCGCTGCGGCTGCAAGACCTGCCGCGACTACTCGCGCGCCTACCTGCACCACCTCGTCAAGGCCGACGAGCCGCTCGGCGCGCACCTGCTCGCGCACCACAACCTCGCCTTCTACCAGCGCCTCATGGCGGAGATGCGCGCGGCGATCCTCGCGGGGGATTTCGCGGCCTACTACGAGCGGCAGCGCGCCCAACTCGTGCTCGACGACGAGCTCAACCCGCCGCCGCGCGTCGCTCCCCCGCCTTCGCGGCGCGCGCCTCGCCGCGGCGACTACGAGATCCACGTCTCCGCGTGCGGCGCCTTCAACAGCATCCGCCAGATCACCTCGGGCGAGGTGATGCACTCGGTGTCCGCGCCGGCCGAGGAGGCGGAGCGGCTCTACGTGGCGCAGTCGCGGCTCGCGGAGCGGCTGCGCGCGAGCGGAGAGGTCGGGTGGGACGGCGGGAAGCCGCTGGTGATCTGGGACGTCGGCCTCGGCGCCGCCTCCAACGCCATGGCGGCGATCGCCTGCGCCGAGCGCGCGCGGCGCGAAGCCGAAAAGGCCGGCCCGGGCGTATCCATGAGGCCGTTACACCTCGTCAGTTTCGAGCGCGACCTCGACCCGCTCGCGCTGGCCGTGCGCCACGCCTCGCATTTTCCCCACCTGCGTCACGCCGCGCCGCCCGCGCTGCTGCGCGAGGGGCGATGGCGCGACGCGAGCGGCTTGATCTCGTGGGAGCTGCGTCACGGCGACTTTCTCACGGAATTCGAGGCCGCGGCGGCGCCGGAGCTGATTTTCCACGACCCGTTCTCGTCCAAAACCGACAGCGGCCTCTGGACCGCCGAAGTATTTGCGCGCATGCGTCGCCACTGCCTCGCGGGCGAAACGCAGGCGCCGACCGAGCTCTACACCTACTCCTCCGCCACCGCGGTGCGCGTCGCGTTGCTGCGCGCCGGCTGGTGGGTGGCGGAGGGCGCCGGCACCGGACCCAAGGCGAGCACGACCATCGCCTTCACGGACCGGCCGCGATCCCCCGCAGCGAAGCTCCTCGGCGCCGAATGGCTCGTGCGCTGGCGGCGCAGCGGGGCGAAGTTTCCCCCGGATTTGCCCGAAACGGAACGCGGCCTCTTCGAGCACAGCATCGAGACGCACCCGCAGTTCCGCGTCTAACATGGAGGGACGCCGTCCCCGGCGTCCGCGCCCGAGGACGGGTTTCGTCGGTCATATGACCTCGCGGACGCCGGGGACGGCGTCCCTCCAAAACGAAAAAGCCGCCTCCGTTTCCGGAGACGGCTTCGAGAGCGAAAGACTTCGCGCGGCAGTTGATCAGACCTTCGGGCCGCCCTGCGCGAGCTTGCGCGCGCGGAGGCGGAGGCCGTTGAGGCGGATGAAGCCGGTCGCGTCGCTCTGGTTATACCAGCTCTTCACGCCCTCCATCGACGCGATCTTGTCGTCGTAGAGCGAATACTTCGATTTGCGGCCGCAGGTGATGATGTTGCCCTTGTAGAGCTTCAGGCGCACGGTGCCGGTCACGAACTTCTGGCTCTCGTCCACCATCGACTGGAGCATCTCGCGCTCGGGCGCGAACCAGAAGCCGTTGTAAACGAGCTCGGCATACTTCGGGATGAAGCCGTCGCGCAGGTGCAGGACCTCGCGGTCCATGGTGAGCGACTCCACCTGGCGGTGCGCGTGGATGAGGATGGCGCCGCCCGGGGTCTCATAGACGCCGCGGCTCTTCATGCCGACGAAACGGTTCTCGACGAGGTCCACGCGGCCGATGCCGTGTTTGCCGCCGAGCTTGTTGAGGGCCTTCATCACGCCGCCGGGCGTGAGCTGCTTGCCGTTCACCGCCACGCAGTCGCCCTTCACGAAGTCGAGCTCGACATACTCGGGCTTGTCGGGCGCGTCCTCGGGGGCGACGGAGAGCTTGAACATCGCCTTGTTCTCCTTGGTCGTCGGGTCGAACCAGGGGTCCTCGAGGATGCCGGCCTCGTAGGAGATGTGCAGGAGGTTGCGATCCATCGAGTAGGGCTTCTTCAGCGAGGCCTCGACCGGAATCTTGTGCTTGGCGCAGTAGGCGATCATCTCGGCGCGGCCGGGGAACTCGGCGCGGTAGTTCTCCATCTTCCACGGGGCGATGATCTGGAGGTGGGGGGCGAGCGCCATGTAGGTGAGCTCGAAACGGCACTGGTCGTTGCCCTTGCCGGTGGCGCCGTGCGCGACCGTATCCGCTTTTTCCTTACGGGCGATGTCCACCTGGGCCTTGGCGATGAGGGGGCGGGCGATGGAGGTGCCGAGGTAGTATTGGCCCTCGTAGATCGCGTTGGCGCGGACCATCGGGAAGATGTAGTCCTTCGCGAACTCCTCGACCAGATCGAGGGTGTAGTGCTTGGAGGCGCCGGTGGCCTTGGCCTTCTTGTCGAGGCCCTTGAGCTCCTCCTCCTGGCCGACGTCGGCCGCGAAGGTGACGATTTCGGCGTCGTAGGTCTCCTTGAGCCACTTGACGATGACGGAGGTGTCGAGGCCCCCGGAGTAGGCGAGAACGATCTTCATGGTGAGATGGGACGGATGGGAAAAGAGGGGATGCTCAACCGCGGCGGTTGGCGGCGGCGAGGATAGACATGATGGCCTTCTGCGTGTGCAGGCGGTTCTCCGCCTGGTCGAAGATGATCGAGCGCGGATTGTCCAAGACCGCCCGCTGCACCTCCTCGCCCGGATGCGCCGGGAGGCAGTGCATGAAAAGCGCGTCGGGCTTGGCGGCGGCAAACACCTCCGCGGACACCGTGTAGGGCGCCATGAGGGCGAGGCGCTCGCGCTTCTCCTCCTCCTTGCCCATGCTCACCCACACGTCGGTATAGACCACGTCGGCGTCCTTCACCGCCCGCATCGGGTCGGTGGTAAACTCGTAGCCGCCCGCGAAACCTTCCTTTGCGAGCAGGGCTTGGAACTCCGCCGTGGGCTCGAAACCCTTCGGGCCGGCGAGGCTGATCTTCATGCCGAAGAGATTCGCGCCGAGCACCCAGGAGTTGGCCATGTTGCAGGCCGTGTCGCCGAGGAAGGCGATCTTGCGGCCCTTCAGCGAGGCGAGCAGCTCCGCGCCGCCGGCGGCGGGCCCGGCCCAGCGCTCGGCCATGGTGAAGGCGTCGGTGTAGATCTGGCAGGGATGCAGGAAATCCGTGAGCGCGTTGATCACCGGCACGGTGCCGGCCGCGGCGAGACGCTCCACCTCGGCGTGCTCGTAAGTGCGCACGATCAGGCCGTGCACGAAACGCGAGAGCACCTTGGCGGTATCCTCGACCGACTCGCCGCGCCCGAGCTGGATGTCGTTTTTATTCAGGAAAAGGGGATTCCCGCCGAGCTCGTGGATACCGACCTCGAAGGACACGCGGGTGCGGGTGGACGACTTGGAGAAAATCAGCGCCCAAGTCTGGTGCCGAAGCACTTCGCCGGCGCGTTGGCCGCGCTCGGTCTTCAACTTGCGGGCGAGCGCAAAGGTCTCGGCGACCTCGGCGGGGGTAAAGTCCGTCTCCTTGAGGAAGTGCTTCATGTCTAGGGAAGCGTTCGGGCATAAAACCCGCCCCTCGCCCGGGCGAGGGAAAAAGCGCGTCGGGCTCGCCCCGGCCGGACTTCCCGCCAAACTCCCCGGCCGATGCACCGCCTTACCCCCGATGTCCCCGCGCCCGGCCGCGCCTCGACGCCCCTCGGCTTCCGGCAAGGCGCCTCGGCGGCGAAACCCGGCGCGTCCCTTGACGTCCCTGCTAATCTCGCCCCGTGATGCCCGACCGCAGGCAGTTCCTTCGCCGCGCCGCCCTCCTGCTGGGCGGGCTGGCCCTGCTGCCCCCGTCGGCGCTCCTCGCCTCGGCCGCGGAGCGCGTGCATGTGGTGCGCGCCGGAGAGACCCTGACCTCCATCGCCGCGCAGCACGGGGTCACGGTCGTGGCCCTGCGCACGCGCAACCGCCTCGAGTCCTCGCGCATCGTGGTGGGCCAGCGGCTCGTGGTGCCCGGCGCGCCCGCCGCCGCCCCGTCCCCCGCCCCGCGCGCGGCGTCGCGGGCGGG
>JAUWBD010000153.1 GCA_030605125.1 Verrucomicrobiota bacterium | reverse complement strand
AGGCGCTCCTTCGCAAGGCGCAGGCACGCAACCACCCGGACCTCCTCGCGGCGATCGCCTCCGCCTTGGCCGCCGTCACCCCGGAAGATGCTCTCGGCTGGTTTGCCTGCTGCGGCTATAGTTTTATTTGAAATGCTCTAGACCGCGGCCTGCGGGTGCCTGAGCACGAGCGTGGCTCGCGCGCCGCCGGCCACGCGGTTCTCCAGTCGCACGTCGCCGCCGTGCAGGTGCGCGACCTCGCGGACGAAGGCGAGGCCGAGGCCGCTGCTCTTCGCGCCGGTGTCGGGGCGCGGCAGCGAGTAGAAGCGCTCGAAGAGGCGTGGCAGCGCGTAGTCGGGCAGGCCCGGGCCGGTGTCGTCCACGGTGATCTCGGCGCCGTCTGGCGTGGCGCGCAGCGAGAGCGTGATCGCGCCGCCGGGCGGCGTGAATTCGAGCGCGTTTTGCAGGAGGTTGCCGATGGATTGCGAGAGGAGGAAGCGCTCGCCGGTGATCGTGACAGCCTCGGGCGCGGCGAGCGCGGCCGAGATGTTTTTCGCGTGCAGCACGGGCTCGGCGGCGGCGAGGCGCTCCTCGAGCAGGGCTCGCAGTTCGACCGGCGCGGGATCGACGAGGCCGCGCCGCGCCTCGACGGCGGCGAGTTGCAGGAGCCGCTCGACGATCGTCTGGATGCGAGCGGACTCGCTGAGCAGGTTTTGCAGGAAGCGCGTCCGCTGCGGCGCCGGCATCGCGGCGTCCTCGGCGAGCAGCTCGGCGGCGCCGCGGATGGCGGCGAGCGGGGCCTTGATCTCGTGGGCGAGGGCCTGCGTATAGCGCTCCACGTGGGCCTTGCCCTCGAGGGCGGCGCGCATCTCGTCGAAGGCGCGGCGCAGCTCGCCGACCTCGCGGCCGGCGAAGCGTTTGGGCAACGAGGCGGGGCGGCCGTCGCGCACGGCGCGCGCGTAGGCGGTGAGTTTTTCCACCGGCGTGGTGATCCAGACCGAGAAGGCGAGGCCGGTGGCGAGCACGAGGCCGCCGCCCAGAGCGCCGGCCAGCCACACGCGGGCGCTGACGGCGGCGACGAGGGCGTTGATGTTGGCGGTGGGCTTGCCCACGGAGAGCACGCCGACGACGCGCTCCTCGCGCAGGACGGGCGCGGCGACATGGATGACGAGCGAAGACTCGTCGTCGGGATCGAGGCGGGTGGCGCGCGCGCCGTAGTGGCCGCGGAGGGTGCGCAGCACGTCGTTCCAGCGCGAGTAGTCGCGGCCCTCGTCGCGCCCGCCCTCGGAATCGTAGAGCACGAGGCCGGCGGAGTCGGTGAGATAGACGCGCAGGTCCACGGCCGTCTTTTGGACGGAGTAAACCCGGGCCGCGAGCGGGCGGCTGGCGGCGGCGTCGAAGGCTCGGCGCAGCGGGGCGAGATCGATCGTGTCGTCGGGGCGAACGTGCGTCTCGGCGACGGCCGCGAGGTAGGCGGCGGTGTCGATGAGCGTGGCCTCCATCGACTCGAGGTAGCGCGGGCGGATCGCGCCGAGGATTGAGGAGAAGAGGTAAACGTAGCCGCCGCCGATGATCAGCAGGTAAACGAGAAAGATGCGGGTGCGGATGGTCACGGGTCAGAGCGACAGAGCGACGGAGTGACAGACGCGGAAATGGGCGGGCGAGGGCAAGGCGGGCTTCGGCTTATTCGCGCAGCGAGTAGCCGAGGCCGCGGTGGGTGACGATGGGGTCAATGTCGTCGGGGGCGACGGCGCGGAGCTTGGCGCGCAGGGTCTTCACGTGGGCGTCCACGGTGCGGTCGAGGCTCGCCTCGGGCTCGTCCCACGCGGAGGCGAGCAGTTGCTCGCGGGTGAAGACGCGCCCGGGCTGGCCGAGGAAGGTGGCCAGCAGACGATACTCGATGCGCGTGAGGTCGAGCGGCCGGCCGCGGTAGGAGATGCGGCAGCGCAGTTCGTCGTGGGTGAAGGGAGCGGAGATTGTCACCAGATTGGTGACAATCTCCGCGGCGGGGGCGGGCACGGTGACCGTGCCGGGCGCGGCCGCGGGTGCGACGCGGCGGAGGATGACTTTTACCCGCGCGGTGAGTTCGCGGGGGCTGAAGGGTTTAACCAGGTAGTCGTCGCCACCGATCTCGAGACCGACGATGCGGTCGATCTCCGAGGCACGCGAGGTGAGGAACACGATGGGGAGATCGTGGCCCGAGGCGCGGAGTTGTTTGCAGAGTTCGAAGCCGTTGGCGTCGGGCAGGCCGACATCGAGCACGAGGAGGGCGAAGGGCTGGGCGCGTAGCGCGGCGAGACCTTCGGCGGCGGTGGAGCACCAGCGCGGCGAGAAGCCCTCGGTGGCGAGCGCGTAGAGCAGGGTGTCGGCGATGGCGGGCTCGTCCTCGATGATCAGGATGGAGGGATGGCTCATAGGATGCGGCGCGAGGAGCGCTTCCCGCCCCGAAGCGGCGCGACGGCGAGATCGACGACCGCCGGCGAGAAGCCCTCGCGGCGCAAAGCGCCGGCCGTGACGTGCTCGAGGTCGCGGTTCGGGCCGGCGGGCATGGACTCGAGCAACACGTCCGTCACGCGGTCCAGCCGCGGCCGGATATTGGCGCGGAGATCGATCGGCGGGGTGGACGGACGCGAGGCGGCGTCGGCGCGCCAGGCTGCGTGCAGCTCTTTTTGCACCTCGCGTGAGGCGGCGATTTGCGCGGTGAAAAACGTCTCCACCCAGGCGGGGTCGAGGCGGCGCGCCTCCGCGCGGGCGACCAGGCTCGCGAGCAGCTCCGCCTCGCGCTCGGGATCGTGGATCGGCGCGCCGCTGTGGAATTTCGTCCACGCCACATCGTGCGCGAGTCGCAGCCGCGCCGCCATCAGCTCAGGCACGGCGCTCGGAAACACCGCCGGCTCCTCCTTGCCCAGGTGGCCGCAGCCCGGGAGCGCGAGCAGGGCGCCGGCTGCGGCGAGGCGGAGGAGGAAGTCGCGGCGGTGCATCGCGGAATCAGAGGCCGAGTTCGGCGAGCGCGAGTTCGCGGAATTTGCCCGGCGCGAGATCGCCGAGCGTGAGCGGGCCGAACTGCGTGCGGTGCAGCGTGAGCACGGTGGCGCCGCAGGCGGCGAACATGCGGCGCACCTGGTGGTATTTGCCCTCGATCAGGGTCAGCTCGGCCTCGCGCGGGCCGAGCAGGCGCAGCTCGGCCGGAGCGCAGGGCTCTTTTTCGCCGTCGAGCTGGATCGTGCCCGAGGCGAAGCGCGGGATGAGGTCCGGCGAGAGGTCGCGGTCCACCGTCGCACGGTAGATCTTCGGCACCTTGTGCTTGGGCGAGGTGAGGCGGTGCACGAGTTCGGTGTGGTCGGTGAGGAGGATGAGCCCGGAGGTGTCCTTGTCGAGGCGGCCCACGGAGGTGACCACGGGGTTGCGCGCCCGCCAGCGCGGCGGGAGCAGGTCGTAGATGAGCGGCCCCTCGGCGGGATCGTGCGAGCAGGTGAGGCCGAGGGGTTTGTTGACCAAGAGGAGCAGGCCGTCGGGGTGATCGAGCGGCTCGCCGTCCACGCGCACGGCGGCGGGCGAGGGTTTCACGCCGGGATCGTCGGCGGGGCGGCCGGCGACGGCGACGCGGCCGGCCTTGAGCCAGGCGCGGACCTCGCGGCGCGAGCAGTAGCCGAGGTTGGCGAGGAGCTGGTCGAGGCGACGGGCGGACATGGCGCGACACAGTGGGCGGCCGGCGCGCGCCGCTCAAGACGGCTTAACGGGTGCAACGGCATCGCCGGTTTTCCGCTCGCGGGGCGGGAGGCGCCACGCAAGAGGATGGCGGCGCGCACCGTCGCACTCCATGGGCTCCGCCTCCAACTCACCGTCGTCGCAGTCGCCGACGCCTTTTCAACGCTTCCTCGGTCTCGTGCGCCCGCAGGCCGGCAAGATCGCCCTCGGCGTCGTGCTCATCCTCATGGCGACGGCGGTCACCCTGCCCGCCCCGTGGATCCTCAAGCTCGTGATCGACGACGCCCTGCCGGAGAAGGACACCGCCAAGCTCGGCGCGCTGCTCGCCGTTTTCTCCGGCCTGTTCGTCGCCCGCGGTCTGCTCACGCTCTGGCGCAACCGCGTGCTGCAATACGCCGCGATGCGCGTGACCTGCGACCTGCGCATCGCGCTCTTCCGCCACCTGCAGTCGCTCTCGCTCCGCTATTTCGACGCCAACCAGACCGGCAAGGTGGTGAGCCGCATCGCGCAGGACACGGGCGAGCTCTACAACCTCACCAACAATTTTCTCATCAACCTCATCGCCGACACCGTGACGGTCGTCGGCGTGCTCGTCTTCCTCTACTGGGTCGAGTGGCGGCTCGCGCTGGCGGTCACGCTCGTGCTGCCGTTTTTCGTCATCAACTACCTCTACAACCGGCGGAAGATGAAAAAGGAGGCGCGCGTGCACCGCGACAACTGGGACCGCGTGGTGGGCTTTCTCCAGGAGCGGGTCGCCGCGGCGCGGGTCGTGAAATCCTTCAACCGCGAGTCCACCGAGGGCGACGCCTTCGCGCAGGGCATCAACGCCGACTACTTCAACTTCTCGCGCATCGTGCTGCGCAACACCCGCCTCGCCGTGATCGCCGACGTGCTCGGCTCGCTCGGCGGCCTCATCGTGCTCGGCTTTGGCGGCTGGCTCGTGATCCGGGGCGAGATGCAGGTGGGCACGCTCGTGGCCTTCAACGCCTACATCGTTTACGTCTTCCCCCCGATCGTGCGCTTCGTGGATCTCGCCGCGATCCTGCAACGCGCCAATACCGCCCTGGAGAACATCTTCGCGGTGTTCGACACGCGTCCCGAGGTGGCGGACGACGTGGACAAGCCCGCGCTGCCCTCGCCCGTGCGCGGCGAGGTGGAGTTCGCCAACGTGAGCTTCGACTACGAACTCGAGCCGCCCGGCCGGGGGCGCCCGCGCACGCTCTCCGAGGTGAGTTTCCACATCCCCGCCGGCAAGATGGTCGCCATCGTGGGCCCCAGCGGCTCGGGCAAGAGCACGCTCATCAACCTCATCGCCCGCTTCTACGACGTCGCCTCGGGCGAGGTGCGCGTGGACGGCCTCGACGTGCGCTCCGTATCCGTGGAGTCGCTACGCCGCCGGATCGGCATCGTGCTCCAGGAAAACATCCTCTTCTCCGGCACGCTGGAGGATAACATCAAATACGGCCGGCCCGAGGCCGCGCGCGAGCAGGTGCTCGAGGCCGCCCGCGCCGCCAACGCCGACGAATTCATCTCCAAGCTGCCCGACGGCTACTCCACGCTGGTCGGCGAGCGCGGCTCCAAGCTCTCCGGCGGCCAGCGCCAGCGCGTGGCCATCGCCCGCGCCATCCTGAAGGACCCGCGCATCCTGATCTTCGACGAGGCCACCAGCGCGCTCGACACCCAGTCCGAGCGGCTCATCCAGCAGGCGATGGAGCGCCTGATGGCCGGTCGCACCACCTTCGTGATCGCGCACCGCCTGAGCACGATCCAGCGCGCGGACATCATCCTCGTGATGGACCAGGGCCGCCTGGTCGAGACGGGGCGCCACGAGGAGCTCGTCACCCGCGGCGGCCTCTACTCCCGCCTGCACGCCCTGCAGTTCCAGGAGCCGGCCTGATCCGGCATCGTGCAGATAGTCGGCTGAGCGCCGCGCTTGCGCCCGCCGCTCGTCCGTGCGCTATGTAGCGCCTTACTCTCCTCGCATGGCCGCCCAGGAAAAGCCCTTCGTCTTCATCTGCGGCGCCGACGACTTTCTCGTCGGCCGGCTCGGGCGCGAGCACCACGACCGGCTCGCCGCCGAGATCACGGACGAGTTTTCCCGCGAGACCATCGCCGGCTTCGCCAACACCGTGGACGAGGTGGAGTCCGCCATAAACCGCTTCCGCGACAGCGTGCAGACCGTGTCGATGTTTGGCGGGCGCCGCCTCGTCTGGTTCAAGGACGTCAATTTCCTCGCCGACTCGCGCACGGGCAACTCCGAGACGGTGAAGGCCGCGCTCGAGGGCCTGCAGGAGCTGCTCGGCTCGATCAACCCCGCCGAGGTCGCCGTGCTCATCACCGCCGCCCCGGTGGACCGCCGGAAGAGCTTCTACAAGTGGTGCGAGAAGACCGCCGATTTCACCTTCGTCGGCGCCGCCAGCTCCGACGACGCCGCGGAGGCGCTGGCGATGACCGCGCTCGCCGAGGCGAAATCGCTCGGCGTCACCATCGAGCGCGACGCGCTCGCCCTGCTCCTCGCCCGCGCCGGCGCCAACACGCGTTTCCTCGTGAGCGAGATCCACAAGCTCGCCGCCCACGCCGACACGGGCAAACCCATCACCGAGGCCGACGTGGAGGAGATGACGCCCAACCTCGCCGAGGGCGATTTCTTCGAGGCCACCGAGCTGTTTTTCCGCGGCGATCTGCGCGGCACCCTGGCGGCCTTTGACCGGCATTTTTTCGCCGGCGAGAGCGCGCGCCCCCTGCTCAGCTCGATGCAGAATCGCAACCGCCTGCTCATCCAGCTCCGCGCCCTCGCGCCGCAGGGCGGCCGCCCGCCCGACAAATCCGCCATCGAGCGCGCCGCCTCGGCCTACGGGAAACACTTCGTCGGCGCGGGCGAGAAAAACGCCGCCAACCTCTTCAGCCAAAACGCGTGGTATGTCGGCAAGCTCGCCGCCGGCGCCAAGGCCTGGCCGCTCAAGCACCATATCGACGTCCAGATCGCGCTCGCCGAGGCCTTCGAGGCGATCATCCATCGCCCGAAGGAGGAGCCCGCCGTGATGCGCGAACTCGCGGTGAAGTGCCTCGGCTGAGGCGCTTGCGTCGGCGGCCGGGCGAGCCCGGGGCGTCGCGGAGGGAGCCCCGGGTCGGGGATTTTCTTGTCAGGGTATCGGGCCGCCTCTTGATCGACCGTTTCCCGATGAAGTATATTTTCGTGACTGGTGGTGTGGTGTCTTCCCTGGGCAAGGGCCTTACGGCCGCGGCGCTCGGCGCGCTCCTGGAGATGCGCGGCCTGACCGTGCGCATCCAGAAGTTCGACCCCTACCTGAACGTCGATCCGGGCACGATGAGCCCCTACCAGCACGGCGAGGTTTACGTGCTCGAGGACGGCGCCGAGACCGACCTCGACCTCGGCCACTACGAGCGCTTCACCAGCGGCAAACTTTCCCGCGTAAACAGCCTCAGCTCGGGCCAGGTTTACGAGAGCGTGATCCAGAAGGAGCGCCGCGGCGCCTACCTCGGCAAGACCGTGCAGGTGATCCCGCACGTGACCAACGAGATCAAGGAGCGCATCACCGTCGCCGCGAAGGATGTCGATGTGCTCATCACCGAGATTGGCGGCACCACCGGCGACATCGAGGGCCTGCCCTTCCTCGAGGCGCTGCGTCAGTTCGCCCTCGAGCAGGGGCCGCGCGACGTGGTCTTCCTCCACGTCACGCTCGTGCCCTACCTCGCCGCCGCCGGCGAGCTGAAGACCAAGCCCACCCAGCAATCGGTCGCGAAGCTGCGCGAGATCGGCATCCAGCCGCACGTGCTCGTCTGCCGCACCGAGCACCCGCTCGAGCCCGGCCTGCGCGACAAGTTGTCCATGTTCTGCAACGTGCCGGTGAAGGCCGTGATCGAGTGCTCCGACGTGAAGTCGATCTACGAGCTGCCGATCGCCCTGCAAAACGAGGGCCTCGACCAGCTCGTCGTCGATCTCTTCGGCCTCAACAAGCCCCAGCCCGAGCGCAACGTCTGGGCCGAGCTCGCGCGCCGCATCAACAACCCCGCCCACACCGTGCGCATCGGCGTCGTCGGCAAATACATCGAGCTCCAGGACGCCTACAAGTCCGTCTATGAGTCGGTCACGCACGCCGGCATCGCCAACAACGCCAAGGTCGAGGTGGTGCGCATCGACGCCGAGGACCTGGAGAAACGCGGCGGCACCGCGCTGCTCAAGGACCTCGACGGCATCCTCGTCCCCGGCGGCTTCGGCGACCGCGGCACCGAGGGCAAGATCATCGCCGCCCGCTACGCCCGCGAAAACAAGGTGCCCTACTACGGCCTTTGCCTCGGCCTGCAGATCGCGGTCATCGAGTTTTGCCGCAACGTGCTCAAGCTGAAGGACGCCAACTCCACCGAGTTCGACGCCAACACGCCGCACCCCGTCATCAACATGATGGAGGAGCAGAAGAAGATCATCGACAAGGGCGCCACCATGCGCCTCGGCAGCTACGAGTGCGCGCTCACGCCCGGCTCCCGGGCCGCCCGTGCCTACAAGGCCGAGAGCATCCGCGAGCGCCACCGCCACCGCTTCGAGGTCAACAACGCCTACGTCGGCCAGATCCAGCGCGCCGGCCTCCAGGTCTCGGGCATCAACCCGCGCCGCAACCTCGTCGAGATCGTCGAGCTCAAGGACCACCCCTTCTTCCTCGCGGTGCAGTTTCACCCCGAGTTCCAGTCCAAGCCCCTCCAGCCGCACCCGCTCTTCACCGCCTTCATCGCCGCCGCGCTGAAGGGCAAGCGGCCGGCGAAGGCGGCCAAGAAGAGCCGAGGAGCCGAGAAGCCGAAGGGCCGAGGAGCCAAAGCGAGCAAACAATCCGCCAAGTAATCCGTCGGGCGGGAGGCGCTGCTGGCGCTCCTCGACTTCTCGCCCCCTCGACTCCTCGACCTCCCTCCGTCCGCCCATGCCCCTCCACGACCCGAAAAAACTCCTCGTCCTCGCCGGTCCCTGCTCGCTCGAAAACGAGAAGGTCGTCCGCGCCGTCGCGGAGAAACTCGTCGCGCTGCGCGCCGCGTATCCGGAAATCAACTTCGTCTTCAAGGGCAGCTTCGACAAAGCCAACCGCACCTCCATCTCCGGCGGACGCGGCACCGGCCTCGAGGAGGGCCTCAAGCTGCACGCCCTCGTGAAGCGCGACTACGGCCTGCCCTGCGTCACTGACGTGCACGAGAGCGACCAGTGCGCGCCCGTCGCCGCCGTCTGCGACGTGCTCCAGATCCCCGCCTACCTCTGCCGCCAGACCGACCTCCTCCTCGCTGCCGCCGCCACGGGCAAGGTCGTCAATGTGAAGAAGGGCCAGTTCCTCTCGCCGAGCGACATGGTCCACGTCGTCGGCAAGCTGCGGGCCGGCCACGCCGCCGAGATCTGGCAATGCGAGCGCGGCGCCACCTTCGGCTACAATAACCTCGTGGTGGACATGCGCGGCTTCCCCATCATGGCCCGCAACGGCACCCCCGTGATCCTCGACGCCACGCACAGCGTGCAGCTGCCCGGCGCCGGCGGCGGCAAGAGCGCCGGCCAGCGCGAGTTCGTGCCCACGCTCTCCTTCGCCGCCCTCGCGGCCGGCGCGGACGGGCTCTTCCTCGAAACCCATCCCGATCCCGACAACGCCCTCAGCGACGGTCCCAACATGGTGCCCCTCGCCGAACTCGAGGCGCTGCTCGCCAAGTGCCTCGGCTTCTGGCGCCTCGCCCGCGCCGCGTGACGCGCGCATCCGCGGCGGCAGGCGATTTGCTTGCCGGTGGCAGGCGTGGCAGGCGCCCACGGTCCAGGCGCACGGGAGAGCCGCGACGGCGGCGCTCCGCCCCTTGCCTACACCCCGAGCCCCGTCGCCACCACTCCCGCGGCGGCGGCGGGTGACGGCGCGCCTCCGCCGGCCGCCACCAGCAGGCGGATGCTCTCGAGATTCTCGCGCACCAGCGCGCCCATCGACTCGCACGCGAGGTATTCGCGCCGCTTGTAGAAATCGGCCAGCGATTCGCGCAGCTGCCGCACGTGCTCCGGCGGCGCGAGCGGCTCCGAGGCCATCGCGTGCAGCAGCAGGGCCAGCCGCTCCTCGATGATCGCCGCGCGTTGCAGGATCAGCACCTGCTCCTCGCGCTGGTATTGGCGGGCGGTCTCGATGCGGAGGTGTTTCGCGCAAAAAAGCGCGAGGGGCGTGTTGTCCTTGAAAAACTGCGGGCGGTAGAGGTTGAGCCGGCCCTCGTAGCTCTGCTGGTCGAAGTCCATCGCGCGCACCCGGATCTGCGCGCCCTCGAAATCGGGCGTCACCACCACGACAAAATTGTAGGCGCGCATGTCGCCGAGCAGGCGGATGAAGCAGCGCTCGTTGAACTTCACCAGCTCCTTGGCCAGGCGCACTCCGCGCACCTCGGGGTTGTTGAGCCAGCGCTCGATGAACTCGTTGCCCGGGATGCCGGCGATGTGCTCCTCGACCAGCGTGGAGCCGGAGGTGAGGTAGTTGAGCCGGTTGGGCGAGAGCAGGTGCTCGAGCTCGAGGCCGTAGATGCGCGAGGCGTCGGCCCGCTTGATGTAGAAGTGGTCGGGGTTGTCGTTGTAGGCGTTGACGATCCGCACGCGGAAGGGCGCCGAATTGCCGAAGGCGCAAAAATCGATCCGGTCGATGTAGAGGTGCTGCATCACCGAGAGGTCCCCATCGACGCGCAGGATCGCGTAGACCCGCTTCAGGTCCTCGTGCAGCGCCTGCATGTCGAGCCGGTCGTAGAACACGCTTTCCCAAAGCGTGGGCCGCCCCAGCCGGTCGGAGAGCGGCACCGAGTCGGCGAAGCGCCGCAGGCGCTCGTAGGTGACCGGCAGCTCCCGCTCGCGCCGCGTGCGTCGCAGATAGGCCCGCAGCGAGTCCCCGATCGGGAACGAGGGCTTCTTCATCTGCTGACGCGGGGCGTCGGGATTTTCGCGTTCTTCGGGCGACATGGCGGAGGCTCCCCCGCAGGCTGCGCGCGCCGCGCCGCCGACGCAACGGCGGAGCCCGCGGCTCGCGTTCGCCGACCTAGCACGAAACCGATCCATGAGGCGTGCTTGGTCGGAAGATGAGCACGTTTGCGCAAAATGAGGTTGGCCCCCGTGGGAGCGCCTCCCAAGGCTCCGCCCTTTCCTCGTTCCCACATGCCCTCCAAGCAATCCGACATCGGACTCATCGGCCTCGCCGTCATGGGTCAGAACCTCGCCCTCAACATCGCCGACCACGGCTTCCAGATCTCGGTCTATAACCGCACGGTCGAAAAGACCGACAAGTTCGTCGCGGAGAACCCCAACACGCCCGGCGGCGTCGTCGGCACCAAGACGCTCGAGGAGTTCGCCCAGTCCCTTGCCAAGCCCCGCAAGGCCATCATCCTCGTGCAGGCCGGCAAGCCCACCGATGCCGTGATCGACGGCCTCGCCGCCGTGTTCGAGCCCGGCGACATCATCATCGACGGCGGCAACGCCCTCTGGACCGACACGATCCGCCGCGAAAAGGCGCTCAAGGAAAAGGGCCTGCTCTTCATCGGCTCCGGCGTGTCCGGCGGCGAAGAAGGCGCCCGCTTCGGCCCGGCCCTCATGCCCGGCGGCGACAAGGCCGCCTACAAGCACCTCGCCCCCATCTGGAACGCCGTCGCCGCCAAGGTGGACAAGAAGACCGGCAAGCCCCTCCTCGGCGCCACCCCCGGCAAGCCCGTCAAGGGCGGCGTGCCCTGCGCCACCTACATCGGTGAAAACGGCGCCGGCCACTACGTGAAGATGGTCCACAACGGCATCGAGTATGGCGACATGCAGATGATCTGTGAGGCCTACCACCTCATGAAGGACCTCCTCGGCCTCAAGCCCGCCGAGATGGGCGAGATCTTCTCCACCTGGAACAAGGGCGCGCTCGACAGCTTCCTCATCGAGATCACCGCCGACATCCTCAAGCAGAAGGACCCCGTCACCAAGAAGGCCTTCGTGGACATCGTCCTCGACACCGCCGGCCAGAAGGGCACGGGCAAGTGGACCTCGGTCAATGCCCTCGACATGGGCGTCGCCGCCCCGACCATCGCCGAGTCCGTCTTCTCGCGCTTCCTCTCCGCCATCAAGGACGAGCGCGTCGCCGCCTCCAAGGTGCTCAAGGGCCCGAAGGTGAAGAAGGTCGGCCCCGCCCAGAAGAAGGCCCTCATCCAGGCCATCCACGACGCCCTCTACTGCTCCAAGATCTGCTCCTACGCCCAGGGCTTCCAGCTCATGCGCCAGGCCCAGGTCGAGTATAAGTGGAAGCTCAACTTCGGCCAGATCGCCCAGATCTGGCGCGGCGGTTGCATCATCCGCGCGGCCTTCCTTCAGAAGATCACCGAGGCCTTCGGCAAGGATGCCAAGCTCGCGAACCTCCTTCTCGATCCCTACTTCAACAAGACGATCCAGAAGGCCCAGGCCAACTGGCGCAAGGTGGTCGCCCTTGCCGCCGAGAACGGCATCCCGGTGCCGACCTTCGCGTCCTCGCTGGCCTACTACGACGGCTACCGCGCCGCCCGCCTGCCCGCCAACCTGCTCCAGGCCCAGCGCGACTACTTCGGCGCGCACACCTACGAGCGCACCGACAAGCCCCGCGGCAAGTTCTTCCACATCGACTGGCCCGAGGCCACCCGCCCGCAGCTCGAGGCCTAA
>JAUWBD010000256.1 GCA_030605125.1 Verrucomicrobiota bacterium | reverse complement strand
GGCAGGAAGCCGGAGAGGAGCTGGTTGAAGACGCTCCAGCCGAGGAAGAGCAGGACGAGCAGGGCGATGACGCCGAGCACGAAGGCGATCACCTGGTTCTTGGTGAGGGCGGAGATGAGCGTGCAGACGGCGAGGCAGGCGCCGGCGAGGAGGGCGCTGCCGATGTATCCGGAAACCATTACGCCCACGTCGGGGTCGCCGAGCCAGGCGACGGTGAAGGCCATCGGCAGGGTGAGGAGGAGGCCGAGGACGAGGAAGAGCCAGGCGGCGAGAAACTTCGCGAGCACGGCCTGGGTGGTGGTGAGCGGCAGGGTGAAGAGCAGCTCGATGGTGCCGCCGCGCTTTTCCTCGGCCCAGAGGCGCATGGCGGCGGCGGGGATGAGGAAGAGGTAGAGCCAGGGATGGAAGACGAAGAAGCTCTCGAGCGAGGCCTGGTTGTTGCGGAAGAGGCCGCCGATGAAGAAGGCGAGGCCGACCGACGCCACGAGGAAGACGATCAGGAAGACGTAGGCGACGGGGGAGCGGAAGTAGCCGAGAAACTCGCGTTTGAAGACAGGAGCGATCTGGGACATGGCTGGCGGAGGGAGTGAGGGACGAGGGGAGGGAGGGGGAGGGGCGGACGCCGGCGACGGCGTCCGCCCGGGCGTCGGTTTTTAGATGTCGCCCTTGGTGAGGGTGCGGAAAATCTCGTCGAGGCGGGCGCCGGGCTTGCGGGCGCGGAAGGCCTCGGGCGTCTCGTCCACCACGACCTTGCCCTGCGAGATGAGGATGATGCGGGTGCAGATGGCGTCCACCTCCTCGAGGATGTGGGTGGAGAGGATCACGGCGCGGTCCTGGGCCATGGTTTTGATCAGGGCGCGGACCTCGTTTTTCTGGTTGGGGTCGAGGCCGTCGGTGGGCTCGTCGAGGACGAGGCAGGGGGGCTCGTGGAGGAGGGCCTGGGCGAAGCCGACACGCTGCTTGTAGCCCTTGGAGAGCGTCTCGATCGTCTGGCGGCGCACGGGGTCGAGGTGGGTGCGGGCGATGGCGCGCTCGACGCGCTCCTCGCGCCCGGCCTTGGCGCGGAAGCCGCGCACCTCGGCGATGAAGCGGAGAAACTCGACCACGGTCATCTCGCCGTAGGCGGGGGCGCTCTCGGGGAGGTAGCCGATCTTGGTCTTCACGGCCACGGGGTCCTCGGCGACGTCGATGCCGGCGACGGTGGCCTTGCCGGCGTCGGGGCGGATGAAGCCGGTGATCATCTTCATCGTCGTGGACTTTCCGGCGCCGTTGGGCCCGAGGAAGCCGAGGATGTCTCCGGGGTTTACCTTGAAGCTCACGCCGTCCACGGCGCGTTTGTTGCCATACATTTTAACCAGACCTTTGACTTCGATCATGGGAAGGGAGTGGGGAAGCGGGATGGGGAAAAATCGCGTGGGAACCGTATTGCGGAAAAAAGTTCCCTCGGGCGCGAACAGGACGAAACCGACAAAGAGCGAAGGGGAGGGGAGGAAAGGACGCGCGAGCGTTTTTCAAGCGCGAATCGCACACGTGGCCGCGAAAAACGTGGGGCGCGGGCGTGCGCGGGGCGGGGCCGGTTGGCTCAACGAACCCGGCCGGCGCGCTGGCCGGCGGGCGGCGCCCTAGCGAAGCAGGTAGCGGACGGCGGCGAAGTAGCCTTCGAGGCCGAGGCCGGTGATCACGGCGACGCAGACGGGGGCGGTGAGCGACTTGTGGCGAAACTCCTCGCGCTTGTAGATGTTGGAGATGTGCACCTCGACCGCGCGCAGGCCGCTGCCCGCGAGGGCGTCGCGCAGGGCGACGCTGGTGTGGGTGAGGGCGGCGCCGTTGATCACGAGGCCGTCGATGCCGGCCTCGGCGAGCGCCGAGATCTTGTCCACCAGCTCGCCCTCGTGGTTGCTCTGGAAAAATTCCAGCTTGGCGACGGCGCCAAACTCCGCGCGCAGGCGCGCCTCGAGGTCGGCGAGGGTGTCGGAGCCGTAGATGTGGGGCTCGCGTTTGCCGAGGCGGTCGAGGTTGGGGCCGTTGAGGATGGCGAGGGTTTTCATCGTGGAGCGGGGGTCTCGTTTAGGCGAAAGCGGCGGGTGGCGTCACGCCCGGAACGGGGCGGCGGCGCGGCGCCGCCCGGGGCGGGGCGCGTTCAGGCCCGGGGGCTGGGTTTGCGGTAGAAGAGGTATTGGGCGAGGAAGGACACGCCGGAGAGGCTGGCGAGCGTGCGCACGTTGCTCATCGCGCCCACGACCTGGGTGAGCGGCGAGGCGGCGGGCTCGCGAATGCGCAGGAGCAGCCAGGCGGCGACGAGCGCGAGCAGCGGCTGGGCGACGAAGGCGGCGTGGTAAACGGTGAGCGGGTCCTGTTGCGCGAGGGAGAATTTGAGGATGTAGCCGCCGAGCACGGGGGCGATCGCCGCGAACAGGGAGGTGATGGCGAGGTTCATGCCGAGGGCGAGATTGCGCGCCGGCACGGGGAGCAGCTTGAGCAGGAGGGTGAATTGCCCGAGGAAGAAGCCGGCGTTGGTGAGGCCGCCCCAGACCCACATCGGGTAGAGCCAGGCGGCGTTGTCGGGCGTGAGGAAACACCAGCCGATGTTTTGCGCCTGCCAGAGGAGGAGCGAGACGACCATCACGCCCTTGTTGCCGTAGCGGTCGAGCAAGGCGCCCCAGGCCGGCATCGAGAGGGCGGCGCCGACCGCGCCGCACACCGACAGCACGCCGACGGTGAAGGCGGAGAGGTGCAGCTGATCGAACATGAAGACGTGGTAGAAGGGCCCGAAGAGGTTGGCCGCGAAAGACCACGCCGCGCCAAACACGATGAAGCGCAGGAAGGAGGGGTGTTGACGCAGGGTGACCAGCTGAGCCGACCACGTGGCGGTCTTGGCCGGCTGCTTGGCGCTGTCCTCGGTGGGCATGCGCTCCTGCCAGATCAGCGAGAGCACGCGGAGGCAGACGGCCAGCGCGATGATGAGTTGAAACGCGAGGCGCGAGTAGGACCAGGTGGCCAGCACCCAGCCGGCGAGCAGGAGGAAGGCGAGCGTGGAGACTTGCAGCAGGCGGTTGCGACGACCGAAGTATTTGCCGCGCAGGCGGGCCGGCACCCATTCCTGGACCCAGGCGCTCCACGAGACGCCGGTGATCGAGGAGCAGAAGCTCGACACGAAAAACCAGGCGCCAATCCACAGGCCCGCGACCGCGGGTTCGTCCGCCGGCAGGTAGCCGAGCATCACGCAAAACGCCACCCACGACAGCGCGTGCAACCAGCCGCCCGCGATGCTGATCTGTTTCGCGGGGAAAAAACGGGCCAGCAGCGGCGAGACGAACACCTGGAGAAAATTGCAGGCGAAGGGCAGGGCGGTGATGAAACCGATCGTCTGGGTCGGCAGGTGCAGGACCTTGGTGAACAGCGCCGCGAGCACGACGTTGACCGGCAGCGTCATGAGCACGATGGGCATCGCGACCAGTCCTTCGCTGGTGCAGAGCCTCAGGCTGCGCACGAGCGAGTGCTTGCGCAGCGCGAGGTCGGCGCGGCGTTCCGCGTCGGAGACGGAGACGGGGGCGGGCGGGGCCCCGTGGGGGCCGGGCGTCGTGACGGAGTTTGCGTTCAAGGAAAAGGAACCGGAGATGTTGAGCCAATGCCGACCGTGGTGGAAGCGAAAGCGTGGGAGAGTTGCGAAACGCCGAGGATCGCGCGGGATCTGCTCGGTTGCCGCCTCGTCGTGCGCCTCCCGGGCGGCGAGACGCGCTCGGCCCTTATCACCGAGACGGAGGCCTACCACGGCCCCGACGACCGCGCCTGCCACGCGAGCCGCGGCCGCACGGCGCGCACCGAGGTGATGTTCGGGCCGGCGGGGCGCTGGTATGTTTACCTCTGCTACGGCATGCACGAGATGCTCAATCTCGTGACCGGCCCGGCCGACTGGCCCGCCGCGGTTCTGATCCGCGGCGTCGAGGGCGTCACCGGCCCCGGCCGCGTGACCCGCGCCTTCGGGATCGGGCGCTCGCTCAACGGCGCCGAGGCCTCGCCGCTTTCCGGCCTGTGGATCGAGCGGGACGAGGCGTCCGGGCCGGTCCTGCCGCACGAGGTGCTGGCCGGCCCGCGGGTCGGCATCGACTACGCCGGGGCGGAGTGGGCCGACAAACCCTGGCGGTTCCGCTGGATGAGCCGCTGGACGGCCCCGGGGAAAAGCCCCCGCCGGCCGTAAAACCGCCCGCGCGAGGCGCCACTTGACCTCCGCCCCGCGGTCCCGGACGCTCCACGGTTTCTCTTTTCACGCCATGTCCCTCAACGCCTCGCCTCTGTCCGTCCTCGATCCCGAGATCTTCGCCGCCATCCGCGCCGAACGCGCCCGCCAGGAGAGCCACATCGAGCTCATCGCCTCGGAAAACTTCACCTATCCGGCCGTCATGGAGGCCCAGGGCAGCGTGCTCACCAACAAATACGCCGAGGGCTACCCGGCCAAGCGCTGGTATGGCGGTTGCGAGCATGTGGACAAGGTCGAGCAGCTGGCCATCGACCGCGCCAAGGCCCTCTTCGGCGCCGAGCACGCCAACGTGCAGCCGCACTCCGGCTCGCAGGCCAACTTCGCCGTCTATACCGCCGTGCT
>JAUWBD010000134.1 GCA_030605125.1 Verrucomicrobiota bacterium | reverse complement strand
AACGCCGCCGTCCGCGCCGCCCACGAGGCCGGCCGCGCCATCGTCTTTGTCTTCGAAGGCTGGGACGCCGCCGGCAAGGGCGGCGCCATCCGCCGCCTCACCAGCGCCATCGACGTGCGCGACTACCGCGTCTATCCCGTCGCCAAACCCACCGACGAGGAGAAGGCCCACCACTACCTCTGGCGCTTCTGGCGCCACGTGCCGCGCGACGGCAAGGTGGCGATCTTCGACCGCAGCTGGTATGGGCGCGTGCTCGTGGAGCGCATCGAGGGCTTCTGCCGCCCCGACGAGTGGCGCCGTGCCTTCGAAGAGCTCAACGACTTCGAGCTCCAGCTCGTCGAGCACGGCCAGATCGTAGTGAAATTTTGGCTACACGTTAGCCGCGAGGAGCAGCTCGCCCGCTTCCGCGCGCGCGAGGAGACGGCTTTCAAGCGCCACAAGATCAACGACGAGGACTGGCGCAACCGCCGCAAATGGGACGCCTACGAGGTCGCGGTCGGCGACATGCTCGCCCTCACCGACACCGACTACGCGCCCTGGCAACTCATCCCGGCCAACGACAAGCGCTACGCCCGCCTCCAGGTGCTGCGCAGCGCCTGCCGCGCCATCCGCGCCGCCCTCGGCGAAAAGGAGTAACGCCGCCGCGGCCCCCCTCGCGCTAATTCCACGCCGCGTCCCGGAAATTCTCCTTTCCGCCCCGCGCCGTCCCGCCGAGCCTGCCCGGGCATGCACGCATCCGCATTGCCGGGAGAACGTTGTGATGTCATCCAAAGCGTCGAGCGACTGATCGACCAGGAACGGGTGCTCGACGCGCTGGCCCTCCTGCGCGCCGACGAGCCGGAGCCTTGGCACGCCTGGGAAAACCCCGCCGCGCTCATCCAGGCCTCGCGCGTCGTCAACATGGCCGGCGCCGGGCTCCTCAGCCGTCAACTCGTCCTCCGCGCCCACCGCATCGCCCCGCGGAACCCGCAGGCCGCCTACTACTACGCCCTCGACCGCCTCGGGCGCCACGGCCCCTACGAATTGTTGCACTGGCTCGACACGCATTGGCCCGACACGGCCGACCGCGCGCCCGCCGACACCCCCGAGGCCGACCTCCTCGCGCTCCGCGCCCGCGCGCTGACCCACTTCCGCGACTTCACCGCGGCCGAAGCCCTCATCGACCGCGCCCGCCGCGCCTTCCCCGAGAGCGGCTGGTTGATGAAGGAGCACTGCGACCTGCTCCGCGCCCAAGACCGCTACGACGAGGCGCTCGCCCTCGGCGCCGAGGCTCTCCGTCGCCATCCCCTCCGGCGCTGGGCCGTCCGCAACCGCGCCGACCTCCTGCGCCTCCGCGACCGCGACGAGGAAGCCCTCGCCCTGCTGCACGAGGCCGTGGCCAACACCCAGTCCGGCTACCTCGCCCTGGACCTGGCCCACGCACTGGAGGAAACCGGCCGCCACGAGGACATCCTCGCCGCCCTCGATCTCGCGGAAAGCCGCCTCCCCCTCGCGCCCCGCGACAGCCTGCTCTGGTCGCACGCGCGCCGCGCCGACGCGCTGCACCGCCTCGGCCGCGACGAGGAGGCCCGCGCCGCCGCCCTCGCCGCCGCCAACCAACAGCCCGGCTACTACGCCGACATCGCCGCGCGCCTCGCCACCCCCGCCGGCGACGCTCGCCGCGTCCACCTGCCGGTGGGCTTCGTGCGGCAACACCACATGACCTGCGCCCCGGCCACCATCGCCGCCGTCGCCGGCTACTGGGGCCGCCACATCGACCACGACCAGCTCGCCGCCGACATCTGCTACGACGGCACGCCCGATCACGCCGAGCGCCACTGGCTCGCCGAGCGCGGCTGGATCGCCCGCGAATTCACCGTGGACTGGGCGACCGCCCGCGCCCTGCTCGACCGCGGCTGCCCCTTCCTGATCGTGACCGTCGGCATCGGCAGCGCCCACATGCAGGCCGCCATCGGCTACGACAGCCGCATCGGCACCCTCCTCGTCCGCGATCCCTACGAACGCACCTTCGTCGAATGGAACGCCGAGCCCGTCCTCCGCGAGCAAGCCGCCTACGGCCCCCGCGGCCTGGTGATCCTGCCGCCCGAGGAGGCCGCGCGACTCGACGGCCTCGTCCTCCCCGAAGAGGCCGTGCACGACGCCTGGTTCGCCTTTCGCCGCGGCCTCTCCCTGCACCGCCGCGAGGACGCGGAGGCCGCCCTGCAAAAACTCGAGGCGCTCGCGCCCGGCCACGCCCTCGCCCACCGCGCCCGCCGCGATCTCGCCCACTACGACGGCCACCCGGCCGCCGCCCTTCCCTGCGTGGAGGCCCTGCGCGCGCTCCACCCGGACCAGGTGAACTTCCAGCTCGAACACATCGACCTGCTCGAACAACTCGCCCGCGACACCGAGGCCCGCGAGCTGCTCGACCGCCTCGGCGCGAGCCTCAAGACCTACTTCCCCCTGCAACGGCGCCGCGCGCAAAACCGCCTCGCCGACGCGCGCACCGCCCCCCGCGCCGGCCGCGTGCTCCGCCGCATCCTCCGCTACAACTCCGGCCACCCCGACAACCTTCGCGCCTACGCCAACCACCTCTGGGGCGCCGGCCGGCGCGCCGAGGCGCTCGCGGTTTACCGCCTCGCCGCCACCGCCGGCGACAAGGCCGAGCACCACTGGCGCGCCTGGTTCTCCGCCGCTCGCTGGCAACGCCGCGAGGCCGAGGTCCTCGAGCTCCTGCGCGCCCGCTTCGCCCGCTGGGGCGACCAGTCCGACCAGCCCGCGCGCACCCTCGCCGAGGCCCTCGAGGAGCTGGATCGCGACGAGGAGGCGATCGCCGTGCTCCAGGAGGCGCGCCGCCGCCGCCCCCGCGACGGCGAGCTCACCCTGCACCTCGCCCTGAAACTCGCCCGCCACAACCGCGGCGAAGAAGCCGCCGAGATGCTCGAGGCCGCCCGCCCCCACTGCGCCCCCGCCGTCTGGCAACGCCAGGCCGCGCGCATGGCCGACCGCCGCTTCGAGCACGCCCGCGCCCTCGCCCTCTGGCGCGAGCTCGCCACCCGCGGCCCCTCCGACATCGAGGCGCAGGAAAGCTGCGCCCGCCTGCTCCGTATCTGCGAAGGCCGCGCCGCCGCCATCGCCTGGCTCGACGCCGCCTGCGCCGCCTCGCCCCGCTTCTACGCGCTCCACCGCTGCCGCCTCGAATGGCTGCGCGACGAGCCCGCCGAGGCCGCGCTCGCCGCCGCCCGTCAACTGCTCGCCCTCGCGCCCGACGACGCCTGGGCGCTGCGCGAACTCGCCCTCGTCCTCCGCCGCCTCGGCCGCGGCGCCGAAGGCGTCGAGCACGCCCGCGCCGCGCTCGCCATCGAGCCGCGCGCCCCCGCCTCCCACTGCGTCCTCGGGCGCTGCCTGCGCGACGCCGGGCGCCCGGCCGAGGCGCGCGAAGCCGCCATGGCCGGCATCCTGCTCGATATCGACGCCTCCCACCTCTTCGGCGACCTCGTCCTCGCCTCCGAGACCATCGGCGAGCGCCGCGCCGCCATCCGCTTCATCGCCGACGAGCTCGTCCGCCAGGTCTCCTTCAGCGGCGCGGTGCTCGACTTCGCCGAGGTCGCGCGCGGCGTCATCGACGAGCCCGAACGCCTCGCCTGCATCCGGCGCGCCGGCGACGCGCAGCCCGACCACTGGGCCGCCGGCTCCGCGCTCGCCGCCTGCCTCGCCGAGCAGAACCAGCTCGACGCCGCCCGCGCCGCCGCCGAGGCCAACACCGGCCGCTTCCCGCTCGTGCCCCGCGTCTGGCTGGATCTCGCCGACGTGCTTCAGAAGATCGGCGACACCCCCGCCGAGATCGTCGCCCTCCGCCAGACGCTCGCGCTCAGCCCCGGCTGGGGCGCGGCCAGCCGGCGCCTCTCCCTCGCCCTGGAAAAAAGCCGCGATCTCGCCGCCGCCGAGCAAGTCCTCCGCCGCGCCCGCGACCTCTCCCCCGCCGACGCGATCACCCACGCCTGGCTGGGCGACCTGTGCTGGCGCACCGGCCGCCCCGCCGAGGCCGTCGAATCCATCGAGCAGGCCATCCGCTGCGACCCCGCCTACGAGTGGGCCTGGGACCGGCTCCACGATTGGAGCATGGGCCTGCACCGGGAGTCCCGCGCCGTCGCCCTCGCCGAGGAGCTCGCCGCGAGCCGCCCCGGCGAACCCGCCTCCTGGCTCCGCCTCGCCTGCCAGCGCGACAACGACCAGCACGCCGAGGCCAACCTCGCCGCGCTCGACAAGGCCGGCCAGCTCGACCCGCTCGACCCCGAGATCCACGACGCCCGGGCCCGCATACTCGTGCAACGCCAGCGCTGGGCCGAGGCCCTCGCCGCCTGCTCCCCCGCCGTCTTCGGGGACAAGCCGCCCCACATGCTGCGCGGACGCGCCGCCTGGATTCGCGCCCAGGCCGGCCGCACCGACGACGCCATCCTGCTCATGCGCGCCGTGCTCGACGAGCACCCCGACTACGTCTGGGGCTGGATCCAGCTCACCGAATGGCTGGCCGCCGCCGAGCGCCTGCCCGAGGCCGCCCAGGCCGCCGAGCGCTGGGCCACCCTCGCGCCGCGCAACCCCGTGCCCCTCGGCTGGCTCGGCGACCTGCGCCGCCGCCAGGGCGAGAAGAAGGCCGCGCTCGAGACCTTCCGCCGCGCGCTCGATCTGCATCCAGATTATGAATACGCCGCCCGCCAGCTCCTCGACGAGCAGCTCAAGGCCGGCGACCTCGAGGCCGCCCGGGCCACCGCCGACCACATCGGCGTCCACCACACCCGCGCCGAGCACCTGCGTGCCCGCGGCCTGCTCCAGGCGCGCGGCGGGGATCGCGACGGCGCGCTCGACACTTTCGCGGAGCTCGCCCGGCAACCGGACGCCCAGGCCGACCAGCTCGACCAGGTTTTTCGCGCCGTGCTCGCCCAGGGCGGCTACCGCGCCCGCCTCGGAAAGGTCCTGGCCGCCCTGCTCGCCGCCGAGGATTCGCACCCCGCCATGCCCGAGCTCTGGATCGTCGCGCAGGAACAGCGCCGGACCTTGGCGACCGCCTGGTCCTTCCACCGCGCCCGCCCCTCCGCCAGGCACCGGCGCGGCCTGACCACGCAGTTCATCAGCTTCCTCGCCGCCCGCCGGGCGACGCTCTCGCTGCTCGCGCTGCAATGGCGGCGCGGCGAGGAGCTGCGGCGCGACGTCGAGTGGTGGGGCGAGCTGGGCTACGCCTGGACCCACCTCGGGAGCTATCGCCGCGCCGCCCGTTGGATGCGCGACTGGCAACGGCCCGACGCCAAGCCCTACATGCTCTCAAACCTGGCGCTCACCTATTTCTCCCTCGACCGCCCGCGGCTCGCCCTGCCCGTGGTGCGGCACGCCGCCGCCCTCCCCTCCGATCAAACCTACACCAAGCTCCACGGCTGGATCGCGCTCGAAGCGGCCCTGGAGGGCGACATCGAGGCCGCCCGGCGCGCCCTCTCCACGGGCGCGCCGCCGCGGGACAAGCCCTACAGCCTCGCCCTCCACGGACTGGCCGAGGCCCTGGTCAACTTCGCCGCGCTGCCCGCCCCCGAACGCAAAGCCCGCCTCGACGAGGTGCTGGCCGAGGTGGAGTCGCTCCGCGGCGAATACGCGGACCTCGCGACCGGCGACGCGCTCCGCATCCACTTCGCGCGGACGCGCCGCCGGCTGGCCTCGCTCGCGGGGAGTTGGCTCGCGATGCTGCGAAGCCGCCTGCCGCGACTCCCGTCCTCCGACGGCGGGCGGAGCGAGGGCACGCCCTACCGCTTCAGCTGGTGGCACGGCCTGGTGGTCTTCCTCCTCCTGCGCGCCTGCATCCGCCTCGCCGAGACGCCGTGAGGCCAAACCGCCCAAGCCCTCGGGCCTTAACGCGAAGACGCGAAGAACGAGCCGAAGACCGCAAAGCTGGGCATCTCAGCTTGGCCTGTTCTTTGCGTCCTTCGCGACCTTTGCGTTCAAAGCCCGGCTGTGAAGAACTAGACTTTGGGAACCTGAAATTTGACCACAGATCGCACAGATATCACGGATAAGAAGCAGGATGTTCCCCAGTCCCCATCCGCCTGATCCGCGGTTAAAGTCCTGCCTTTGCCCATCTGTGTCCATCCGTGTAATCTGTGGTTAAAGTCTGAATCTTTTTAGCTGCTGGCATAATATCCGCCCGCAAAAAAAAGGGCCCGGCGTCGCCGGGCCCGAAACAGGCGTATCCGATAAAAACTACGCCGGGCTCACTGGCCGAGCACCCAGGCGAAGATGAGCGGGGCCACGATGGTGGCGTCGCTCTCGACGATGAACTTCGGCGTCTTCTGGCCGAGCTTGCCCCAGGTGATCTTCTCGTTGGGCACGGCGCCGGAGTAGCTGCCGTAGCTCGTGGTCGAATCGCTGATCTGGGAGAAGTAGCCCCAGAGCGGCACGTCGGGCTTGTCGAGATCCTGGTGCAGCATGGGCACCACGCAGATCGGAAAGTCGCCCGCGATGCCGCCGCCGATCTGGAAAAAGCCGATCGAGCCCTCGCCGTTTTTGAGGACCTTGGCGGTCTTCATATACCACTGCGCGAAGACGGTCATGTATTCGATGCCGGTGCGCACGGTGTGCACGTTCTTGATCTCGCCGGTGAGGCAGCGGCCGGCATACATGTTGCCCAGCGTCGAGTCTTCCCAGCCCGGCACCACGATCGGGAGGTCCTTCTCGCAGGCGGCCAGCATCCACGAGTTCTTCGGGTCGATCATGTAGTGCTTCTTCAGCTTACCGGTGCGGATCACGCGATACATGAACTCGTGCGGGAAGTAGGCCTCGCCGGCCTTGTCGGCGGCGAGCCACTCCTCGGCGACCGCCGCCTCGATGCGGCGCATGGCCTCGCCCTCGGGGATGCAGGTGTCGGTCACGCGGTTCATGTGGCGGTCGAGCAGGGCCTGCTCGTCGGCGGCGGTGAGATCGCGATAGCCGGGCACGCGCTCGTAGTAGTCGTGCGCGACGAGGTTGAAGATATCCTCCTCGAGGTTGGCGCCGGTGCAGACGATGGCGTGCACCTTGTCCTGGCGGATCATCTCCGCGAGGGTGAGGCCGAGCTCGGCGGTGGACATGGCGCCGGCGAGGGTGACGAGCATCTTGCCGCCTGCCTTGAGGTGGGCCTCGTAGCCCTTGGCGGAGTCGAGCAACGCGGCCGCGTTGAAGTGGCGGTAGTTGTGCGCGATGAATTGCGAGATCGGGCCCTTCTTGGCGGCGAGCTTGGCGTTGATGAGCTCGGGGAGGAGGGTCTGGCGTTTGGCGGCTTTGACTTTGTGGGCCATGATAGGTGGTAGAAAACGGGAGTGAGGCGGGGCCGCGAGGGCACGAGCAACAAAAAAGCCGACGCGCGAGGCGTCGGCCGGGAAAAGGAGAAGCGTGGAGACCGGGTCTCCGCGCCGGACGGACGGCAAGGCGCTCAGGCCTTGGTCTCTTCCGCGGGTTTGTCGGCGGGCTTCTTGTCGCCGCCGCCGGCGCAGCCGCCGCAGCCGGCACCGGCATAGGCGAGGGAAGAGACGGAGAGGGCGGTGAGGAGGAGGACGAGTTTCTTCATGGTGGGATCAGGGAATCGCCCAAGCAATCGAGCCTGCGGCGCATGGCAAGCGGGCGGGCAAAAGAAATCCCCCTGTCCGCCCGCGGCCGGGCAAGTCCAGGAGCCAACCTAATGATAACCTTGACCTTTTACTTACATTAAAACTTTCTTTGAACGTTTTCGCATGGCGTCTGTCCTCCAGCTTTCGTCAGTGCCGCCGCTGGCGGTCGGCACCTTGCGCCGTGTCTATGCCCATCCGCGGGAGCAAGATCGCCTCGTAAAGGTCATCCGTCCCGAAGTCATCGAACGCCGCTGGGGCCGCGGCGCCGCTTGGTATAAACGCTTCCGCCGCGCCCGCCAGTTTATCGCCGTGCAGCGCGAAGTGGAGGAGTATCTGGCCAACTACGCCCGTGCAGGCGGGCCGGCGCCCTTCGTGCAACGGGTGTTTGGCTTTGAGCAGACCGACCTCGGGCTCGGCTTCGTGATCGAGGCCCTGCATGGAGCGGACGGCGCCATCGCCCCCAGCCTCGGCGCCATCGTCCGCGCCGGCCGCTACGACTCCCGCGTGCGCGAGGCGTTCGAACGTTTCGCCCGCGATTTCGCGGCGAGCGACATCGTCATCGGCGATTTTTCTGCCGAAAACATCGTCCTCGCGTGGGATGAAGAGTTCGGCGAACGCTTCGTCTTGGTGGACGGCCTCGGCAGCTCGACCCTCATCCCGCTCAAGGCGCTCTGCCGCCCGGCCAACCGCTGGAGCAAGCTCCGCCAACTGGAGCGCGTGCGCCGCCAATTGCCCGTGCTCGCCGACGCTTGGCCGACGACCTCGGGCCGCCGCCCTTGGTGGTCGCCGCTCCGCCGCCGCGCCCGCGTTGCCGCGCGCCGCGCGGTCGGCTGATCGGCCGAAAAAAAAGCCGGAGGCCCGCGAACGGGCTCCGGCTTGCGCTAAGCCGGGATCATTCAGTTGGCCGGCGGAGCAGCGGGGCGAGGTGGCGAGCAGATTTTGGTGCGGACCGAGCGAAGGAATGCCCGGAGGGTATTTCGAGACGAGGGCCCCACCAAAAGGTGCCGCCAGATCGCCTCGATGCGACCCGGACAACTGAATGATCCCGGCTAAGACCGCGGATCAAGCTCAGCGAGTCTGCGTCGCGCGATCGCCGGCCTGGGCGACGAGCGAGCGGATCTGGTCGCGCGACATGTCCACGCGGAAGTTATCGCCCTCGCGGCGGAGCTGGCTGGCCGGGATCGACACGAGGTCGCCGCGGACACCGAGCGCGCGGTCGGGCTGCACGAAGATGCGGGTCTCGCCCTCGGAACCGGCCGAGGCGCCCCACTGGGCGGACTGGCCCTGCGCGGAGGTGCCGGTTCGGGCGCCCGGCTGGCCCACGCGGGGCTCGGACTGGTCGCGTTCATCGAGCTGCCCGATGTCGGAGCGCGGCGTGGAGATCTGGGCGGACGCCTGCGGCCCGAGCTGCGAGCCGAGGCCGCCGAGGCTGATGTCCTTGACCTTGCCGACATCCTGGCCGTCGCGATCCACGATCTTCTTGCCGATGATCGAGCTGGCGGTCAGCCGCTGATCGAGCTGGTCGGAGGACACGCGCTGGATCTGGCCGGCGGCGCCGTGCTGCTGCTGATGTTGGCCATAGACCTGGGTGTCCGCCGACATGTCGCGGTGCTGCTGGGACTGTTCACGCGCTTCGCGGGCCTCCGGCGTGCGCGCGCTGGGCGGGCCGCTGCGGGTCTCGCTCGGGCGCGGATCATAGGCTTCGCGCTGGATGGGATTGCCGGGGCTCGACTGTCCCAAAGCCGTCAGAGGGAGAATTGCGCCAAACGCGATCAACGAGGTGAGGTGTTGGGTTTTCATGGATGTTTTCTTGGAATTGGGACGCCGTCGTCCCGGGGTTTGTGGTGGCCGCGCCGAACGTGAAATCCGGCCCGACCGTGGAGATGAAAAGATACCGCGCGCCCGCAGCCCTCGCCATGGGGCCAGAGGCGGAGCGGACGCGGCGGGGGGCCGAAGCTGTTCGCCCTCCGGTCTCGTGGCAGACTCGCCGCGGCTCGCGCCCGCGGGGGCCCCGCCCTGAGCGAAGCCTCGGGCGAAACCCGTCGGGGGAGCGGCCGCGCCTCGCCAATCGCCGCCACCCGCGACCGCCCTTGCCGGGCCTCGCGTTATCGCCTCCCCTTCCGTGATCGCTTCCCCATGCGTCGCCTCCTCCGCAGCTTGCCCGCCCTGCTCGCGCTTCTTATCGCCGCTCCCGCCTCGCCGGCCAAGGCGGAGCCCGCGCCGCCCCTCCCCACCGCCCTCGACGCCATCGCCAGCCTCCCCGCCACCAACCCCTACCGCGAAGCGCTCCTCCGCCTCAACGCCCTGCCGGAGGCCGACCGGAAGCTCCTCGGCGAGTGGGCGGCCCCCCTGCCCGACACGCCCGCCCCGGCACTCCCCGCCCCCCTCCGAGCCCACGTCGCGGAACTCGCGGCCTCGGTCCGCGACGCCGCCGCGCATCCGCCCACCGCCGCCGCCGACTGGCCGCTCCTGCCCAACCCCGCCGAGCCGGACAACCCCGCCGCATCCCTCACCTTTTTCCGCTACGGCGCCACGCGCGAGCTGGCGCGGCTCGCCGTCCGCCACGCCGACGATCTGCCCGCATCCGAGGCCATCGATTACTACGCCGCCACCGCCCAGCTCGCCCGGCAACAACGCGCCGCCCCCACGTTGATCGAGCAACTCGTCGGCGCGGCCGTCGAGGGCATCGCCCACGCCGCCGCCTCGCGCCGCCTCGACGAGTTCTCCGCCGCCGACCTTCAACGCCTCTCCGCCGCCTGGGCCTCGCTCCTCCCCCGCCCCACCAACGCCGAGGCCGTCGCCGGCGAGCGCGAGGTGTTCTTCCTGCCCTTCGTCGAAAAAGTCCTTCTCCCCGGCCTCCACGAACTCCTCGCCAACCCCGCGGCCGGCCGCGGCGGCGACGACGCCTCGCTCGACACCGGCTTCACCCGCGACCTCCGCCTCAGCGGCCTCCTCGATCTCGGTGACGGCGATCAACGCATCCTCCTGGAAAACACCCGCAGCGGCGAACACCTCACCCTCCGTCCCGGCCGCGCCACGGAAGGGATCGAGCTGGTCTCGCTCGATTTCGAACGCCGCCTCGCCCTCATCCGCCGCGGCACGCAAGCGGCCGAGATCCACCTCCAGTCCAAACGGATCATCGAGCGCGAGAGCCCCGCCGCCCTGCTCCGCAAACAACTCGGCAGCCTCGACGTCTTCGCCGGAAACGGCACCGCCGACCACAGCCTCGCCCTCCTGCTCGCGCGCGTGCGGCGCCACCCCGACGGCCCCGAAGGTTACGTCCGCGACCACATCGCCGCCTACGACGAGGGCGTCGCCCGCCAACTCGCCCGCGCCGGCAACCCCAAGGCACCCACCGAGGACGAGACACCCACCATCGACGACCCTCTGCTCGGCCTCACCTTGCCCAGCGTCGGCAAAGTCGCCCGCACGCTCAACAGCTCCGCCACCACCGCCACCGCGCTCCAAGCCGCGATTCACCATCGCCTCGTCCAACTCGGCGCCGCGCCCGACGCGCACGGCCCCACCGATCCCTGGTCCCCCGACCAAGCCGCCCCCTTCGCCTTCGAGCCGGCTCCCGGCGGCGGCTTCCTCCTCCGCTCGGTCTATGAGTTGAGCCCCGAGATCCCCCTCACCTACAAGTTCGCCGCGCCCGACGCCGGCTTTCTCCGCCGCCACCGGCCTTCGCCATGAAACGCCGCCTTGCCCTCCTCTTCCTGCTCGGGCTCCTCGGCGCCCCCGCCACCTCCACCCTCGCCGAGCCCCTCGCACTTCCCGCCGAGATCGCCCACCTCCCCGCCACAAACCCCTACCGCGCGGCACTCGCCTCCCTCCAATCTCTGCCCCGTGAGCACCGCGGCGCCCTCGAGCACTGGGCAGCCACCCTCCCGCCCGCCTCCACCACCGACGCGCTCTCCCCCGAACTGCGCGCCCTCGCCGACCGGCTCGCCGCCGCCCTCGTCGAGACCTCCGCCGCCCTCGCGGCCGATCCCGCCCACTGGCCGCTCCCCACCGATTCCGGCAATGGCGGTATCGCCGCCAGCATCCTGCTTCCCGAGCTGGGCCCGATGCGCCAGCTCACGCGCATCGCGCTCGCCGCCTCCGCCGACCATCCGCCCGCCGACGCGCTCCGCGTCCACCTCGCCGTTGCCCGCCTCGGCCGCCACGCGCGCCACGGCCGCAGCCTGATTCATCAAATCCTCGGCACCGCCCTGATCGACAACGCCCGCGCCGAGACCGCCCGCCGCCTCGGCGAGTTCACCACCGCCGCACTCGGCGAACTCGCCGCCGGCTGGCGCGCACTCCCCGCGCCCCCCGCGCTTGACGACATCATCGTTTTCGAACGCGACCACTGCCTCGTCCCCTTCCTCCGCCACGACCTGCTCCCGCTCGCCGAGGCTTGGGCGCTCGCCGACACCTACGAGCGCACGCCGCTCCTTCGCCGCCTCCGCACGCCCCGCCCGGCCGCGGAAACCTTGGAGCGCGCCAAAAAATTCGAGCAAGGCATCGCGCGATTTTTCGCCGATCTCCCCACTGACCTTTTCAGCTTCACGCTCACCGACCCCACTCCCGCCCAACAAGCCGCCACGCAGAACTGGCTTGCCCGTCTCCGCGCCCACGCCGGCGGCCCCGCTGGATTTTTCGACGACCTCGCGCGCCAACACGGTCCTCTCGCGCACGCGCAGGCCCAGATCGCCGATCTGCCAGCGGCACCCGAGAACGCACCCGCCTCCGACGATCCGCTCCTCGATATTTTCACCCGATCCTTCTCCAAGGTCGCGCGAACGCTCCGCGCCGCCGACACCGCCGACCTCATGCTTCAGGCCGCGATTCACCACCGTCTCTCCACGCTCGGCAGCCCACCCTCGCAACCACCGCCCGCCGATCCGTGGTCTTCCGAGCCCGGCGCCCCCTTCCGCATTGAACCCGAGCTCGACGCCGCGTTCGTGCTGCACTCCGCCTACGAGAGCAGGCCCGGCGCGCCCCTCGCGTTTCGCTTCGCCGGCCCCCGCGCCGGCTTCGTGCGCTAAGGGCGTGTCCTCCCGCGCCTCCCGCTCGACAAACACCACAACGCGAAGATCGATTACGCGCTCCGCGCCCTCCTCCCCGCCTGACTCATGCGCACCGCCCCCTCCTCGCTGCTGGCCCTCTTTTTCGCCACCGGCCTCGCCGCCGAACCGCGCACCTGGACCGACCGCGACGGCCGCACCGTCAAGGCCGAGCTGGTTCGCGCCGACGCCACCTCCGTCGTCATCCGCCGCGTCGGAGACGGCCGCGAATTCACCCTCCCGCGCGAGCGACTCTCCACCGCCGATCTCGCCCACCTCGACTCCCTGCCGAGCCACGCCATAGGCACCGCTCCCGCGCCCGACGCGCACGGCCCGACCGATCCTTGGTCGCCCGATCAAGCCGCCCCCTTCGCCCTCGAGCCCACCTCAGACGGCGGCTTCCTTCTCCGCTCGGTTTACGAAATCGCCCCCGAGGCTCCGCTGACCTACAAATTCGGCGTTCCCGACTCGGGCTTCATCCGCTGAACGCACAGCGTCCCACTGCCCGTTCGACAAGTCTCGCCGCCCGCGCCTACGCTCCGCGCCATGTCGCTCGACAGCCTCCGCGCCCGGCGCCTCCTCGATACTCTGCCCGCCCTCGCCGAGGCCGGCGCCCGCCTCGCCCCCGATCTTTCGCCGCTCCCGCCGCGCATCGCCAACAGCGCCGACACCAGCCCCGCCGCCCTCGAGCGCCGCTGGCAACAGCTCCCCGCCGGCGCGCAGGCCGCTCGCTCCGCCCTTTGCCCCGCCGCCTCGCCCGATCTCGCCGCCGCCTGCGCCCGCAACATCGAGAACCTGATCGGCTTTGCCACGCTCCCAATCGGCCTCGCCGGCCCCCTCCGCGTGCGCGGCCTCCACGCCTCCGGCGACTACTACGTCCCGCTTGCCACCACCGAGGCCGCGCTCGTCGCCTCCTACAACCGCGGCGCCCACGCGATCTCCGAGGCCGGAGGCTGCGCCGCCGTGCTGCTCAACGAGGGCGTCACCCGCTCGCCCGGCTTCGTCTTCGCCGACGTCCGCGACTGCGGCCGCTTCGCCGCCTGGGTCGTCACGCAGACCGAGCAGCTCCGCGCCGTCGCCGCCACCACCACCCGCCACGGCCGCCTCGAGGACGTCCGCCTCGCCATCGAGGGCGACCACCTGTATCTGCATTTGGACTACAGCACGGGCGACGCCGCCGGGCAAAACATGGTCACGCTCGCCACCGCCGCCATCTGCGAGCACCTCCTCGCCCAGGCCCCCGTCGCCCCGCTGCGCCACTACGTCGAGGCCAACATGTCCGGCGACAAAAAGGCCTCGTCCCAATCCTTCCAAACCGTGCGCGGCAAGAAGGTCACTGCCGAGATCCTGTTGCCCGCCGAACTCGTCGCGCGCCGCCTCCGCACCAGCGCCGAGGCGATGGAGCACTACTGGCGCATGTCCGCCCTCGGCGGCGTGCTCAGCGGCACGCTCGGCGTGCAGGGCCACTACGCCAACGGCCTCGCCGCCCTCTTCCTCGCCACCG
>JAUWBD010000066.1 GCA_030605125.1 Verrucomicrobiota bacterium | reverse complement strand
GTAGAGCGTGGTGGAGCTGCCCCCTTGCGCGATGATGGCGCGGCTGAGGTTGCCGGGAGCGGCGAGGTTGGCGTGCACGCCTTGGATGTTGTCGTTGTGCGTGACGGAGTAGGCGATGCCGCGCAGGCCGGCAGAGGTGGTGCCGCCCTGGTCGATCTCGAGGCCGGCCATGCCGCTGTTGCCGACGAACTCGAAGAAGAACAGCGCGTCGCTATCCAAGGCGTTGCTCGCGGGCAAGGGAGCCATCTGGCCGCCGGTGTGACCGGCGTTGAATTCCCAGTTGTTTACGCCGGGAAGGTTGGCGTCGAAGGTGATGGCGCGAGGCTGGTCGAGGGCCACGAGCGCGAGCTGGGCGCGGGACTCGCCGGCGAAAAGGGCGGCGAGCGAAGTGGCGGCGAGGCGGAGAAGGGAGCGGCGGCGGGCGGCGAGCGTGTGAGCGCGGCGAAGGCGCTTGGACGAGAAGCGGTCTGGGTGCATCGTCGCGACGCGAATGGCCCGGCGGCGGAGGCGGGCAACGCCGCCGACGGTGAAACGTTCAGGACTCGCGGCCGCAAGCGCGGCGGGAATCTGCGCGCGCGGGCGGGCGAGGCGAATCAGGCCGGGGCGGGCAGGTTGCCGAGGAAGGCGAGAATCTCCTTCAGGCGGGCGAGGGGGCGCGGGGCGGTGAGGCGCGGGAAGCGGCCGCTCATCTGGATGAAATCGTCGCGGCGGCCGGCGCCAGCGCGGATGAGCTTCAGCTTGGAGCCGTCGGTCTCGACCGAGACGATGCCCTTCTGCTCGGCGGCGACGCGGATGGCGGTGACCTGGAGGAGGGCGCGGACCTCGTCGTTGAACTTGCCGAAGCGGTCCACGAGCTCGGTCTCGATCTCCTTGAGCTGGGCGGGCGAGCCGGCGAGGGCGAGCCGGCGGTAGAGGTCGAGGCGGAGGCGCGTCTCGCCGATGTAGGCGACGGGCAGGCGAGCCTGTATCTTTTCCACGGATACGGCGCCGGCCTCGGCGTCGGCGGCGGCCTTGATGGCCTGGTAGGACGATGCGGACGCCGGGGACGGCGTCCCTCCAAGGGCGGACGCCGGGGGGCTGCCCTCGCCGACGAAGACGAAATCGAGCTTCACCGTGGCGCGGATGGCGGCGGCCTGCTTGTCGCCTTTCAGGCGCGCGACGGACTGGCGGAGGAGTTGGCAGTAGAGCTCGAAGCCCACGCCGACGATGTGGCCGGACTGCTGCGAGCCGAGGAGGTTGCCGGCGCCGCGCAGCTCGAGGTCGCGCATGGCGATGCGGAAGCCGGCGCCGAGCTGGTTGTGGGTGCGCAGGGCGTTGAGGCGCTCGCGCGCGATCTCGACCAAGCGCGTGTGGCGATGGAGCAGCAGATAGGCGTAGGCCTGGTGCTTGAAGCGGCCCACGCGGCCGCGGAGCTGGTAGAGCTGCGACAGGCCGAAACGGTCTGCGCCCTCGATGATGATCGTGTTGCAGTTGGGGATATCGAGGCCGGTCTCGATGATGGTGGTGCAGACGAGCACCTGGTGGCGGCCGGCGACGAATTCGGTCATCACCTCCTCGAGTTCATGCTCGTCCATCTGGCCGTGGCCGACGCCGATGCGGACATCGGGCAACAGCTCGCGGAGGCGGGCGGCGACGAGGGCGATTGTCTGCACGCGGTTGTGCAAATAGAAAACCTGGCCGCCGCGGCGCAGTTCGTGGCGGATGGCGTCCACCACGAGTTGTTCGTCGTAGGTTTTGACGATGGTCTGGATCGGGTGGCGGTCCACGGGCGGCGTTTCGATCACGCTCATGTCGCGCGCGCCGGTCATGGCCATGTAGAGCGTGCGCGGGATGGGCGTGGCGGACATGGAGAGCACGTCCACGGAGACGCGCAGGGCCTTGAGCTGCTCCTTGTGTTTCACGCCGAAGCGCTGCTCCTCGTCGATCACCACGAGGCCGAGGTCCTTGAAGTGGATGTCCTTGTTGAGGAGGCGGTGCGTGCCGATGAGGATGTCCACCTGGCCGGAGGCGGTGGCGGCGACGATGCGGGTGGATTCGGTGCGGGTGCGGAAGCGGGAAAGGAGCTCCACGACGACGGGGTAGCCGGCCATGCGCTCGCGAAAGGTGTTGGCGTGCTGCTGGGCGAGGATGGTGGTCGGCACGAGGATCGCGACCTGTTTGCCCGCCTGCACGGCCTTGAAGGCGGCGCGGATGGCGACCTCGGTCTTGCCGAAGCCGACGTCGCCGCAGACGAGGCGGTCCATGGGGCGGGGGCGCTCCATGTCGACCTTGGCGGCCTGGATGGCCTTGAGCTGGTCGGGGGTCTCGGTGAAGGGGAAGGCGCCCTCGAACTCGCGTTGCCAGTCGTTGTCGGGCGGGGCGGCGAAGCCGGGCTGGGCGTCGCGCGCGGCCTGGATGCGGAGCAGCTCGGCGGCGAGGTCGAGGGTGGCGCGCTCGGCCTGCTGGCGGGTCTTTTGCCAGCGATCGGAGCCGATTTTGCCGAGCTGTGGGCGGACCTTGGAGAGGCCGACGTAGCGGCTGACGAGGTGGGCCTCGGGGAGCGGGACGTGGAGGGTGACGTGGTCGTCGAACTCGAGGGAGATGACCTCGCGCAGGCCGTCGCGCGTATCGAGTTTGGTGATACCGCGGAAAAGCGCCACGCCGTGCTGGAGGTGGACGACGAAGTCGCCCTCGACGAGGTCGGCGAAGTCGAGCAGCTGGTCCACCTGCGCGCGGTGGACGGTGGCTCGGCGGGTGGACTGGCCGCGGCGGGCGCGCTGGCGGCCGAAGAGCTCCGTTTCCGTCACGATGACCTGCGCCGGTTTCGCGGCGGGGTCGGGGACGGAAACGGAATGACCAATGTCCAATGACCAATGACCAATGTCGGAGCCGATCGCGGTGGTGGGCGGGGCGAGGCGGAAGCCCTCGTTGAGCTGGCCGCGGAGGAAGCGGGGGCGGAGTTTTTTGGTCGCGGGGTGGGCGGAGAGGATCTCCTGGATGCGTTTCTCCTCGGACTCTTTCGGGGCGACGATGGAGATCGCGGCGCCCTCGGACTGCCAGCGGGCGAGGTGGTCGAGGAACTCGGCGCGGGCCTGCTCCTCGGCGGCTAGGCGCTCCTGGGCGATGAGGTCGTCGGAGGGGTGGCGCCGGTGGTGGGCGAGGCTCTCGGTGTCCCAGGTGGTCTCGGCGACGGGGGAGAAGGTGCGGCCGGCCGCGGCGGAGGAGGCCGGGCGGTCGAAGAGGGCGGCGGCTTCGTCGAGGTCGGCGATGCCGTCGAGCGCGGCCACGCGGGCGAGGATGGGGGCGAGGGGCGGGGGCGCGTCGTCGCCGGCGAACTTTTCGCGGGCGAGGAGGCTGAAGCTCTCGTCGAGGGCGGAGGGCTCGATGAGCACGAGGCGGGCGCCGGGACTGAGGTAGGGCGCGAGGCCGGAGAGCGAGGGCGCGAGGGCGAGGCGCGGGGAGGCGGCGAGGGTGAGTTTGTCGATGGGCGAGCCCGAGCGCTGTGTGACGGGGTCGAGCTCGCGGATGTCCTCCAGCTCGTCGCCGAAGAAATCGAGGCGGTAGGGCTGGGCGGCGTTGACCGGGTAGAGGTCGATGATGCCGCCGCGCACGGCGTAGGTGCCGGGCGCCTCGCAGACGGCCTCGGAGTCGTAGTCGAGGGCGCGAAGTTTCTCGAGCAGGGCTTGGAACGGGTGGGTGTGGCCCTTGGTGAGCGTGAGCTCGTTGGCGGCGTAGTCCTCGAGGGCGGGCACGCGCTGGAGGAGGGCGGCGGGCGTGGTGAACACCACGAGGGGCGGCACGTTTTCCGGCGAGGAGGCGATGTGGCGCGTGGCACGGAGGCGGGAGAGGACGGCCTGGCGGTCGGCGGAGGCGGCGAAGGCCTCGGCCATGTCGCGCGAGTCGGTATGCGCCTCGGGAAAGACGAGGGTCTCGAGCGCGGGGCGCGAGGGGGCGGACGGGTTTTTCGATTTGGGCTTCGCGCCGGCGGCGGCGGGGTCGAGCGCCGAGTGGAAGAGGGCGGCGTCCTCGGCGAGTTGTTCGGCGGCCTTGAGGGTGTCGGCGACGACGAGCCAGACGGGGGCGGGGTGGGCGGCGAGGAGGCGGGCGAGCACGGCTCCGCGCGCGGGGGGGCACACGCCGGTGTGTTTGGCGCGGGGCAGGGGGGCGGAGGCGGCGTTGGGCAAGGCGTCGGACACGGGCGGAGGCGGACGGGGGAAGAAAGGGTGTGCGTTGGCGAATGTCCAACGGCCAATGAACGTTGCGCAGGCGGCGGGCTTTGTGCATGTGGGTGCCGTGTCCACGCTTCGTCCCGTGCGTTCGTTGCGCGCCACGCTCTGGCTTTATCTGAGCCTGGTGGCGCTGTCCTTGTTCTGGCTGCTGCTTTCGCAGTGGGGCGTGTTGCGGCCCTTGGAGAACCTGACGCTCGACGCGCGTTATCGCGTGCGCGGGGCGGTGGAGTCGCCGGTGCGGGTGGTGTATGTCGATATCGATTCGCCGGCGATGGAGACCTTCGGGAACTTCCCGTGGACGCAGGCGATCTTCGCCCGGGTGTCGGCGGGGCTTTTGCGCGAAGGCGGCGCGCGGGCGGTGGGCATCGACGTCGTTTTTTCCGAAGCCGGCGTGCCCAATGTCGCCGACATGGCGGCGGTGGAGCGGGGCAAGGCGGAGTTCGCGCGGCTGCTGTTGACCAATCCTCCGATCGTGCTGGCGGCGAGCTATGCCGGGAGGGGGCGCTACCGGCTGGAGGATGGCACCGAGATCGACGAGACGATGCCGACGGTGGAAAAAGGCCGGCGCGGGCCGGCGCCGGAGCTGCCGGACTACGCGCTGGGCGGGATGAAGTTGATGCCGCTCGCGGGCCTGATCGACGCGATGCACGGCGACACGCGCGAGGTGCCGATCCACGCGCCGCTGGAGGAGGGGCATATCTTTCATCTATCGCTCGAGTTGGCGCGCCTGCACTGGGGACTGGCGCGCGAAGACATCCGGGTGGAGCCGGACCGGGTGCTCCTGCTCGACGCCGAGGGGCGCTTGGTGCGCGCGGTGCCGCTGCGCGAGGGGCAGTTGGTGGACGTGAACTGGTTCTCGCGGTGGAGCGACGACGCGCACAACCCGCGCGTGAGCATCGCGAAGGTGTTCTACGAACTGGAGCGGCTGCGCACCGGCAGCGAGGCCGAGGCGGCGGAGGCGCGCGCGTTTTTCGCCGACGGCTATTTCAAGGACGCGATCGTGTTGATCGGCCCGGTGGACCCTTTGTTGCAGGACCTGGCGCCGACGCCGATGGATCGGGCGCCGGTGCCGAAGGTCGGCGTGCATGGCAACATGGTGAAGACCATCGTGTCGGGGCGCTTCCTGAAGACTCCGCCCGACTGGGCGCTGCCGGTGATAACGATCGGGCTCACGGCCTTGCTGGTCGGGCTCTCGCTGGCGTCGGAGGGGCGGCGGATGGGGCGGCGTCGGGTGTTGGCGGCGCTGGTGTTTGTCAGCTATGTGGCTGGCTGTTTCGCGGCATTTTCCTGGGGGGACTGGGTGCTGCCGATGGTGGAGCCGCTGGCGGCGGCGTTTAGCGCCTCGTTTATCGGCGGCGCGGCGCAGCTGGTCTTGGTGCAGAAACAAAAAGGGCGCATCAAGGGCCTCTTCGGCGCCTATCTCGCCCCGTCGCTGGTCGAGTCGATGGTCGAGTCGGGCCAGGAGCCGAAGCTGGGCGGGGTGGAGGAGGAGATCACGGCCTACTTCAGCGACGTGCAGTCGTTCTCATCGATCTCGGAGCGGCTGTCGCCGACGCAGCTGGTCGAGCTGATGAACGAATACCTCACCGCTTGCACCGACATCGTGCAGGCGGAGGGCGGCACGCTGGACAAATACGTGGGCGACGCGGTGGTGGCGATGTATGGTGCGCCGCTTGCCCTGCCGGGGCACGCGCACCGGGCCTGCGTGGCGGCGTTGCGGGTGCAGCGTCGTGGCGCGGAGCTGCGCGCGAAGTGGCGCCGCGAGTCGGAGAAAAACTGGCCCGAAATCGTGGGCCGGCTGCGGACGCGGATCGGTCTCAACACCGGCCGCGCGGTCGTCGGCAACATGGGCAGCTCGTCGCGCTTCAGCTACACGATGATGGGCGACACGGTAAACCTGGCCGCGCGGATGGAATCGGGCGCGGCGAGCTGGGGCGTGTTCACGATGTGCGCGGATCCGGCGCGCGTGGCTTGCGAGGCGGCGGATGCTTCGCGCGAGGTGGTGTTTCGCCGCTTGGGGCGGGTGGTGGTGAAAGGGCGCCGGCAGCCGGTGCCGATCCATGAACTCGTGGGCCTGCGCGAGGATTTGGGCGACCGGGACCTCGAGGCGATAGCGCGCTTCGAGGCGGGCCTGGACCATTACTACGCGCAGGAATGGGAAGCGGCCTTGGCGGAGTTTCGCGCCAGCGCGGCCTTGGAGCGCCTGCAACCGGATCCACGCGAGGGCATCGCGACCAATCCGTCGTTGATCTACCAGGCCCGGGTCGCGGAGCTGCGCGAAAATCCCCCGGGCGCGGACTGGAACGGCGTTTACGTGATGCGCGGCAAGTAAGTCCGTCGGGCTCGGTGCGTGAGGTCCGGGAAAACAAAAACCCGCCGGGGTTTCCGGCGGGTTAAAGTGGTGGACCCTAGCAGGTTCGAACTGCTGACCTCCTCAATGCCATTGAGGCGCTCTACCAACTGAGCTAAGAGCCCCTGTGCGAAACAGGACGGGCAAAAAGCCGTTTCGGCGTGGCGAATGCAAGCGGTTTTTTCGCGAAAGTTTTCGGCCGCCCGGACACCGCTCTCCAAGCCCTCATCCGCAGCGCCGAAAAGCCGCGACGTAGAAGCCGTCGTTGTCCTGCGGGCCGGGCGTGATCGCGAGGCCTGGCCCGGCCGGGGCGAGACGCGGGAAACCGAGGTCGCGCGAGATAGGCTCTTCGTCGAACACGCCTGGGTGCCCGGCGAGGAAGGCTTCGGCGACGGCGCGGTTTTCCGTGCGGGCGACGGAGCAGGTCGCATAGACGAGCAGCCCGCCGGGACGGACCGCGACGGCGGAGGCGCGCAGGATTTCGGCCTGCATGCGCGCGGCCGAGGCGAGGTCGGCCTCGGTCGTGCAGGCCATGAGGTGCGGGGAGCGGCGCCAGGTGCCGCTGCCGGAGCAGGGGGCGTCCACGAGCACGCCGTCGTAGCGGGCGGCGGGATCGGGGCGGGGAAGGGTGCGGATGCGGGCGCCGAGGCCGGCGCGCGCGGCGCGGGCGCGGAGCTCGGCGAGGGCGGCGGGGCGGATGTCGGTGGCGTCGATGCGGGCGGAGGGACCGAGCAGGCGCGCGAGCTGGAGCGTCTTCCCGCCGGCGCCGGCGCAGGCATCAAGCCAACGCGGGCCGGGGGACCGGGCGGGCAGGTCAAGCGCGACGAGGATGGCCTGCGAGCCGAGGTCCTGGATCTCGTAGTGGCCTTTCTGATACGTCTCGCAATCGGTGGCCTTGGTCTCGGGCGGGAGTCGGCGGGCTTCGGGCAGGGCGGGGTGCGACGTGGAGAACCAGCCGCGGGCGGACCATTCGGCAAGGATATCGTCGGGCGAGTCGGTTTGGAGGCGCACCCAGACCGGGGCGCGGGCGAGCAGGGCGGCAGCGATCTCGGCGGGGGGCACGGGGAGGGCCGGATCGTGCTCGGAGGCGAACCACGGGGGCAGGAGGGAGAGCGGCGCTGGTGCCGAATGACCGATGTCGGGCCGGGAGTAGGTGGCGCGGAAGGCCTCGGTCTCGCGGGTGTCGGCGCAGTGGGCGGCGAGAAGCGCGGCCCAGGCGACCTCGTCGCCGGGGGCGAGGGTGGCGAGCGCGCGGGCGAGGCGCATGGCGGTAAAGAGGAGTTCGCGGTAGAGGCGGCGGTCGCGCGAACCGAAGCGGCGATCGGCGAGGAGGGCCTGGAGTCGATGCGGGACGGAGCGGTCGAGCGGTTGCAGGCGGGCCCAGAGTTCGCGCGCGAGGCGGAGCTGGTTGTGCGCGATGCTCATGAGCGAAGTCGGAGGGGGAATGTTTTTAGCGCAAGGACGCGAAGAACAATCCGAAGGGCCCGAAGAATCGGTGGCCAGACGGAGTCTTCGCGCGCTTGGCCCGGGCCTTCGCTGCTTCGCGTTAAGGTCCGGTAGCCGGTTTCATGGGTGCGACGCCCGGGGCGCGTTTAGAAGCCCTGGGTCTCGAGGCTGACGCTCACGCCGTAATCGCCTTCGCGGCGGGCGCCGTCGAAGGCCGAGAACTCGTAGTGCGCGGTCCAGAAACGGGAGAGGCGCTGGCTGAGGGTGATGCCTTGCTCGGTGATGTCGCCGGTGCGGGAGTCCACGCGGAGGCGGGCGACGAGCGAGTAGATCTCGCTGAGGCGGAGGCCGTAGGTGGCGGTGTATTCCTGGATCTGGCGGGCGCCGACGAGGTCGTCGAGGTAGTGGGTGCCGAGGCGGAAGCTCCAGACGTCGGCGTCGCGGATGGTGAGGCCGGTGTTGAGCTCCTGCATCTTGCCGGTCTGCACGGTGGTGCGGTTGTAGAGATCGAAACGCAGCCAGCGGGCGGGGTTGAGGGCGAGGAAGGCGTGGGCGTCGCTCTGGTCGCGGCGATGGCCCTGCGTGGCGGCGGCCTCGGCGTCGGCGTGTTGGTCGATGGCGAGGTTGAGCTCGGCGAGATCGCGTGAGCCGTAGGTGCGATCGCGTGTTTGGAGCGACTGGTCCACGCCGAGGCGGAAGGTGTTGAGGGCGGGGAGGCGGTCGATGTCGCGGCGGTTGGCGAGGCCGAGGGGGCGGAGGTAGGTGTTGAAGGGATCGTCGTCGATGGCGGGGATGGAGCCGCGGCCGACGTCGGCGGAGGGGCTGTAGCGGTAGGCGACCTTGGGGGTCACGAGGTGGCGGAGGCCGTCGATGCCCCAGCGCTCGTTTTTGTAGTCCCAGGTGCCGCTGAAGCGGTAGAGCTCTGCGTCGAAGCCGGCCTCGCCGAGCACGCGGGTGTAGTTGCCGCGGGTGGAGGCGGCGGGCGTGCGCTCGTAGTGGGTCACGCGGGCGCCGACCACGGGGGTGACGGCCATCCATTCGCGGGGGGAGAAGGGGCGCATGACGCCGTAGTAGAGGTCGGCGCGATCGCTGCGGATGGTGCCGGCGGGCGTGGTGGGGTCGTCCTCGCGGAGGGCGGCGACGGAGGCGTTGACGCGATGGTAGATGCCGGCGCCGAGCTCGACCGGAAGGCCGTCGAAGCGGACCTCGGGGAGGCGCTCCTGGATGAGCGACCAGTCGTTGACCTGGACGCGGGTGAAGAGCGAGACGACGAAGTTGTCCCCGAGCTTTTGGGCCTCAATCCAGGTATCCGGAGTCTGGATACGATGATAGCCCTGGCGGCGGAAGTCGCGGGTGACGTAGGAATCGGACCAGTAGTTGAGCTGGCCGGCAAGCGTCACGTCCGGGGCCACGATCTGGTAGTGTTGCCACTCCACGTAGCCGCGCTCGTCTCGGATGAGATCGCCGCGGATGTCGGTGCGCGGGTCGCCCTGGTCCTTGATGTAGCCGGTGCGGAACTTGCCGCGGGCGCCGAGGCCGTCGGCGTCGAAGCTGTCGTAGTCGCCGATGGGACCGAAGAGGACGCCGCGCTTGGTGAACAGGCCGAGATCGCCGCCGAGGCGAAGATTCTCGGTGACGGCGGTGGTCGCGGAGAGGCTGAGCTCGCCGCCGAGGCGGCCGCCGTAGCCGACGCGGGCGTCGAGGCTGGCGATGGTGGGGTTGCGTGGGGTCTCGGAGAGGGTGGGGAGCGGGAGGATGTTGGCCGGGCCGATGCCGAGACGGGCGCCGACGATGGTGGCGCGGGAGTCGCGGGCATCCTCGGCTTCCTCGTAGGTGAGCTCGCGGGCGCGCAGGACGGGGCTGAGCGGATCGGGCTCGCCGTAGGTGATGGAGGCGTCGGCGACCGCGAGGCGGTCGGGCGTGCCCTCGGCGCGGGAGCCTTCGGCCAGGAGCTGGCCCTGCCCGACGCGGAAGCGGCCCACGGAGTAGGTCTGGTCGTCGAGGCGGTAGGTGAGCTCGTCGGCGACGAGGCGCTGGGCGCCGCGGATGAGGATCACGTTGCCCCGAGCGACGGCGACACGGGCCTGGTTATCGTAGGCGATCTCGTCGGCGTAGAGGACCACGTCGCGGTAGGCGAGGCGGGCTTCGCCGCTGAAGACGCTCTCTCGTTCGGTGACGCGAGTGGCTTGCGCGGTGAGCTGGGGCAGGACGGGCTCGGCGGCGTCCAGCCGGGTGATGGCGAATAGAAGCGTGGCGACGAGGGGGGCGAAGCGGAGGGTCACAGGGGGTCGAGCAAAGCGCGCGCAAGGGGGCAGGCAAGCCCGGGTTGGACGAGTCCGCGGGTCGAGGCGCGATGGCGCGCGGCGGGCCGTCGAAACGCGGGGCGAGGGGACGGGACCTGGGCGCGACACGTAAAAACGCCTTGCGGAAGGCGCGGCGGCCTTGTCCCTTGGGCCTCCTTCTTTTCCGCGCCGCATGAACTCCGTAGCCGACTACGCTCCCATTCTTATTCAGCTCCTCCTGGCCACCGGCCTGGCGGCGGGCATCGTCGGCATCAGCCATTTGCTCGGCCAGCGCGCGCGGAAGAGGACGGCCATCACCGACACCGCCTACGAGTGCGGCGTGAAGTCCGAGGGCCTGGTGCACACGCGCTTTTCGGTGAAGTTCTACATCACCGCGATGCTCTTCATCCTTTTCGACATCGAGGTCGTCTTCCTCATCCCCTGGGCCTTTATCTACCGCGATTTTCTGGCGAACAACATCCCGATCCTCGCGCCGATCGGCTTCTTCTTCGGGCTCCTCGTTCTCGGCCTGGTTTACGAGATCAAGAAGGGCGCGCTGGAGTGGGAGAAGTAAGTTCGCGCCCTCGTCCTCCTCGCGGCGCGGCGAAGGCCGGCGCGCGCCGCGTTCGCGTTTTGCTCCCGGCCGGTCTAGTTTTCCCCGATCCCGCATCCCGCCCCCATGCGTCTTGAGCGTTACATCGCCCGCAATCGTTTCGTCGAACTGGAATCGACCGATCTGAAGGGCGCGCTGGGGGAGTTGCTCGACAACGCGGCGCACTCCTTCCCCGACCTGAAGCGCGAATCGCTCCTGCGCGGCCTGATGCAGCGTGAGAGCACGATGACCACCTATCTGGGCAACGGCGTGGCCTTGCCCCACGTGCGCGTGAAGATGCCCCGCCGCTATGTGCTGGTGATCGGGCGCAGCCGCGAGGGCATCGTGCACGAGGGCACGCTGGAGGGGGAGCGCGCCCACCTCATCGTCCTGCTGCTCGCCGACGACCGCGCCCGCGACTACCTGCAGGTGCTGGCGACGATCGCGCGTCTCGTGAAGGAGCCCGAGCTGGTCGCGAGCCTGGTCGGCGCGCCCACGCTCGTCGATCTGCACGACCGTCTCGTGGCGGGAGTCGGCGGCATCCTCGCGCGGCCGGTGCAGGCGCAGCAGAACCGTATCAACCGCCTCATGATCCGCGAGGCCGATCGGGTGGCGCGCGGCGCCGGTTGCCGGGCCATCATGGTCTTTGGCGACACCTTCGTGGGCGGCATCGAGCCCGGGGCCTGGTTTCCCAAGGCCAAGACGATCCTCGTGACGCGCAACCACGTGGAGCTCGACGGCGACGACGATTCGGACCGGGCCGACGAGGTCATCCAGGTGCGCTCGTTCTCCAACCAGCGCATGGCGCAGCTGCGCAGCGCGATGTTCGTGGCGCTCACGCGCGGCATCATCTCCTTCAGCGACCGCATCTGCTGCGTGGGCGGCCTCGCCGGCAGCAACCAGTTCGACACGGTGGTGATCGTGGACGTGGAGCGCGAGTTCCAGACCCTGCTCGGCGGCCAGGCCGACCTGTTGCCCGACGACGTGAAGCCGGAGGTGCTGGAGCGCGTGCTGGCGATCGCGATGGAGCTCGGCGTGGAGGGCCGCGAGGGCAAGCCCGTGGGCTGCCTCTTCGTGGTCGGCGACACGCACCGGGTGGAAAAGCTCACCAAGCCGCTCGTCCTGAATCCGTTTTATGGATACAAGGAGGAGGACCGCAACATCCTCAATCCCTTCATGGACGAGACCGTGAAGGAGTTTTCCTCGATTGACGGGGCCTTCGTGATCCGCGGCGACGGCGTGGTGGCGAGCGCGGGCAGCCTGCTCCAGGCGGCCGACGCCGAGCACACGCTGCCCAGCGGGCTGGGCAGCCGCCACGCGGCGGCGGCGGCGGTGAGCGTGGCCACGGACTGCATCAGCATCGTGGTGTCCTCCAGCAAGGGCCAGGTGACGCTTTTCCGCCGCGGCGTGATGCTGCCGCTCACGGAGCGTAAACTCGCGCCGACCGCGGGTTGATCGGGGCGGGCGGGGCGCGGGGAGGTTCGTGGACGGCGGCCGCGCCTCAGCCTCGCAGCGCGCGCAAGGCGGCCGCGGCGCGCTCGAAGGCCTCCTCGAGCTCGAGGCGCAGCGGCTCCAGGTCGGCGTGCGGCTCGGAGCGGGAGCGTTGCTCGAGGCGCTCGGCCAGGCCGCGCACCAGGTGGGCGCCGACGTTGGACGAGCTGCCCTTGATGGTGTGGACGGCGCGGGTGTAGAGCGCGCGGTCGCCGGCGGCGGCGGCGGCCCGGATGTCGGCGAGGCGCAGCGGAGTGTCCTCGAGGTAGATGCCGATGATTTCCTTCAGAAAGGTGTCGTCGCCGTCGTCGCCGAGCGCGCGAAGGTTGGCGATGGCATCGGGGTCGAGTTCAGGGGGCAGGCTGGAGGACATCGGAAGCGGCATTGGAAACAAACGGACGGGCGACGTGGTGCAATCGCGGAAACCGCGCAGGGGGCGTGAAAACGGGCGTTCACCGCCTTTTCACCGGAACGCGTTCACCCGCCGAATTCCAAGGAGGTGTTGGCCTCGAGCTCCTCGATCGTGGTGAGGCCGAGCAGCACTTTTTTGAGCCCGTCGTAACGCAAGGGCTTGAAGCCCACCTTGGCGGCGGCGGCGGTGATCTCCTGGGCGGAGGCGCCTTTGGTGATGAGGGTGCGGACCTCCTCGGTGACCACGACGAGCTCATGGAAGGCGACGCGGCCCTTGTAGCCGGTGCCGCGGCAGGCGTGGCAGCCCCGACCGCGGAAGAAGTGCACCTCGCGGAGGCCGTCCTCGTGGAAGTATTTCCCGAGCAGCTCCGGCGAGGGCACGTAGGCCTCCTTGCAGGCCTCGCAGATGCGGGCGGCGAGGCGCTGGGCGAGCACGCCGACGACGGCGGGGGCGACCATGTAGGGCTCGACGCCGATCTCGAGCAGGCGGACCACGGCCTGGGCGGCGGTGTTGGTGTGGAGGGTCGCGAGGACGAGGTGGCCGGTGAGGGCGGCCTCGGTGGCGATCTTGGCGGTCTCGAGATCGCGGATCTCGCCGATGAGGATGACGTCGGGGTCCTGGCGCAGAAGGGCGCGGAGCACGGTGCCGAACTTGAGGTCGATGTGGCTGTTCACCTGCGTCTGCGTGACGCCGGGCAGCTGGATCTCGATCGGGTCCTCGATGGTGGAGATGTTGACGTCGGGCGTGTTGATCTCGCCGAGGGCGGAGTAGAGCGTGGTGGTCTTGCCGCTGCCGGTGGGGCCGGTGACGAAGAGGATGCCGCTGGGGTTGCGCACGAGGCGGCGGAAGGGCTCGAGGACGGTCCGCGACATCATCATCTTGTCGAGGGTCATCATCGACTTGCGCCCGCCGCCGGCGAGGAGGCGGACCACGACTTTTTCGCCGTGCTGGGTGGGGATGGAGGAGAAGCGGAAGTCGGCGCGGCCGACGCCGACGCCGATCGAGAAGCGCCCGTCCTGCGGGAAGCGGGATTCGGCGATGTTGAGGTTGCAGAGGATCTTGAGGCGCGAGACGAAGGCGCGGTGGAGCTTGCGCGAGTAGGTGAGGATCTCGCGCAGCATGCCGTCGATGCGGAAGCGCACGCGCGAGACGGTCTCCTGCGGCTCGATGTGGATGTCGGTGGCGCGCTCGCGGATGGCGTAGTAGATGATCTCGTCGAGGATGGCGACGACCGCGGAGGTGTCGGCGACGGAGGCGAGCTTGTCGGAGGCGAGGTCGGGGTCGTCGAAGAGGGTGGAGCGCTCGAGGCGGCCGAGGCTGTCCTCGATGTTTTTATCGCTCGAATACTGGATCAGCACGATGTCCTCGATCTCGCGGGGCAGGGCGAAGACGGGGCTGACCGGCATCTGCGCGATCTGGCCCACGCGGCGCACGAGCGCCTCGTCCTCGGGCTTCGAGAAGGCCGCGGTGAGGACGCCCTGGATGACGTAGAGGCCGATCACGCCGGCCTTTTTCGCGATCTCGACGGGGATGGCGGCGACGGCCTCGTCGGTGATGAGCGAGGCGAAGGGATCGACGTAGGCGAAGCCGAGCGACTCGGCGTAGAGCCGGCACGCGTGGTCTTTTGGGCAGATCTTTTTATCGATGACGGCGTGCAGCAGAGGCAGGCCTCCCCCGTGCTCTTTCACGAGGGCCGCCAGCTCGTGGTCGTAATCGAAGGCGGGGGTGTCCTTCAGCAGTTGGATGAACCCACGGTCAGACTTTTTTAGCACGGCGTTTTCCTCGGTTTTGGAACATCTTGGCGATCTCGGCCTGGTTGAGCTTCTCCATCGCGAAGGAGCCGGCGTGGCGCTCCTGCTCGATCTCGGCGAGCAGCTCGGGAAGGGAGTAGCGGGTTTCCTGGATGCGTGCGGCGGGAGGAGGCGGCGCGGAGGGCGTGGGTTGCGGTTTCATCGGGGGCGGAGTTCCGGGTTCAGACGGCGGAGGCGGCTCCGTCTTCGCGCGGATCGAGCAACAGGCGGACGAGGGCGGCGATCTCTTCCTTGGGGGTGTCCTTGCGGACGTAGTGGTCGGCGCCGGCGCCGATGGCCTCCTCGACGGTCTGGCGATTGGCGAGCGAGGTGAGGATGACCGCGGGGCCGTCATGGCCGGCCGCGCGCAGGCGGCGAAGCGTTTCGATGCCGTCGAGACCGGGCATGTTGACGTCGAGGAGCACGAGCCCCGGAGGAGGCTGGATGGTCGGGAAGAGGGCGAGGGCGGCCTCGCCTTCGCCGGCCTCGACGACGCTCGCCGCGGGGGCGACCGAGCGCACGACGAGCGAGAGGAAGCGGCGGACGTGCGGCTCGTCGTCCACGATCAGGATGTTTAGGGGGGAGCTCATCGGGAATCCATGGGTAATGAAAAACTGAATACGCAGCCGCCGGCGGGGTCGTTCACGGCCTCGATGCGGCCGCGGTGAGCCTCGATGATCTTGCGGCAGATGGCGAGGCCCAGGCCGGTGCTTTTCTCGCCGGCGGTGGGGCGCACGGAGAGGCGGCCGAAATCCTGGAAAAGGCGGTCCCGCTCGGCCTCGGGGATGCCCGGTCCCTGGTCGCGCACCGAGAGGCGCGCCAAGCCGGCCTCCGCGGGCGCGTCGATGCGGAGGCGGACGAGCGAGCCGGGCGGGGAGAATTTGACGGCGTTGCTCAGGAGGTTGTCCACCACCTGCCGGATGCGCGCGGCGTCGAGCGGCAGCACGGGCGAGGCCGAGTCGGGCTCGATCTCGATGCGGGTCCTTTTGCGCGTGGCGTCGAGGGCGGCGAGACGGACGGCCTGCGCGGCCAGATCGCGCAGGGGGGCGGGGGAGAGGGCGAGCCGCAGCTCGCCGGCCTCGATCGTGGCGATATCGAGCAGCTCGTTGACGTGCTGAAGCATCGACTGGCTCGCCCCGTGGATGGTCGAAACGATGTCGGCCTGCTCGGCGTTGAGCGGTCCGATGGAGGGGTCTTGGAGAAACTCGGCGAGGCCGCGGATCGAGACGAGCGGGTTGCGCAGGTCGTGAGCGCACATGCCGAGGAATTTGTTTTTCGCCTCGTTGGCCTTGCGCAGCTGCGCGGCGTAGCAGCGGTTTTCCAGGTGGGTGCGGATGCGGGCGAGCGTTTCCTTGGCCCGGAGAGGCTTCGGCAGGTAGTCGGCGCCGCCGGCGTTGAAGCCGGCGACGATGTCCTCCGATTCGGCCTTGGCCGTGATGAAGAGGACGGGGGCACACTCGCTGCCGTGGGCCGTGCGGAGGCGGCGGCAGGTCTCGAAACCATCGATGCCTGGCAGCACGACATCGAGCAGCACGAGATCGGGCGAGAACTGCTCGTAGGCGGTCAGCGCGGCCTCCCCGCTCTCGGCGGTCAGAAACTCGTAACCATCGGTCCTGAGGATGGTTTCGAGGATCAGCAGGTTCATCCGGTCATCGTCCACCACCAGGATGCGGAGGCCGGAGGATGCGGTGCGTGCGGTCGGCATAAAGGAGGGGATGCGTAAAAACCGAAGTATGCTCTCCACTCTGAAGGTTTTCCAAGCCCTTGCACCAGATTTCGAACGCATCAATCGATTTGAATATGTTGATATTGCTCTTGCCGGACTCGGAGTCTCGTTGAAAGTGGCGGCCCGTCCCACCCGCACCCATGGCAAACACTTTTGTTTTCTCCTCCGAGTCCGTTGGCGAAGGCCATCCCGACAAGGTCGCCGACCTGATCTCCGACAGCGTCCTCGACGCCTGCCTCGCCTACGACAAGACGGCCCGCGTGGCCTGCGAGACCTTCGTGAAGTCCAACGTCGTCGTGGTCGGCGGCGAGATCACCCTGCCGAAGCTGCAGGACAAGAAGACCGGCAAGACGCGTCCCATCGAGACCGTCATCAATCTCGGCCAGATCATCCGCGACGCCATCCGCGAAATCGGCTACGTGAACGACGACGACGTCTTCCACGCCGACACCGTATTCATCAACAACTACCTCACCGCCCAGTCCGCCGACATCGCGCAGGGCGTGGACGCCAAGAAGGCCGAGGGCAAGAAGACCGCCGAGCAGGGCGCGGGCGACCAGGGCCTGATGTTCGGCTTCGCGTCCGACGAGACGGCCGAGCTCATGCCCGCGCCGATCATGTTCGCGCACCGTCTCGGGCGCGAGTTGACCGCCATCCGCAAAGGCCAGCGCAAGGGCGTGAAAGCGCCCTGGCTGCGCCCCGACGCGAAGTCGCAGGTCTCCGTGCGCTACGTGGACGGCGTGCCGACCGAGATCGTCAACGTCGTCATCTCCACGCAACATGCCGCGGGCGTCCCGCACGCCGAGATCGAGCGCTTCCTGATCGAGAACGTGGTCAAGAAGGTCCTGCCCGCGAAGCTGCTCAACGCGAAGACCGAGTTCCTCATCAACCCCACCGGCAAATTCGTGATCGGCGGCCCGCAGGGCGATTCCGGCCTCACCGGCCGTAAGATCATCGTGGATACGTATGGCGGCTGGGGCCGCCACGGCGGCGGCGCCTTCTCCGGCAAAGACCCCTCCAAGGTGGACCGCTCCGCCGCCTACATGGGCCGCTGGGTCGCGAAAAACATCGTCGCCGCCAAGCTCGCCAAACAGTGCGAGGTGCAGTTCGCCTACGCGATCGGCCACCCGAAGCCGGTGAGCGTTTACGTGAACACCTTCGGCACCGGCTCGGTCGCCGACGAGGTCATCACCGAGGCGATCCAGCAGGTGTTCTCCTTCAAGCCGGCCGACATCGTGAAGCAGCTCGACCTCCTGCGCCCGATCTACCGCCAGACGACCAACTACGGCCACTTCGGCAAACAGGACCTGCCTTGGGAGCAGACCACCAAGGTCGCCGCCCTCCAGGCCGCCGTTCGGAAGCTTTCAAAATAATCAACGCAAAGGCGCAGAGGCGCGGAGAGAAACCAAGCCGCCGTTGGCCCGCCCTCCAGCTTCCACCCTCTGCGTCTCCGCGTCTCTGCGTTAAAAATAACCTCCTCCGATTTTAAGAAATGAGCACAGCCACATCCACCGCCCCCGCCTCCGCCGCCGGCCAGGACTACCACGTCGCCGACATCCGCCTCGCCGACTGGGGCCGCAAGGAGATCGCCATCGCCGAGCACGAGATGCCCGGCCTCATGGCCGTCCGCAAAAAATTCGGCCCGTCCAAGCCCCTTGCCGGCGTGCGCGTCACCGGCTCGCTGCACATGACGATCCAGACCGCCGTCCTCATCGAGACCCTCGTCGCCCTCGGCGCGAAGGTCCGCTGGGCCTCGTGCAACATCTTCTCCACCCAGGACCACGCCGCCGCCGCCATCGCCGCCTCCGGCGTGCCGGTCTTCGCCTGGAAGGGCGAGACGCTCGAGCAATACTGGGACCTCACCTGGAAGGCCGTCCTCGGCCCCGACGGCCTCGGGCCGCAGCTCGTGGTGGACGACGGCGGCGACGTCACGCTCCTCCTCCACAAGGGCTACGAGCTCGAGAACGGTAGCGACTGGGTGAATACGCCCTCCGGCTCGCACGAGGAGCAGGTCATCAAGAACCTCCTCAAGCGCATCCACGCCGAGGATCCGCTCGTGTTCTCCCGCATCCGCAAGGACTGGCGCGGCGTCTCCGAGGAGACTACCACGGGAGTGCACCGCCTCTACCAGCTCCACGAGCAGGGCAAGCTCCTCGTGCCCGCGATCAACGTGAACGACTCGGTCACGAAGTCGAAATTCGACAACCTCTACGGCTGCCGCGAGTCGCTCGCCGACGGCCTCAAGCGCGCCACCGACGTGATGATCGCCGGCAAGGTCGCCTTCGTGGCCGGCTACGGCGATGTCGGCAAGGGCTCCGCCCACTCGCTCAAGGGCTTCGGCGCCCGCGTCATCGTCTCCGAGATCGACCCCATCAACGCCCTCCAGTGCGCGATGGAAGGTTTTGAGGTGAACACGATCGAGAGCACGCTCGGCCGCGCCGACATCTACGTCACCACCACGGGCAACAAGGACATCATCACCCTCGAGCACATGCGGGCGATGAAGGACCAGGCCATCGTCTGCAACATCGGCCACTTCGACAACGAGATCCAGGTGGACCGCCTCAAGCAGGCCCCCGGCGTGAAGCACGTGAAGATCAAGGACGGCTACGACGCCTACACCTTCACCGACACCGGCCGCACGATCTACCTGCTCGCCGAGGGCCGCCTCGTGAACCTCGGCTGCGCCACCGGCCACCCGTCCTTCGTGATGAGCAACAGCTTCACCAATCAGACGCTCGCCCAGATCGACCTCTGGAAGAACAAGGACACCTACGCGGTCGGCGTGTATCGCCTGCCCAAGCACCTCGACGAGGAGGTCGCGCGCCTGCACCTCGAGAAGATCGGCGCGGTGCTCACCAAGCTCACGCCCGATCAGGCCGCCTATCTCGGCGTGCCGGTCGAGGGCCCGTATAAGCCCGAGCACTACCGCTACTGAGCGGGCTAGGGCTGTCGCCGGGCGGCGCGCGATGGAAACGCGCGCCCGCCGCCGGTGGAGCGCGTTGTCCTCAACGCGCTTGGTTTGTGGCGCGGCGGGGCCGCGTCGAATGCGTTGGGGACAACGCATTCCACCCGGTCCTCCGGGCCCAAGCGGTTCCGCTCCCCGGCCTCAGCCCTGCGCCGGGTGGCCGAAGAGGCCGCGGCGCTTGATCGCGGCGGCGACGGGGGCGGGGACCATCTGCTCCCACGAGGCGTCGCCGGCGCGGATGCGGTCCATCACGTCGCGCGAGAAGATGTCGAGGATCGCGCGGTCGAAGCCCACGATGGTCTCGATGTAGTGGTTCTCGAGGAGGTGGTCGTAGAGATTGCGCAGGTGCGGCGTCACCTGGACGTTGCGGGCGTTGATGAGCACGTCCTTGGCGAAGGCGGAGGGCGGGGGCGGCGCGAAGGGCGCGGCGGTGGCGGGGTGGCCGGTGGCGAGGTAGCGCTCGTAGGCGACCTTTTGCATCGGGTAAACGTAGAGCCGCACGCTGTGGCGGAAGAGGCGGCCGAAGTTTTCGAGGATGCCGCCCTCGAGGTGCTCGTAGTATTTCTCGTTGAAGATCTCGAGGAGGTTGTTGATGCCCATCGCCACGCCGATCATCTCCTTCGTGTAGCGGCGGAAGTAGGTGGTGAGGCGGTAGTATTCGCTGTAGTTGGAAATCAATACGGTGCAGCCGATGTCGCCGAGCAGGTCCACCCGCGAGAGGAAGTCGTGGGCGTCGAGCGCGCCGTCCGCGAGGAGGTTGTTCATCGTGATCTCCATCAGCACGACCATCTGCTTCCCCTGCACCGCCGGCTCCTGCAGGAACTGGGCGGTGGCGCAGTTTAGCATGTCCACGTTGACGTGGGTGACGGGGCGGAAGCTGCCGCGCTCGACGAGAATCGCCTTCTTGTAGAGCACCTCGGAGGGCTGGAGCACCTCGCCGCCGGGGCCGAACATGACGGCGTTGGTCAGCCCGTGGCGCACGAGGTGGAGCGACATGAGGCGGTTGTCCACCGAGGCGAAGGCGGGCCCGCTGAACTTGAGCATGTCGATCTCGATGCGCTCGGAGCCGACGTTGTCGGCGAGCGAGGCGATGAATTTCTCGGGATCGTCGCGCAGGTAGAGCGCGGCGTAGATCAGGTTGGTGCCCACGATGCCGATGGCCTCCTGCTGGCGGAGGTTGTCCTTGTCCCACATGCGCACGTGGAGGACGACGTCGCTCGGCTCCGCGCCGGGCTCCGGCTGGAAGCGGATGCCCATCCAGCCGTGGCAGTCGTTGTTCCCCTTGAAAGATTTGGCGGCGACGGTGTCGGCGAAGACGAAAAACTTGGTGGTGGCGCCGCGTTTCTCGCTCAGGCGCTCGAGGAGCAGCGCATACTCGTGGTTGAGCATCGTCTGCAGGCGCTCGCGCGAGACGTAGCGCGGGGCCTTGCCGTAGATGGCGTCGCTGAAGGTCATGTCGTAGGCCGACATCGACTTGGCGACGGTGCCGGCGGCGCCGCCGGCCTGGAAGAAGACGCGGGCGACCTCCTGCCCGGCCCCGATCTCGGCAAAGGTGCCGTATTTCGAGTCGTCTAGATTGATGGTCAGGGCCTTGCGATTGGTGGTGAGGAGGGCGGGTTGGTCCATGAGCGGAAGCAGACTAGGCGCGCGGCGGTCCGCATGCAATCAGCGCGTCAAAGGGCGCCGTAACCCGCCGGGCGGCGCCTCGTCTTTTCCCGCATGCACACGCATCGTGCCGCCTTACCCCGGCTGGTTTTGGCAGCGGCCTTGGGCCTCGCTTTTTTCCTCACCTCGGTGGCCGCGGGCGCGACCACCGTCGCCGCGGAGCCCGACGAGCACCTGCGGGCCGCGCACGCGCTCAAGCGCCTCGGCTACGGTCCGCGCCCGGGCCAGGTGGCGGAGCTCGCGGCGCTCGGGGTGGACAACTGGATGCGCCGCCAGCTCGAGCCCGCGACGATCGCCGATCCGGTCGCCGAGGCGGCGGTGGCGGCCTTGCCCAAGCTGGCGCTTCCGAAATCGGAGCTGGTGCGGGCCTACCACCAGGAGTTGCGCGATAGAAATCAGCTCCAGCGGGCGCAGGCGGCGGGCGATTTCGCCGAGGCGGGGCGGTTGCGGGTGGCGATGGAGGAGCGCGAGCAGGCGGTGGTGGCGCAGGCGATCGGCGAGTTGCAACACGCGCGGCTCGTGCGCGCCGTGCTCTCGGAGCGCCAGCTCGAGCAGGTGCTGGTCGATTTTTGGTTCAACCACTTTAACGTCGATGTGCGCAAACGGCTGGTGCGCGCCACCGTGATCGCGCATGAGCAGGAGGCGATCCGGCCGCATGTTTTCGGCAACTTCCGGGACCTGCTCGGCGCCACGGCGAAGAGCCCGGCCATGCTGGTCTATCTGGACAACGCGCTCAGCGTGGCGGAGCGCGAGGCGACGCCGGCCGAGCGGGCGCGCGTCGAGCGCCTGCGCTCCGAGCTCGCGGGCGACGAGGCGCCCGCGCCCGCCGCGCCCTCGCGCCGCGGACTCAACGAGAACTACGGCCGCGAGCTGCTCGAGCTGCACACGCTCGGCGTGGACGCCGGCTACACGCAAAAGGATGTGCAGGAGGTGGCGCGGGTCTTCACCGGCTGGACGATCGAGCCGCGGAGCGGCGACTTCGTGTTTCGGCGCCGCTGGCACGATTCGGGGCCGAAAACGATCCTCGGCGTGAGTTTCCCCGGCGGCGGCGGCCAACGCGAGGGCGAGCAAGTGCTGGATCTGCTCGCGGCGCACCCGGCGACGGCCCGGCGCATCGCGACCAAGCTCTGCCAGCGCTTCGTCGCCGACGAGCCGCCGCCCGCGCTGGTGGAGCGGGTGGCGGAGGCCTATCTCGCGGCGAAGGGCGATCTGCGGCGCACCTACGAGGCCTTGTTTTTCGCGCCGGAGTTTTTCGCGCCCGAGCACTTCGGCGCGAAGACGAAGTCGCCTTTCGAGTTCACGGCATCGGCGTTGCGCGCCGCCGGCGCGGATCTGGTGGCGGTGGAGGGGCTGCGCGGGCGGGCGCCGCTGCGCGCGGTCGAGGCCGGCGCGGCGATGGGGCGGGGCGGCGAGCGCCTGGCCGGGCTCCCCCGCAAGACCGTGATGCTGCATATCGTGGAGATGGGGCAGCCTATCTACGCGTGGGGACCGCCGACGGGTTTCCCCGAGGATTCCTCGAGCTGGGTGAGCGCGGGCGCGCTGGTCTCGCGGCTCAATTTCGCGCTCGCCATGACCGCCGGCCAGGTGGCCGACGCGCGGGTCGATCCGCGGCGACTGGTGGCGGGCGTCAACGCGGATCGCCCCGACGAGGTCGTGTCGGCTCTCGGTCGCTCGGTGCTGGGCGCGGAGCCCGGCGCCAATACGCGCCGCGTGCTCCTGGCGCAGGCGGCCCCCTCGGAGGGCGGCGCCACGGCCGTGCCCGAGGTGCCGAAGCTGCTCGCGCTGCTGCTCGGCTCGCCCGAATTCCAACGCCGATAGGCGCCGACCCATCTCCCGCTTTCACCCCATGAACTCGCCCCACATCTCGCGTCGGTTTTTCGTCAAGCAGGGCGCGCTGGCCTTCGCGGCCATCGGCGCCGGCGCCTTGTTCGGGCCGGACTTTCTGCGCTCTTCGGTGCTGGCCGCGGAGACGCGCAAATCCGGCGGCGGACGGCGCGTGCTGGTGTGCCTGTTCCAGCGCGGCGCGGCCGACGGGCTCTCGATGGTCGTGCCCTACGGGGACAAGGACTACTACGCGTTGCGCAACGACATCGCGCTCGCCGGGCCCTCGCAAAAGGCGGGCGCCGAGGGCGTGCTCGATCTCGACGGCCGCTTCGGCCTGCACCCGTCGCTGGCGCCGCTGCACGCGCTTTACGGGGCGGGCGAGCTGGCGGTTCTCCACGCCTGCGGAAATCCGCACGCCACGCGTTCGCACTTCGAGGCGCAGGACTTCATGGAGTCCGGCACCGACTCGGACAAGAAACTGGCCAGCGGCTGGCTCAACCGGCTGATCGGCTGCTGCCCCGAGGACGCCGCGCATCGCTCGGCTTTGCGCGCCGTCGCGATGGCCGGGCAGATGCCGCGCAGCCTGCAGGGGCGCGAGGAGGCGCTGGCGATCGCGGACCTGGAGCGTTTCGGCGTGGGGGCCGAGACGGTCCGGCCGGGCACGGGCGGCCGAGGGCGCGACTCCTCGGCCGATCAGGCGATGTTGGGCGCGACGATGGCCGGCGCCGGCGGGCGTTCCGGCGCGGCGCGCGGTTTCGAGGAGATCTACGAGACGGCCGTGGGCGACGCGCTTCACGGCGCGGGGCGCGACAGCTTCGCGGCGATGGACCTGCTGCGTAAGGTCGATCCGCGCCGCTACTCGCCGGCCAACGGCGCGGCGTATCCAAACGGTGGATTCGGCAGGTCGCTGCGGCAGGTCGCGCAGCTGATCAAGGCCGACGTGGGCCTGGAGATCGCCTTCGTCGAGATCGGCGGCTGGGACACCCACGTCAACCAGGGCGGGGCCACGGGCGTGTTGGCGGGGCGGCTCGCGGAGCTGGGGCGCGGGCTGGAGGCGCTGCACCGCGACCTCGGCTCCAAGATGTCGGACGTGCTCGTGCTCACGATGAGCGAGTTTGGCCGCACCGCGCGGCAGAACGGAAACCGGGGCACCGACCACGGTCACGGCACGGCGTTTTTCGCGCTGGGCGGCGGCGTGCGCGGCGGGCGCGTGCTGGGCGACTGGCCGGGGCTGTCGCCGGACAAGCTCTTCGAGGGGCGCGATCTCGCGATCACGACCGATTACCGGGATTTTTTCGCCGAGGCCTGCGTGCGCCACATGGGCGTGGCCGAGGCGGA
>JAUWBD010000244.1 GCA_030605125.1 Verrucomicrobiota bacterium | reverse complement strand
CACGAGCCCGCCCTCGGCCCCGGGCAACAGGCGCTGGCAGACGACGCCGCGCAGGCTCTCGGCCACGCTGGCGCGGATCTGCGCCTGCTGGGCGGGCGGGAAGACGTCGAGCAGGCGGTTGAGCGTGGTGGCGGCGTCGCTGGTGTGCATGGTGCCGATCACGAGGTGGCCGGTCTCGGAGGCGCTGATCGCCATCTCGATGGTCTCGAGGTCGCGCAGCTCGCCGATCACGATCACGTCGGGGTCCTCGCGCAGGGCCCCCTTGAGCGCGGTGGCGAAGGAGCGCGTGTGCGGGCCGACCTCGCGCTGGGTGACGTTGCACCCCAGGGCCGGCTGCACGACCTCGATCGGATCCTCGACCGTGATGATGTGGTCTTGGCGGCTCGCGTTGATCTCGGCCACGAGGGCCGCGAGCGTGGTGGTCTTGCCCGCGCCCACCGGACCGGTGACGAGGATGAGGCCGTTGTGGTAGGTGAGCAGCTTCCGGATCGCGTCGAGGTTGCGCAGGCCGAGCGAGTCGAGTTGCGGGACCTTCGCCGCCACCATGCGGTAGGCGCCGGCGGGGCCGCCTTTGTGGAACATGAGGTTCACGCGGTAGCGGTCTCCGGTCGGCAGAGCCAGGGCGTAGTCGAGGTCCTTGCACTCGAGAAACAGGTCCCGCTGGTGCGGTGCGAGCAGGATGGTGTTGAGCCGCAGCGCCTCCTCGGGTGTGAGCAGGTGCTCGCCGAGCGGCTGGAGCACGCGCTGTCGGCGAATGAACGGCGCCGCGCCCGCGGAGAGGTGCAGATCGCTCACGCCCTCCCGCGCACAGGTGCGCAGCAGATCGCGCAACATCGCCGCCAGCGCCTCGTCGTCCATCGAAGCCACGCGCGCGAAAGTAAATCCCCACAGGTTGCCGAGCACATCCGTCGCCGGCTCCGGGGGCGGCTCGGGCTCCGGCACGAAAGGCGGCATCGTCAGCGGCACGTTGGCGGGCAAGGTCGCTATGCCCGGGGCCCCGGCGGTAGGCGCGCGGGACGACGATTCCGGGGCCGGCGTCCGGTGCAGCACGAGCGCGGGTTTCTTCGGCTCGGCCGGGCGCGGTATCGGCGGGGTCGTGCCGCGGGCATCCGCGAAAGGATCCGAATCGGGCGGGCCGGACACGCCCTTCGCCTGCGCCAGCCCGGCTGCGCGCTCAAGCTCGTCGATATGCGCCTCGGTCACATGCCGGCCATCGATCAGTTCCTGCGCGAAATCGATCAGCTCGACGTCCTCGCCGAGCTTCATGCGCACGGCCAGCGCGGCCTTCAGATCAAAAATCCCTTTGTCGATACCCAGACGCACCAGCCAGACGATGGACGGCTTCATCGGGCACAGCGTCAGAGACCTGCGGGCGCGGTAACAGTTTTTTTAATGGTCAGGTGAAGAAGTTTTTCCCCCAGTAAAAACGGGCCGGTTTTGCACGTGTGTCCACCCCGTGCTCGATTTTGGCCGCCGATGCTGCACGACGCCCACAACCACCTCCAGGACGAGGCCCTTGTCCCGCACCGGGACCGCATCGCGACCGCGTGGGCCGAGACCGTCGGCGCCGGCGGAAAGATGGTCGTCAACGGCACCCACCCCGCGGACTGGCCACGGGTCGCGGAACTCGCCGCGCGCCACGCCTTCGTCCGCCCGGCTTACGGCGTGCATCCGTGGGATGCCGCCGCGCCCCGCCCCGATGACTGGCTGGCGAATCTGGAACAACGGCTCCTGGACGACCCGCGCGCCACCGTCGGCGAGATCGGCCTTGATCGCTGGATCCTCGAGGGCGCTCGCCCGGACGACGCACGCCTCGCCGGCCGGCACCGCGCGCCGATGGACGAGCAGGTGGCGGTCTTGCTGCCCCAGCTCGCGCTCGCCGCGAAGCACGACCGCGCGGCGACGATCCATTGCCTGCGCGCCTTCGACGACCTTCTGCCGCTGCTGCGCTCGCACCCGCTCCCGGCGCGGGGCTTTTTGCTGCACGCCTACGGCGGCCCCGTGGACCTGTTGCCGGAGCTGACGAAGCTCGGCGCGTATTTCTCCTTCAATCCGGCCTATCTCGATCCGCGCAAGCGGCGTCAGCAGGAGGTTTTCAAACACGTCCCGCTCGAGCGCCTGCTCTGCGAAACCGACGCTCCCGCGATGATCCCGCCGCAGCCTTGGCGCACGCACAAGCTACCCCCCGCGCGCGATGGCTCGCTCATAAACCATCCTGGCAACATCGACGCCGCCTACGCCGGCCTCGCCTCGCTGCGCGGCGAGGATCCGGCCGAGCTCGCCGCGCGCGTGGCGGGGAACTTCACGCGACTGTTCGGCCCTTGAAGGGATTCTCGGCCTCCACGACCAGCCGCACCGCCTCCTGGGCGGCGGCGAAGCCGAAGGCGCCGGTCACCCAGGTGGCCGCGCCCAGCCCGGCGGCGCAATCCAGGCGCGTGCTCGCACCGGGCTCGGGCGCGGCGGCGCAGGTGCCGTCGGCCCACGGGTAAACCGCGGGCTCCGTGCTCCACACCACGCGGATGCCGTAGCGATGGCCCTCGCCGCCGGCGAAGCCGTGCTCGCGACGGAGGGTCTTGCGCACCTGGCGGAGGAGATCGTCGCCGCCGCTCTCGCCGAGGTCGCCGATGCGCAGGCGCGTGCCGTCGCGCTTGCCGCCCGCGCCGCCGGTCGTCACCACGGGCAGGGCGCGCGCCGCGCACGCGGCGAGCAGGCGGGCCTTGTGCGCGACCGAGTCGATCGCGTCCACCACCACGGCGAAGGGGAGCTCCGGCGCGAGCAGGCGCCCGGCGTTGGAGGCGATGAAAAACTCCTGCACGGCCTCCACGCGGCAGGCCGGGTTGATCAGGCGTATTCGCTCGGCCAATACATCTACCTTGGCGCGGCCGATCTGTCCGTCGAGGGCGTGGAGCTGGCGGTTCACGTTGCTCACGCAGACCTCGTCGAGGTCGATGAGCGTGATCGCGCCCACGCCGGCGCGGGCCAGCGCCTCGGCCGCCCAGGAGCCCACGCCGCCGACGCCGACCACGCAGGCGTGCGCCGCGCGGAGCCGCTCCAGCGCCGCGCGCCCATAGAGCCGCCCCAGCCCGCCGAAGCGGGCCTCGTGGTCGTCGGAGGCGCCGCTCATGCGCATGGGAACTGCGCGCGCAGGATCGCGGCGAGGCCGGGCTTGTCGAGCTCGCGCCGGGCGATGGCGATCATGGCGTCGTAAAGGACGAGGTCCTGGCTGGCGTCGCGGTGTCCGTTAATGAGCAAGAACGCCGCCGCGCACGCGACCGCCGTGCGCTTGTTGCCGTCGATGAAGGCTTGGGACTCCGCGAGATGAAAGGCGTAACATGCCGCCACTTCGTGCAGATCGGCTCCGCCATAGGCCCAGGCGTTCCATCCGGAGGCGAGCGCCGAACGGAACGCGTTTTCATCGCGCAATCCATCAAGGCCGCCATGCAACTCCAAAGACGCCCGGTGAAGACCGAGAGCCATGCCCTCGGTCACGAAAACAGGCTCGGAATTCACTGGGCCAGCTTCCGGAAGAGTTCGGGATGACGCTCGATAAAAGCACGTCCCACCGCGATCCCGCGTTCATCGACCGAACGCTGATCGGGCGGCGCGGGCTGCGACGAGTCCGCTTTCCGCACAAACTCCCGCACCTGCGCCTGCTCCTCCGGCGACAGCTTTTTGATCATCTCGATAACCTCGGTGGCGCTCATGACGGCCCAAACCCTACCCGCGCCGCCGTTCCCACGCAAGCCCCGCGGTCCTGCGCCCATCATCGGGCGGCGCAGCGGTTGAGCAACAGCTCCACCGCGGCCGCCGCCCGCGCCTCGCGCTCGGCCTCGGCGCCCCACACGCGCGCCCAGCGGGCGCCGGTCGCCTCGAGTTTTTCCAGAAACACCCGCCGGCACATCGCCCGCCCCGCCTCGTCCGGGAAACAGCGCTGCGGGTCCGGCGCCCAAGGCAGGTCGGTGTCGCAGAACAGGAAGAGATCCGTCGCCCGCGCGCGCCGCGCCGCCTCCTCGCGCACCCAGGCGGGGCAGGCGGCGGGGAAAAGCAGGTCGTCCCAGATCGTGCAGGTGAGCAGGTCGGTGTCGTGAAACACCACGCGCGCCCCGCGCCGCTCCGCCTCCGCGCGGGCCGCGTCCTCGGCCGCCGCCTGCCCGCGCCCGATGGCGTCGAGATCCGCCGCGGTGATCACGCCGCCGTGGGCGTCCCAATACTCCCGCACATGCTCCGCCGACCACGGCGCGCCGAAACGCGCCGCGAGCCGCTCCGCGAGCGTGGACTTGCCGGTGGACTCGGCGCCGTAGAGCACCACGCGCAGCGGCTTCACGCGCTAGCCTCCGCGCGCGCCACGCCCGCGGGGACGGACTTCGCCTGCGTCTTCATCGCGCGTGTCCACGCCACCCAGCCGGAGAGGCCGAGCACGAGAAAGATCGCGTAGAGGAAGGCCGTGAACGCGCCGACGCCCGACCAGTAGCTCACGATCGCGACCGCGTTGACCGCAGTCCACACCGGCCAGTTTTCGAGGCGTTTCCGCACCTGCCAGATCTGGCCGAGGAAACTGAAGCTCGCGATGAAGGTGTCGCGGAAGGGCATGGGCGCGTCGGTGTGCGCGGCCTGCCACGATCCCCAGGCCAGCCAGAGAGCGGACGCCGCGCCCACGCCGACGAGCCGAGCCCGCCACGAAAGCGTGGTCACGGGGAGCTCGGGCGCGCCGCCCTTGTGCCGAGTCCAGTGCCACCAGCCGTAGCAAAGGCAGACGAAGAAAAACACCTGCAGCTTGGCGTCGGCGTAGAAGCGCGAGTCCCAGAACAACCAGCCCTGCACGCTCACCGCCGCGAGCCCGACGGGGAAGGCGAGCAGCTTGCGGCGCGTCATCAGCCATACACCGGTGACGCCGAGCACGAGGTTGATCAGATCGAGGGGACGCGACTGCGCGAAGCCTTCCCGGATGCTTTCCAGAATCTCGTTCATGGATGCCCCGCCACAAACGCCTCCAGCGCCTCGCGCGTCACCGCGTGCCGCGCCGCGCAGCGCGGGCACTGGACCGTGACCACGTTCGCCTCGCCGAAAAGGCCCTCAGGGTCGGTCTTCATCACCGGCGCGAGCACCTCGAGCATGCGATCCTGGTTGCAACCGCAGTGCCAGCGG
>JAUWBD010000186.1 GCA_030605125.1 Verrucomicrobiota bacterium | reverse complement strand
CCCGCGACCGCGCGCGCGAGACCTTCGCGCGCCCCGCCGCCACCGCCGCGTTGCTGGCGGAGGCCGGGTCCTTGCTCGCCCGCCGGCGAGGCGCCCCGGCCGCCGCGCCCTCCCTCGCCGCCCACGAACTGCCGGGCTGGGTGCGCAAGCACCTCGCGCTGCGCGGCGAACGGGCGGAGATCGCCCCCACCCGCCGCCTGCTCCGCATCCTCCTCGATCGCGCGCTCGGCCGCGCCGCGCGTCGCCACCCCCGCACCGATCGCACATGAAAATCGCCGTCGTCATCTGCACCCGCAACCCCCGGCCCGCCGCCCTTGCGCGCACACTCGAGGGCCTGCGCGGCCAGACGCTGCCCGCCGACCGGTGGGAGTTGCTGATCGTGGACAACGGCTCCACCGATCCGCTCCGCGCCGAGAAGCTCGTGGCCTGGCACCCGCACGGCCGCGTGGTCCGCGAGGAGCGTCCAGGCCTGGTCTCCGCCCGCTGCGCCGGCATCGACGGCACCCGCACGCCGCTGCTGGTTTTCTGCGACGACGACAATGTCCTCGCACCCGACTACCTGGAGCAATGCCTGCTCATCGCGGACCAACACCCCACCCTCGGTGTCTGGGGCGGCGCGATCGACGGGGAGTTCGAGATCGAGCCGCCCGCCCACCTTCGCCCCCACCTGCACTGGCTCGCCCTCGCGCGGGTGGACCGGCCGCGCTGGGCGAATTTTTGGGGCAACTACGAGGCCTTCCCCGCCGGCGCCGGGATGTGCCTGCGCCGGGAGCTCGCCGCCTCCTACACGACCACCCGCGCCTTGCCCATCCACCGGGATTTCGATCCGCCGGATCGTCGCAAGGGCTGCGGTGGCGACGTGGCGATCATCCTGCACGGGCACTCCGTCGGCTGGGGCAGCGGGGTTTTTCCCGCGCTGAAACTGCTCCACCTCATCCCCAAGGACCGCCTCACCACCGAATACTTCGAGATTCTCCGCGAAGGCGCCGGCTACTCGGAGACGATGCTGCGCCATCTCTACGATCCGGGCTTCAACCCCGCGCCCGTCCGCGGCCGGCGCCTCTTTCGACTGGTCGAGGCCTACCACCATTGGCGGCTCCCGGCGCACGAACGCCGTCTGCGCGACGCCTACGAACGCGGCCGCGCCCGCGCGCTCGCCGAACTCCGCGCCCGATGACCCCCCCCGTCCTCCTGATCGCCTTCCGCCGGCCCGACCTCGTGCGCGAGGTCGTCTCGGCGCTGCGCGTCTCCCGCCCGCCGGTCCTTCATGTCTTCATCGACGGCGCGCGCCCCGGGACCGACGACGAGGCGCGCCGCGCCGCGGTGCGGGAAACCATCGCCTCCGGCGTGGACTGGCCCTGCCAACTGCGCTGGCTCGAGCCGCCCCGCAACCTCGGCTGCGGCCCCGGCCCCCGCGCCGCCATCTCCTGGTTTCTGGACGAGGCCGGCGAAGGCGTGATCCTCGAGGACGATTGCGTGCCCGGGCCGGACTTCCTGCCCTTCGCCGCCCGCTGCCTCGCGCGCTATCGCGACGAGCCCGCGGTGGCCCAGATCTCGGGCGGCTGCTTCCTGCCCGAGGGCGCGCCGCGCCCCCGGTCGTCGTATTGGTTTTCCCGATACCCGCACAACTGGGGCTGGGCGACCTGGGCGCGCGCCTGGCGCGACATGGACGAGCCGCTGGCCGGCTGGCAAATCGGCGTGATCCCCGGCTGGCTGCGCAAGCTCTGCCCGGAGCCCGGCGAGGCCGCGGCGTGGGCGCGCGCCTTCGACGAATTCGTCCGCGACGGCCGCGCCCGCGACATCTGGGACACCGCCTGGCAACACCACTGCTGGAGCCGGGGCCGCCTCTTCATCACCCCCGCCGCCAATCTCGTCACGAACATCGGCTTCAACGCCGAAGGCACGCACACCGTCGCCGACTCGTCCCCCTTCGCCAACATGCCCGTCCGCCCGCTCGGCCCGATCGTCGATCCCGCCCGGCCGCGCCCCGACGCCCGCGCCGACGCCCTCACCTGGGACCACTTTTATCGCTACGTCCTCTCCTGCCCGCGCCCGCCCCGCCCCTGGCAACGGCTGCGCATGACGCTCGGCCGCTGGCGGCGCGATCTGTTTCGCGGCGCCTTCGCACGCTCCTCTCCGCGCTCGTGAAACCCGCCGCCGCGCCAATCTCCGCCGGTCGCCCCGGCCAGCTCGTCTATCTGGGCGGCACCGTGCCCGCCGAGGGCACCAGCACGCCCGTGATCCTGTTTCGCCACCTGCAAAAAGCGGCCGAGGCCGGCTGGCGCGTGCGCATCGTCGGCCCGGCCTCGACCGCCGCCGATCAGTTTCCGGGATTCGAGTTCGTCCCCCTGCCCGCGCGTCGCCCGTGGTGGCCGCCGACCTCGCGCCGCATGGACTCCCTCCTCGCCCGCCTGCGCGTCGTGCTCGCCGCGTCCGTCCTGCGCAAGGAGCTCGGCGCCGAGCCCGCCGCGCTCCTCTGCGTGCTGCCCGACTACCCGGAGCTCCCCCGCCTGCTCGCCGAGCGGCTCGCGCGCGGCGCCGGGCTGCCGCTCACCGTGATCATGCACGACGAGCCGGAGTCCTGGGTGCGCACCGAGGACGAGCGCCTCGCGGTGGACCGTCGCTGCCGCCGCCTCCTCGCCGCCGCCTCGCGGGTGTGGTTCGTCTCGGCCGAGCTCCGGGCCCGCTACTCCGACGATCCGCCGGCGCACTGGGAAGTCCTGCCCCCCGTGTCCGATGATCGCCCGCCGCCCGCCCCGTCGGCGCCCGCCGGCGAGCGGCTGCGCCTCGTCCACGCCGGCAAGATTTTTCCCGCTTATCTGCCGGGGTTTCGCTCCATCGCCAAAGCCTGCGCCCGGGCCGGCCACCGCTTCGAGATCGTGGCCGACGACGAGCCCGGGCTCTCCGCGCTCGCGGCCGAGAGCGAGGGCGCGCTCGGCCTGCGCCCCCGCTTCAAGCACAACCACGACTTGCTCGCGCACCTCGCCGCCGAAGCCCACGCGTTGCTGGTCTTCTACCCCCGCGACGGCACGCCCTGGGCGCGCACGAGCTTCCCCAGCCGGCTGGTGGAATACGTCCGCCTCGGGCTTCCGGTCCTGATCGTGGCGCCGGCCGGCTCCTCCGTCCACACGTGGGCCAAGGCTCGCGACTGGTGCCTGCTGGCCGAGCCGGACGACGAGGCCGCGATCGACCGCCTCCTCGCGTCGCTCCGCGATCCCCGCGTCCTGGCGCGCGCCCGGGAGCAGGCCGCCGCGTCCGGATTCGCGCCGGCGGAAATCCATCGTCGCTTCCTCGCCGGCCTGCTCCCCTCACGCCCGCTTGCTCCATGAAACCGACCGCCTCCACGGAAAAACCGGTTCTGCTGCGCTGGACGCAGTTCGGCTCCAACCCCCACGGACACGGCGCCGAACGCCGCTCCGCGCAGGTCCGCGAAATCTTCGAGAACGCGGGCTGGGACATCCACGACATCAAGCCCGACGGCCGGAGGCCGCGCTTCGCCTACCTGCGCGGCCTGCTCGCCCGCCGCCGCCTGCCCGGGCGGCCGCTGCTCAACCGCGGCTCCCCCGGCCTGATCGGCTACTACGACGCCTTCTACCGCCGCGAGCTGTCCGCCTTTCGCGGTCACCGCGTCGCGCTCTGGGAATGCACCTACGACGATCTGTTCGCCGCCATCGCGCACGAACTCGGCTACCGCGTGATCGCGCTCCCGCATAATCTCGAGACGCTCGGCGACGCGCCCGAATTCGCCCGGATGCGCGCCCCCGCGCTGAAGGGACTCGCCGCCGAGGTCCGGCGCCTCGCGCGGTCGGACCACCGCTTCATGATCGCGCGCGAGGAGCAGTGGTTCCTCGAAGCCCAGGGCGTGGCCTGCGATTTCCTCCCCTACCGCCCCGCCGCGGCCGCGGCGGAGCGCCTCGGCGCCCTCCGCGCCGGTCGCACCGCGACCGCCCGCGGCCCCGTGCTCGTGCTGGGCAGCGCGCTCAATCCGCTCACCGCCGAGGGCATGACGCTCCTCGCCGCGCAACTCGCCCGCTGCGCCCCGGCGGGCATGGAAATCTGGATCGCCGGCCACAACACCGAGCGCATCCGCTCCGCCCTGCCCGACGACCCGCGCCTGCGTTTCCTCGGCCCGCTCGACACGAAGGCGCTCGAAAGCACCCTCGCCCGCGCCGGCATGATCGCGGTCCTGCAACGCGGCGGCGCCGGCGCCCTCACCCGAATCCCCGAGGCCCTGCTCGCCGGCCTGCCCGTGATCGGAAACCCCAACGCGCTCCGCAGCGCGTGGGATCTGCCCGGCGTGCACCCCTTCGCCTCCGACGACGAGCTGCGCGCCATCCTCGCGCGCCCGCTGCCCGTCCCTCCGCCCCCGCCCTCCATCGCCGACGCCGAGGCCCGCCTGGTCGCCGCCGCCACCCGAGACGCATGAACCCCGCCCCGCAGCTCTCCGTCATCATCCCCGCCTACGATCGGGTGGAGCCGCTCCGCCTCACCCTGCGCTGCGCGCTGGAGGCCGCGCGGCCGCTCGACGCGGAGATCCTGGTCGTGGACGACGGCTCGTCCCCGCCGCTGAGCGAGCGCCTGGCCCACGAGATCGCCGCCCACCCGCGCCTGCGCATCCTTCGCCAGCCCAACCAGGGCTCGATCGTCGCCAGGCAGACCGGGCTCGCCGCGGCGCGCGGCGCCTACGTCCAGTTCATCGACTCCGACGACCTCGTGCATCCGGAGAAATTCACGCGCGAGATCGCGCTGCTCGAACAAGGCGCGGGCGACATCGCCTACAGCGACATCGCTTCCTACCGGCTCGACGCTTCCGGCGCGCCGGTGTTTTTCCCCGCCGAGACCGTGCCCGCCACGGGCGATGCCGTGGATTTTTTGCTCCGCCTGCAACCGCTGCCGCACAACCCGCTCTACCGCCGCGACTGGCTGGTCTCGCGCCTCCTGCCGCCGCTGTTCCCGCCCGACCGCCGCCAGGACCCCGCCGGCGACGTCTGGCTCTACTACAACCTGCTCGGCGCCGAGGCGCGCATCCTGAAACTCGACCTTCCGCTCTGCGCCATCGGCCAGCACGACGAAGACCGTTACTCCCGCTGCTGGGAGCGCATCGGCGTGGCCTCCCTGCTCATCGCCGAAGACTTCATGCGCGCCACGAAAGACCGCCGCGAATTCGACGCGGTGCGCCGCTCCGTCGCCGCGACCGCGCTCCAGGCCTGGCGCCGCCTGCCGGTGGATTTTCACCCCGGCTACGACCGTCGCCTCCTCGAGATCTGGCGCGCCGCCCCCGCCCCGGCCCGCGCCGTCGGCCTCGGCAGATTCCGCATCCTCGCCGCCTGCGTCGGCGTGGAGCGCGCCGCCCGCTGGCTGCGACGCCTCAGGAACCACCGTTACGCGACTTGCCGGACCTTGGACGACCCCGCCCTGAACGCGCTCATGGCATCCGCATCGCGTTGACCCGGCATGCCGCGCCCACGATCCGCCTCCCCCTTCACGCGCCTGCGCGCCGCGCTTCGCGGCGCCGGTCTCGGCCGGCTCTACTATCGCGTGGCCCACGGATCGTTCCCGCACCTGCGCTGGCGCCTTCGCTTCGGGCCCTTCGGATTCTGGCGATACACGCTCGGGGAAGCCGCCATGATCCGCGCGGTCTCGCGCTTGGCGCCGGTGGATGGCGGCGCCGCCGAAGGTCTTGCCTGCTCCTTTCTCACCGGAAAGCGCTACTGGCACCAAACGGCTTTCTGCGCCCATTCCCTGGCGCGGGTCGTTCCCGCCGGCATCCGTGCGACCATCTACGACGACGGCACCCTCACCCGCTCGCAGGGCGCCGCGCTCCGCCGGGTGCTGCGCGGCGCCACGATCGTCTCCTCCGCGGAAAGCGTCGCGCTCCTCGACGCCCGCCTGCCGCGTGCCCGGTTTCCCCTGCTTCGCGCCGCCCGCGACGCGATGCCGATGATGCGGAAGCTCGTGGACGTCCGGGCCGGCTCCACCGGCTGGCAACTGCTCCTGGACAGCGACATGATCTTCCACTCGCGCCCCGACTTCCTGCTGGAGCGATTTCAAAATCGCGGCGCCTGCCACATGATCGACCACGTCCACGGTTACATCGAGCCGGAGGACTCCTTGGCCGCCATCTGGGGCTTCCGCGTGCCACCGCGGGTCAACGCCGGCATCGTCGCGTTGGACGACGCGCGGATCGATTGGCCGCAGGTCGAACACTGGCTCGGCAAACTTCCGGGCGAGCTGCGGGGCCGGCAAATGCTGGAACAAACCCTCACCGCCGTGCTCCTCGGTCTGCAGCACTCGATCCCGGCGCCCGCGGAGGAATACCATATCCTCTACGACAGCGAGTCGCCGGAGCCGCCCGAAACCATCCTGCTCCACTTTATCTACCACGCGAAATTGCGCTACTTCACCCGGGACTGGCGCCGCTATCTCACGAGCTGCATCCGGCCTGTCTTCCCCTAAATTCGCCCTCGCACCGATCAAAATGGAGCTTTCCCCCGCAGAACTTCGCCAGGCCGAGGCCGCGATCCCGGCGCCGAAAAAAAAGCGTCCGCCACTCACGGCCGGCCGTGCCCTCTACCTGGCCTACTACTACCCGCGCCAAGTCGCGCGGGAAGGCCTCGCCTGGCACTGGCACCTGTGGAAAGGCCGGCGGGAGATGGCCCGAAGCCTCGCGTGCCTCCCCGCCCCCTCCCCTCCGGCCGGTGATCCCGTGCCCATCCACTACCTGACGGGGCATCGCTACGTGCACCTCACCTGCGTGTCCCTGCTCTCCGCCCAAAACCGAATGGGCCGTCCCGTCCAGCCGGTGCTCCACGACGACGGCACGATGGGCGCGAAGGAGCGCGACGCCTTCCTGCGCCTCTTCCCTTCGGCGCGCATCCACCTGCGCGCCGAGATGGAGCATCACCTCGAAAGCGTGCTACCGGCGGATCGCTACCCCTTCCTTCGCCGCATCCGTCTCGGATACTTCCACCTTCGGAAGCTGACGGACATCCAGTGCCTCCCCGGCGACGACTGGCGACTGGTGCTCGATGCCGACGTCTTCTTTTTCCGGCACCCCGCGCAACTCCTCGAGCTGCGCGACGCCCGCCAGTGGTTCCACATGGTGGATTGCCAACCCTCCTACGGCGCACCCGTGGAGTTTTTGTCCGAGCTGGCCGGGGCGCCCGTCCACCCGAAGGCAAACGTCGGCATCTGCCACCTCCACCAACCCTCCATCGACTGGGACTACGTGGAGCACTGCGCCCGGCTCCTGCTCGCCCGGCACGGATTCTCCTACTACTGCGAGCAGGCCTTGACCGCCGTCCTGATGGGCCGCCATCGGGCGCGGCCGCTCGACGAGCAGGACTACCTCGTTTACCCCAGCCGCGAACAAGCGGCGCAGCCCCGCCAGGTCGCCCTCCACTACGTGGATCGATCCATGCTCTCGATGATGCGCCACGGCTGGCGGCAAGTGCTGGCCGCGCTTTGAGTCTCCCCCGTCGATGAGCCCCCTGGTCTCCATCATCACCCCCTGTCACAACGCGGCGCGCTGGCTGGAGTCCTCGCTGCGCTCCTCGCTGGACCAGACCTGGCCGAACCTCGAGGTGATCTTGGTCGATGACGGCTCCACCGACGATTCCGTGCAGATCGCCCGTGGCCTGGAATCGAGCGGCCGCCTCACGATCGTCACCCAGCCAAAGAGCGGGCAATGCGCCGCCTGCAACCACGGGCTGCGCGTCGCGCGCGGGGACTACGTCAAGTTTTTCGACGCCGACGACCTCCTCTCGCCGCGCGCCGTCGAGATCCAGGTGTCGCACCTGCGGGAACGCCCGGACTGCTTGGGCTACGCCGAATGGGCCCGCTTCACCGACCGCCCGGAGGACGCGCGCTTCGAGCCTCGCGTCGAATGGCAGGATGGCGCGCCCGTCGATTGGCTGGTGCGCAGCTGGAGCGGTGGCGCCGGGATGATGCAGTGCGGACAGTTCCTCATCCCCCGCCCGCTCCTCGCCTCCGCAGGCGGATGGAACGAGGAGCTCGGGCTCATCAACGACCTCGAGTTCTTCACCCGGCTCATCGTCGCCTCGCGCGGCGTGGTCTTCACCCCCGGAGCCCGGCTCTACTACCGGTCCGGCATCCCGGGCAGCCTGTCGGGAAGCCGCAGCGCCGCCGCGTGGCGGTCCGCCTGGCGGTCCGCGATGCTCGCGGCGGACCATCTGCTCGGGGCCGAGGACAGCGCGCGCACGCGCCGGGCCGCCGCCACGACGCTCGCCAGCGTGCTCTACGCCATGTATCCAAATTGTCCCGACCTTTGTCGCTCGCTCGAGGCGCGCGTCGCCGGCCTCGGCGGCACCGACCTGCGCCCGTCCGGCGGACGCGCCTTCCGCCTCGCCTCGCGGATAATCGGATGGAAGCCGGCCCGCTGGGTGCAGGTCGCAAACGGGAAATATCCGCGCCCCCTCGCGCGCTAAGATCCGCCCTCCGCGCCCCCGACCGTCACCATGGCCCGCATCCGCATCTACATCGGCCGCCACCTCTGCACCGCGCCGCGGCCGCAGAAGGAGGCCGACGCGCTCGCCGCCGCCGGCCACGAGGTCTCCGTGCACGGCATGGCCTACCGCGCCGACTTCGCCGCGCGCGATGCCGCGCTCTCCTCCGGCCGCGCCTGGCGCTGGGAACCCGCCGCCGATTTCACCGCGCCCGGCCGGCGCTTCGCCTGGCTCGCCGCGCGCCTGCGGCACCGCCTCGCCCGCGAAGTCTTCGCCCGCACCGGACGCGTGCTCCCGGATATCTGGGGCTACGCCCAAGGCGCGCTCGCCGCGCACGCCCTCCGCGATCCCGCCGACCTCACGATCGTGCACGCCGAGGGCGGGCTCGCCTTCGCGGAGCAGCTCCATCGCAGCGGACATCCCGTGGGCGTGGACTTCGAGGATTGGTTCTCCCGCGACCTCACCCCTGCTCAGCGTCGCGGCCGCCCCGTGGCACGACTGGAACAGCTCGAACAAGCGCTCCTGCGCGCCACGCCCTACGCCCTCGCCCCCTCCCGCGCGATGGCCGAGGCCATGGCCGCCGCCCTGGAGGCGCCCGCTCCCTCCGCCATCTACAACACCTTTCCCACCGGCCCCGAGCCCGCGATCACCGCGCCCGAAGAGCGCCCCGTTTCCTTCCACTGGTTCTCGCTCGTCCTCGGCCCCGAGCGCGGCCTTGAGACCCTCTTCGACGCCCTGCCCGCCGTCCCCGGACGCTGGGAACTCGTCCTGCGCGGCGAGACCGCCCCCGACTACCGCGCGGCCCTGCTCGCCCGCCTGCCCGCGGCGCTGCACGAGCGTATCCGCTTTTCCCCGACAATTCCCGCCGCGGAGCTGCCGGCCGCCCTCGCCCGCCACGATGTCGGCCTCGCCCTCGAG
>JAUWBD010000126.1 GCA_030605125.1 Verrucomicrobiota bacterium | reverse complement strand
CACGATCTTCGTGTCGCGCGACAAGGGCGAGACGGTGAAGGGCCTGACGACGGCCGCGGCGATCTGGGCGACGGCGGGCGTGGGGGTGGCGGTGGGCGTGGGGCGCTACACTTTGGCGGTCGGGGCGACGGCGCTCATCTTTGTGGTGCTGCATGTGCTCGGCCGCTGGGAAAAGCGCGGCCTGCCGGGATCGCCGAAGCCGAGCCACGAGGGCGAGGAGACGTAGCTTGAAGGCACGAGGCCCGCGGCGGCGGAGTCAGAAATTCAGCACCCACACTTCGCCGGCGCTCACAGCTTGGACGGCGGCGGCGGGAGCCAGCGCTCGGCGAAGTCGGGGCCCCAGGAATCGCTGAAGGCGAGCTCGCCGGTGACGCGGTTATAGCCGATCAGCAGGCAGAGGTGGGCAGCGCCCGGCTCGGGCGCGAGCGTGGCGCCGAGGCGGCGGCGCTCGGCGGCGAAGGTTTTGAGCGCTTCGGGATCGGCGGCCACGGCGGCGCGATCTTTCGTGTAGGCGCCGGCGAGGGCATTGAAGGAGGGCGTGGACGACATCGCCCAGAGCACGGGGCGGCCTTCGTCGATGTAGCGCGCAAGGGCCGGCGCGGAGGGCTTGAGGCGCACGACTTCGAGGCGGCGGCCGTGCTGGCGCACGGTGCGCTCGAGCGCCTGGACTATCTGGGTGACATTGGTGCCGCCGCCGAAGCGCGTGCCGCCGGCCGCGGCGAGGTCATACATGTCGGCCGGGATGCCGGAGTAGCGCAGCAGGCGCTCGAAGGTGGCGGGCACGCAGTAGCCTTTCGGGCCCTGGTCCACCATCGGTATTTGGTTTAGCACTACGTCGGCGTTGTCGCGGCGGGTGACGCGGGCGCGCAGGCGTTGGCGGAGCTGGTCGTCGCTCAGGCGCGGCGGCGCGGAGCGCTCGGCGGGCTGGATCCGAAGCGCGAGGTGCCAGTCGGGGAGGGACTGCAGGACGAGGCGGTGTTCGCCGGCGGTGAAAAGGGCGAGGTTGCCGGGCGTGGCGCGTCGCTCGGCGGCGGTGGGCTCGACGGCGCCGCCAGGGAGGGCGGCGGCGAGGGCGGCGCGGATTTTTTCAAAATCGTCGGCGAGCGAGGCGCGGAAGGACGCGAGCGCGGCGGGTGGCACGATGGAGAGCGGATCAAGTCCGGCGAAGGCGGCGTGGTCGCCGCGGTTGGTGAAGAGGATAGCGACTTCGGCGAGGCGGCCCTCCTCGGTGCGGACGGAGAGCGAGTAGGCGGGTGCGCCGAGCACGGGCTTCGGCGTGCGGAGGTAGGCGCGCCAGCTTTCGTGGCCGGGTGTGGTGCTTTCGGGGCGAAGTTGCGGGCCGAGGCGGGCGGCGACGGCGGCGGGGGTGTCGTCCCAGAGGGTGGCGTCGGCGAAGAGGGGGAGGCCGAGGGCGGAGTTGAGCGGCGCGAGCCAAGGCGGCTCGGCGGCGGGCGCCGCGGGCGCCGTGGGCGCCGTGGGCGTGGAAGCGGTGCCCGCGGCGTGGGTCGGCAGCGAGTCGAGGTGGGCGAGGTCGGCGGCGGAGAGTCGCTCGCGCGGGAGGGTGAACTCGCGGCCGTCGCCGACGCGGCGGATGACGACGGAGCTGGCGTCGGCGCGGACCAGTTCGGCCTCGACGGTGCGGCCGTCGCGGTCGGTCCAGGTGCGCGGCTCTCCAAGAAGAGAGGAGGCGAAGGAGAGCGAAACGAAGACGGCGGAGGGGAAGCGCATCGGCGGGTGGAGAGCTTTGGTTGACCGCTGGCGAACGCAAAAGGCTTTTGCCGCGCGTGAGGTCGTGCGGGGTGGCGACTCGCCCGGACAAGCAGGACGCGCGACACGATTGGCAATTCGCGCGAGGCTAGCGAACCATGCGGCGTGAAGCGAAGGATCTTAACGTTCGGGGAGGCGCGGGTGCTGCGGCTGGGCGGCCCGTTGGTGTCGGCCCACCTTTTGGTGGACGAGGCGGGTGTGGTTTTGATCGACACCGGCTTGTGGGGAATCGCGGCGGAGCTGAGGCGGGTGATGGCGGGGCTGGGGCGGCGGCCGGAGGAGCTGCGGGATGTGGTGTTGACCCATGGTCATCTGGACCACGCGGGGGGAGCGGCGGAGATTCAGGCGTGGTCAGGCGCGCGGGTGTGGTTGCACGCGGCGGATCGACCGCATGTGGAGCAACGTGTCCGCTATCGGGGCTGGGCGCGGGGCTGCGGCTGGTTGGAGCGGGCGGGGCGGGCGCTCGCGCGAGCGAGAGGGAGGGCTTATCGCGCGCCGGCGATTGGCGGCGAGCTGCGTGACGGCGACTTGTTGCCCCTCTGGGGCGGGCTGCGCGTCTGGCACCTGCCGGGGCACACGCCGGGGCATTGCGGAATTGTGGCGGAGCGGGCGGAGGCGAGGGAGCTGTTGTTCTGCGGAGATCTGTTTGCGAGCTACGCTTGGGCGGTGCATCGACCACCGGGGTTTCTGACGCGCGACCGCGAGGCGGCGGAGCAGAGTCTGCGCAAGGTCGCGGCGGCGCGACCGGGCTTGGTATTGCCAAGCCACTACGACCGCTTGGAGCCGGCGCTGCACGCGCAGCGGCTGGCGGAGCTGGCGAGCAGGCCGCGGAGGGCCGCGCGCTAGCTCCCTGTGCTCGTGTAGCGCGCCACCCCGAAACGCCAGAAGCGCAACGCAAGCAGCAGGAAGAGCCCGCAGACCGCCGGGCTTGTCGCCTGCCATGCGGAACTTGTTCCGAGCGGGTCGGTGCGGCCGAGGATCGCGACGATGGGAAAATAGACGGCGCACCCGAGCGGAACCGCCGCGATGAAGACGCCGCGCAACCAGCCCGGATAGATGGAGAGCGGATACTGCGCGGTCGTCACGCCGCCGTAGGTCAGCACGTTCATGACCTCGAGCGATTCGATGGTCCAGAAGGCGATGGTGGCCTGGATGACCAGGAGTCCTACGAAAAGCGCGACCGCACCGGCGATCGCCCAGAGCAGGAGGGCGAGACGAGCCGGATCTGCACCCAGGTCGAGCGTCAACCAGCCCCAGGCGAGGACACCCGCGCCGAGTCCGAAGCGCCCGACGCGACGCAGCGTGAACTCGCGCCCGAGGATCTGGAGCACGGTGGGGCGCGGGCGCAGAAGGATGCGGTCAAACTCGCCCGAGCGGACCAGGCTCGCGAAGTCGTCGAAGCCACGCGCCATGCCCTCGGCCAGCGCCCAGGCGACATTGACCGCGCCATAGAAAAGCGCGACTTCAGGAAGGGTCCAGCCGCCCACGGAGTGGAAGCGGGCGAAGAGCGCCAGCACGGTCGCGTATTCAGTAACGGATACGAGCAGGGTGCCCAGCGTCTGGAGAATGAAGGAGGCGCGATACTGCAACTGGGATCGCCAGGAGACGCCGAGGTAGCGGAAATAGAGGCGGAGGTGGTCCATCGTGCGCGGCTCCGGTTGATCAACCACCCTGGACGACCACGCGCCGGAGGCCTCGGCGGAGCACCCAGCGGCTGCCCGCGCAGAGCACCGCCACCCACGCCCATTGGTGTGCGATCGCCGCCCAGGCTTCGGAGCCCCCGAGGTCCCCGAGCCAGAGTCGGTGCGGGGTGTCCATCAGCCCTCGGAAGGGTTGCCAGGCCAGCGCGGTTTGCGCCCAGTCGGGGAAAAGCGGCAAAGGCAGGAGCTGGCCCGAGAGCAGGGTGGCGAGCGCCGGGACGAGGAAGCTCATGCCGTCGCCGCTCAAGGTCCAGAGCATCGAGATGTTGATGATCACGGTGAGCGCGGCGCTGAGGGCGACCGCACCGAGGAGGCCGAGCAACCAGAACGCGGCCGCCGTCGCGTCGGGCGGAGGCTTGAGCCCGAAAAAGAGCAGCGCGACGACCAGCAGGGGCGCCGCCCGCAGCAGGACGGGCGCGGTGCGCAGGGCGACGGCGCGGGCCAGCCACAGCTTTTGCAGGTCGATCGGTTTCAGAAGCTCGTTGGCGATGCCGCCGGAGGCGATCATGGCCCGCACCTCGGCATCCATGCGCCAAGGCAGGATCCCGAGGGTGGCCTGGCCGAGCCAGATGTAGGTGACGGCTTGTGACAACGAAAGCGGCGGCGCCCCGGTCGTCGCGAAGTCCGCGCTCGCGTAGAAAGCGCCCAGCGCCGAGGTGAGCACGAGTCCGAAGAACAGCTGCGTGCCGACGCCGGCGAGCGCGGCGGCGCGGTATTGCAGGAGCACGCGAAAGCGCGCGACGAAGATGGCGCGCAGCGGCCTCATGACCCGGCGTGGCCTCCGTCGGCGTAGATGCGGCGGATGATCTCCTCGATGGGCGGGTTCTCCACGAACAGGTCGCGCAGGGCGTGGCGCGCGGAGAGGCGGGCGATGAGCTGCTCAGGGCGCAGCTCGGCGGGATCGAAGGCGAGGCAAACGCGCGCGCCCTCGCGACGCACGAGCCGCGCGGAGAATTCCTCCGCCGTCAGAGGCTCGTCGGCTCGCGCGAGGTCGAGGGTGAGGCGGCGTTCGCGGCCGTAGCGTGTGCGCAGCGTCTCCAGCGAGCCGTCGCTGAGCAGGCGGCCGCCGGCGATAACCATCACGCGGGAACAAAGCGCCTCGATGTCGTCCATGTCGTGCGTGGTGAGGATGACGGTGACGCCGCGCTCGCGGTTGAGCCGGCGCACGAATTCGCGCACCGCGAGCTTCGAAGGTGCGTCGAGGCCGATGGTGGGCTCGTCGAGAAAGAGGAGCGGTGGCGCGTGCAGGAGGGCGGCGGCGAGATCGCAGCGCATGCGCTGGCCGAGGGAGAGCTGGCGCACAGGCGTGTCGAGCAGGGGCTCGAGGCCGAGGAGCGGGACGAGTTCGTCGCGGCGGCGCGCGTAGTCGGCGGGCGCCACCCGGTAGATGTCGCGGAGCAGCTCGAAGCTTTCGACCACCGGAAGGTCCCACCACAGCTGGGTGCGTTGGCCGAAGACGACGCCAATCTCCGCCACGTGCGCGGCGCGTTCGCGCCAAGGCGTGCGGCCCCGCACGATGCACTCGCCGCCGTCGGGCACGAGGATGCCGGCCATGATTTTTACGGTGGTGGACTTGCCGGCGCCGTTCGGGCCGATGTAGCCGACTAGTTCGCCCGCCTCGAGGTCGAAGGACACGTCGTCGAGGGCGTGCACCTCGCGGTGCTCTCGCGCCAAGAGTCCCCGCAGGGCGCCCCACGCGCCCGGGCGTCGCGTCGCCACGCGAAAAGTCTTTCTCAGATGGCGGACAGCGACCTGCGACATGGGGCGGAGAGGACGGCCGCTGCGCAAAGGTGTGTCAAGCGTCAGGGGAAGAGCGGGATGGGCGTAAGGAGGCCGAGCGGGCGAGCGGGCCGCGGAGCGCGGCGTAATCGATCTTCGCGTTGTGGCGTTTGTCGAGCGGGAGGCGCGGGAGGAGGTGGAGGCGCAGCTCGGGCAGGCCGCGCTGGGCGAGGCGGGCGCTGGCGAGGGCGAGCACGGCGGGCTCGTCGGCCTCCAGCACGACCCAAGCTTCATCGGCGTGGGTGAGGAGCGCGCTGCGGCGCAGGCCTTTGACGCCGCGCAGCGCCACCTCGACCTCGGCGGGGTAGAGCGTGCGCGCGCCGGCTCGGACGCGTGCGGAGCAACGGCCGGCGAGCCAGAGGCGGCCGGCGACGTCGAGCAGGCCGGCGTCGCCGGTGCGGTGCCAGATCACGCCCTCGACGCGAAACTTCGTCTCTTCGTCGCCGACTCCGCCGAGATAGCCGGAGACGACGTGCGCGCCGCTGACGACGATCTCGCCGATCTGGCCGGGAGCGCAGGTCTCGGCGGCGAAGGCGGCGGCGTCGAGGTCGGGGCGCGGCGTGCCGAAGCGGTCGCGGAGCACGGCGCAGCGGATTTCGGGACGGAGATGGCCGCCGGGGAGGAGGGTCTGGGCTTCGGGCGCGGCGAGGGCCTCGGCGGCGTCGATCTCGGCGATGGGCTCGGCCTCGGTGCTGCCGTAAACGCAGACGACGCGGGTGGCGGGCGCGGCGGCGCGGAGGGTGGCGAGATCGTCGGGCCAGAGCGGCCCGCCGCCGGTGTAGAGCGTGCGCAGGGTGGCGAGGGCGCCGCGGCCTTCGGCGGAGGCCGCGAGGCGCAGCCAGAAGGCGGGCGAGGCGCCGCCGCGGGTGGCGGGGTGGCGCGCGAGTTGGGCGGCGATCGGGGCGGGGTTGACCGCGCCGGGCCGGGCGATGTCGCCGGCGGGGATGATCGAGGTGAGGCCGCTGCCGAGGTTGGCGAGGAGGAAGATGGGCAGGGTGGTGAGGTCGGTCTCGCCGTCGCGGAGCGCGATGGCCTCGGCGATGGCGTGGTGTTGCGCGTGGAGAAAGCCATGGCTGCGCACGATGGCCTTGGGCTGGCCGGTGCTGCCGCTGGTGAAGGTGACGAGCGCGGGGGTGTCGGCGGTGGCGGGGAAGGTGTCGGTGGAGGGAGCAGAGGAGAGCAGGCGCGAGAGCGGCGTGGGGAAGGGTGCCCAGCCGCGGGTGCGGAGGCGCACGAGGTCGCGGCGGAGGCCGGGCACGAGCAGGGAAAACCAGTGGGCGGCGGCGACGCCGAAGAGCGCGCGGGGGCGCCAGCGGCGGGCGCAGGCGGCGAGGTGGGCGCGGCCTTGGGCGGGGTCGATGAAGAGGCAGACGAGGCCGGCTTGCCAGGAGCCGAGGAGGAAGGCGTAGAGCTCGCCCGACATGGGTTGGAGGAGAAGCACACCGTCGCCGGGGCGGAGGCCGCGGGCGCGAAGGCCGGCGGCGATGAGCGCGGCGGTCTCGGCCAGCTCGGCGTAGGTCCAGATGCGGTCGCGGCCGGTGGCGGGATCGGTCTCGACGATGGCGGCGCGCTCCGGGTGCGCGGCGGCGCGGGCGTGCAGGGTGGCGGCGAGGTTGAGGGAAGACCGGGTCATCGAAGGCGGGGACTGGAAGTGGAAAATGTCACCCAATGGGTGACACTTTGGCGGGCGCTTGAGGTGGAGGGGAGATGGAGTTTGTCACCAGATTGGTGACAAACGGGCGGGGGCGGTGGTGGGCGCTGGGGAGCAGGGGACTGAAAGTGTCACCTATTGGGTGACAGTTTCCGGCGGGTTGTGGGGGCTGAGGCGGCGGGCGAAGAGGGCGTAGCGGCGCATGACCGTGCCGTGGCGGGCGGTGATGTTGGTCACGGGGTTGTCCTCGAGCGCGAGGGCGTGGATCACGCGAGTAAAGCCGGCGGCGCGGGCGGCGTGGTGCGTCATCTCGGCAAGCAGGGCGCCGAGGCCGGCGTAGGCGCGGCCGGGAAGGATGGCGGCGGTCTTGAGGATGAGCGTGTCGAGCGGGAGGCCGCGGGCGGGGCGTAGGTAGTCGGGCAAAGAAAACATGTAGCCGACGCAGCGGCCGGCGTGCTCGGCGATGAAGACGAACTCGGGGCGGATCTTTTCGCGGTAGGGCAGATACTGCGCGACGAAGTCTTCGGCGGAGAGCGGGGTGTAGAGGTAGTTGTGCGCGAAGCTGACGAGTGAGACGGCGTGGAGCGCGCGCAGCTCGGCCTCGAAGCGGGCGGGGGGGAGGTCGGGCGTGGCGGGGAGGGTGCGGATCGTGATGCCGTCGCACGCCAGGCGCTGGCGCACGCGCTCGAGGCGCGGGTCGGTGGTGTCGAGACGGGTGACGAGGGCGGATTGGTAGGTGGCCAGCGGGGAGAAACCGGCGGCGCTCCACCAGGCGGGGTAGGCGGGCGGGTTGGTCGGCTCCATCAGGAAGGGCGGCTCGTCGGGCGCGCTTTCGATGACCCAGCGGTAGCGGCGCCAGGTGTTGCCGTCCATCGGGCCGAGGGCGAGGGTGGCGCCGCGTGCGGCGAGCACGGCGCAGGCGCGGTCGAGCACGGCGCGGGCGGCGTCTGGCGATGTGGCGGCGAAGTGGCCGAGGACGCCCGGGCGTTCGCCGGCGAGGGGCGGGGCGGTGTCGAGCCACCAGGAACAGCGCGCGCCGTCGGTGGCGATGTGGCCCTCGGCGCGGTGGGCGAGGAGGTTGCCCGGCGCGTAGTCGGGCGTGGGGCCGGGGAGCGCCGCGGCGGTGGCGAGCGCGGGGCCGGTGAAGGTATCGAGGCTCATGCGAAGGTGAGGTAGGCGACGACGGAGACGGCGGCGCCGATGAGGGCGTTGAGCAGCCAGCGCAGGTCGGGGTCGCGGTGGGTGAGGAGGCCTTGCTCGGCGAGGAGCATGAGCACGGCCTGGGTGCCCAGGGCGATTTTCCCCGGGACCTCGGCGTGGGCAGGGGCGAGCGCGAGCCAGGCGAGCGGCGCGGCGGCGCAGGCGACGACGGCGGCGAGGGGGTGGTGACGCGTGGCGTCGTCTTTGGCTCTGAGGTGGAGCGCGACGTAGAGCGTGGCGAGGGCGAGCGGGCCGAGCAGCCAGTCGGTGCCACCGAGCGATGCGAAGAGGTAGAGCGCGAGAGCGAGGCCCATGAGCGCGGCGTCGGTGAGGGCGGAGAGGTGGCGACGGAGCCCGGCGAGCGTGACAACGATGAGCGCGAAGGCCGCGAGGCGGAAGAGGATGCCCGAGCTTCCCCAGGCCTCGGCGCGGGCGAGGACGGCGTAGGCGAGGAGCGGAAGGAAGAGGTTGTCGAGACCCTCGATGGCGACGCCTTCGACGAGCGCGGCGAGGCCGGCCACGAGCAGGGCGGCGGCGAGGGCGAGGGGCCAGGCCCAGCCCGCGAAGAGGGCGAGGGGGAGTGCGACGCAGAGGGTGGCGACGAGGAAAACCGCGGCGCAGCCTTCGAGGCTTTTGTGCTGCGCGCCCTCCATGCGCAGCGGGTGGTGGCCGAAACGACGGCCCACCAGCGCGCCGGCGGCATCGGCGAGGGCGAGCACGAGGAGCGGCGGCAGGTAGAGCTCCCAGTGGCCGGCGCTGGCGTGGAAGACGAGCGCGACGGCGAGCGGGAAGACGAGCTCGCCCCAAGACCGGCGCTTCACGTCGTGGAGCGCGGAGCCGAGCGTGGAGGTGCGGGCGGCGCGGAGACGGAGCAGGGCGAGCCCGGCGGCGGCGAGGCCGGCGAGAATCCAGACGGGGATGGGCGAGGCGAAGAGCCAGGGAAAGGGGGCGCAGCCGAGGCCGAGGGTGATGTGGGCGCCTTTGCGACGCAGCTCGGGCGGCCAGGCGAGACGGCGGCCGAGGATCGCGAGGCCGCCGAGGAGCGCGGCGAGGGCGGCGGCGACGAGGGCGAGGGTGAGGGCGGCGTTCATGGCGCGGAGCCCGCGACTTCCTCGACGACAAAGCGCGAGTAAAACCAAGCCTTGTCTTGCGCGTGGAGCTCGGTGGCTAGCTCGGGCAGCGTGTGGAGGCGGGAGGCGAGCGAGTCGGGGCGCGAGCGGGGCACGAGCATGTTCCAGTAGGCGAGGCGCGCGCCGGGATTGGCGCGGGCGAGGATGGCGCGGAGGATACGCTCGGTGTTGTCGGCCGACATGTATTCAAAAATGTCGGACAAATTAAACGCGTCGGCCGGCGGGGCGTCGGGGCGGGCGAGCCAGTCCTCGACGGTGCAAAGGTGCCATTCGAGGCGGTGCAGGTTGGCGCGGATGCGGGCGAAGTTATCCTCGCGGAGCGCGTAGGGCAGGGCCTCGCCGTGGGTGCCGCGGAGGATCCAGTGGAGGTAGGGGTTGGTGTTGGGGTCGAGCTCGGCGAGGGCGTGGCGGGTGCGGGCGAGGATGCGATCGGCGACGGAGCCCTCGACGTAGTGGAAGAAGGCGGGGTCGCGGCCGAGGGCACCCATAAGGCGGCGCGAGAAGAAGACGCGGAAGAGGAGGCGCCAGCGCCAGGTGTCCCAGCGGCGCGCATAGAACGCGCGGCGCCCGGCCGGATCGCGCGGGGTGTCGAGCAGCTCGGAGACGCGGGCGCGGCCGTGGACGAGGGGTAGCACGCGCGAGCGGAAGAGGCGGAAATAGGTTTCGAATTTTCCGGCGGAGCCGATGCCGGCGGCGATGAGGGCGGGGCGGGCGTCCCAGAAGGCGGCGACCTCGGGGGTGAGGGCGGGGCGGCAGCGGGCGTAGAGCGCGGCGCGGTCGTCGGAGGAGGCGGCGGGGCGGGAGCCGAGGAGTCGGAGGAGCTCGGGATGCTGGAGGTGGCGGTAGGCGGCGGCGCGGAGGGCGACGCAGGCGAGCTGGGCGGGGTTGAGGTCGAGGGCGACGACGCGGGAGGCGCCGGCGGCGAGGAGGGCGAAGGCGTTGTCGCCGGCGGAGGCGATGCTCACGCAGACGCGGCCCGCCGGCTGGAGCGCGGAGACGAGGATGTCGGCATCTTCCCAGCATTGGGCGTAGCGGATGGCGCCAAACTCGGCGTGGGCAGCGACTTCGGTGCTCATGGTGGGAAGAGGCTTGGCAGAACGGACGGAGGGGGAAAACCGCTAATGACGCGGCTCAAAGAGCGCGTCTTGTGGAGTGTGGTTTCGCGGAGCGAAACGAGGGATGTCGATGGTTCGGCCAATGGCCTCAGGTTGGGGAGGCCACCTCGAAGCGGCGGACGGTGCCGGCGGCGCCGTCGAACTCGACGAGGTCGCCGGTGCGGAGCCAGGTGGTGAGGCCGGGGATCGAGACGATGGACGGCAGGCCGAGCTCGCGCGAAACAATCGCCGAGTGCGAGAGCAGCGAGCCGTGCTCGACCAGCAGGCCGACGGCGGCGGGGAATAGCATCACCCAGCCCGGGTCGGTGCGCGCGGCGACTAGGATCTCGCCCGGCGTCGGCGAGACGCCGCGCGGATCGAGCACCACGCGCACCCGGGCGCGCACGACGCCGGGGCAGCAGGGAAGGCCACGGCGCAGCTCCGGGTCGGCGTCAGCGGACGGCGCGACGGAGGCGGTCGCGCGACGTGGCGGCGAGGTGAAGGGGTTGCCCACGTAAACCACGCCGCGTGTCTCGATGCGGTCGGCGGGCTCGGGCGCGGCGGCGTGGCGGGCAAACTCGGCACGGCGGAGCGTGACGAGGGAACGGATGTCGGTGGTGACGGCGGTGCCTTCCACGAAGCCGAGCGCCTCGGGCACGGTGAGGTAAAATATGTCGCGGGGCGCGGCGAGCGCGCCGAGCTCGGCGAGGCGGGCACCGAGGGCGAGGAAGATCTCGCGCACGCGGGCGAAGAGGCGGGTGCGCTCGAGGCGGAGGTTTTCTCGGTCGCGCACGTAGCCGCGGGCGCGGCGGAGCACGCGGCCGAAGACGAGGCGGCGCAGGGGACGGCCGCGCAGGGCCTCGGCCACGCGCGTCTCGGCGGCGGCGCGAGCATCGAAGCGGGCGCGCTTCGGCGTGGAGGCGGCGCGGGAGAGAAGCGCGGCGATGCCGCGGTGGAGCGGCGTGGGGTCGTCGCGCAGGGTGGGGCTCTCGAGTTTCAGCTCCTCCATGCAACGGTCGCCGAAGCGCGCGAGGTATTCGGCGTAGGCGGTGGCGAAGGCGGCGTGCGCGGGCTCGCGCAAGGCGGCGGCGAGGGCGGGGCGGTCGTCGGCGAGCAGGGCCTCGCGCAGGGCGGGCGCGGGAGCGGCGAGGGCGGCGAGTTTTTCCACCAACTCGGCGGGCTGGGTGCTCACGAGGCCGCTTTCGCCGCCGACGAGGTCGTTGGCGAGGGACTCGGCGCCGAGCCACTTGGCGCAGAGCGAACGCAGCACGCCGTGGTAGAGCATGGCGAAGAAGTCGTTGACCATGGGGGCGTCCCAACGGGTGAGGAGCTGGCGCTCGAGCGCGCGGTAGGCGGCGGCGAGCTCGTCGGGGCGCTGGTCGGCGAAGGGCGTGGCGGGCGCGGCGAGGGCGGTGTCTAGGCGGGCTTGGAAGGCGCGTTTGGTGCGCGGCAGGCGACGGCGGGCGCGGAGGAGGCCGAGCACGGTGGAGCCGAGGTGGCCGAGGTCGGCGAGGCGCGCGCCGAGGCCGGCGGCGGTGACGCGCGGGAGCAGCTCGGCGGGCATCTCCTCCTTCACGCCCATCATCTGCTCCATGAAGCGGCGGTTCCAGGTGAAGCCGGGCAGAAGCGCGATGGCGCGATACCAATCCACGAGGCTGTAGTAGATGCGGCCCTGCACGAGGCCGAGCATGCGGCCGAAGAGGTCGGCGTTTTCCTCGAGCTTTTTCTCGGGCACGCCGAGCAGGCGGCAGAACTGCCAGTAAACCTCCTCGTAGATGTAGCGAGCGTAGGAATACGTGAGCGGGGTGGTGACGCCGCAATAGCTCTCGGCGATGTTGCTGTTGTCCCAGAGGAGCAGGGCACCGTCGGGGTCGGCGACGCGCGCGAGGGTGGTGACGGGGCGGGATTGGAGGAGAAACAACGCGTCGTCGGCGAAGGCCCACTCGATGTCCTGGGCGCGGCCGAAGTGGGCGGCGCAGCGGCGGGCGAGCGCGGCGACGGCGGCGGCCTGGGCGTCGGTGAGCGCGGGCGCGGAGGAGTCGGCTGCGAGCGTGCGGGCCACGACGGTGCCGGCGCGGTCCACGGTGAAGGTGTCGGCATCGCGCTCGCCGGAGACGAGGGCCTCGCCGAGGCCGCGCACGGCGGCGACGCGGGCGTGCGCGCGGCGACCGGTCACGGGGTCCACGCTGAAGGCCACGCCCGCGGCGGTGGCGGGCACCATGCGTTGCAGGATGACGGCGGGCGGCGTGGCGGGCGGGGGCAAGCCGCGTTCGGCGCGGTAGGCGCGGACGCGTTCGGAGAGACCGCTGCGGCGGACGGCCTCGACGCGGGCGGGGACCTCGGCGGGCGCGATGTTGAGAAAGCTTTCAAGCTGGCCGGCGAAGCTGTGTTCGGCGCCGTCTTCGTCGCTCGCGGAGGAGCGCACGGCGAGCAGGCCGCCCGGACCGGCGAGGCGGGTGGCGAGGGCGAGCAGTTCCTCGGAAGGGGGCAGCGTGGTGGAGGGCAGCACGACCGCGAAGGCGGGCACCGGAAAACCGGCGGCGGCGAGAGCGTGGAGCGCGCGGGCCTTGCCGCCGACGGGGGCGGTGGCGCAGCGCGGGTCGAGGCCGTCGAGGAAGGGCGGGAGTGTTGAGTGCATGGGATGGCCGCGGAGAGGCGCGGGAGGCGAAAAACGGGATCAGCGCAGGAGGAGGGGGAGGGCGCCGAGGCTCAGGTAGAGCGTGAGCGTCCAGAGGCCGCTGAAGGTTTCGATGCGCTTCGCCGAGGCGGTGGAGGGGGCGCGGAGGAAGGCGCGGGCGATGAAGGCGGCCGCAAGCAGCGCGAGGCCGAGAATGGCGGCGACCGGCGCGAGAGCATCGATCCGCGCGGCGGCGGCGCAGGCGGCTCCGGCGGTGAAGACGAGGGTGCCGAGCCAGGCGAGCGTGGCGCGGGGGCGGCCCCAGAGCACGGTGTAGGTTTCCACGCCGCGCTCCTCGTCCTGCGGTGCGCGGATCTTGCGGCCGAACTCGAGGGAGAGGCCGTTGCAGTAGCTGACGACGAGGAACCAGCCGAGGCCGACGGGCAGGCCGGTGCCGGCGGGCACCCAGTCGCAAGCGGTCGCGAAGAGATCCACCAGCGGCATGATGAACATGTGCGACCAGAGGTAGGTGAGCGGGCGGGCTTTGAGCCACTCGCGGCAGAAGAACTCGCGGGTCATGAGCGCGAGGTAGGTCCAGGTGAGGAGCAGAAGGCCGGCGAGGTGCCAGCCGGGGGCGAAGCACGCGGCGAGGACAAGTTGGAGCGCGGCGGTGGCGGCCCAAATCCAGCCGAGCTCGCGCAAGGTCACGAGGCCGCGCGGCACCGGGCGGTAGGGCCGCCAGCGCGCGTCTTCCTCGGCGTCCTTAAATTCGTCGGCGATGCGGAGGTGAAGGAAAGAGCAGAGGCAGATGACAAAGGCGACGGCCCAGCCGGCGAGCGAGGGAGCGGCGGTGCCGCGGAGCTGCGCGGAGTAGCTGATCGCGCAGAAGCTGAAGCAGGCGATGAGCGGTCCGTGGGCGAGGAGCGGGAAACGCTCGCGCTGGTAAACCCACCAGCGGGCGAGGCCGGGGCCGGGCGCGGCGGGAGCGGTGGAGTGCATGACCGCGGACGAAGGTGAGATAATGTTGATATGTCAACAATCGAGTTACGGAGGAGTTGAGAGGGGCGGAACCGCTAATGAAGCGTGCCAATGGCCGCTTCTTGGGAGGAGCGTCCCGCGAGCGGGACGGCGGGTTTCGATGGTTCGGCCAATGGCCTCGGTGGGCTTGGTCACCAGCAGAGGTATCGGGGATTGGCTTAGCTTTGGTGGTTATTCCCGCCGCGGGCGAGTTTGCCGTGGGCGGAGGCGAAGTGACCCGCGGATAGTGCGGCGATGATGGAGAGTTCACCAGCCAGGCACAGCGCGGCGGCGACCTCGGCGAAGGCGCGGGCGTGGCCGGGGCCGCGGAGCCCGAGGATGTCGAGGCAGGCGGCGGCGCTGGGCAGACCGGTGCCGCCGCCCACCGTGCCGACGATGAGGTTGGGGAGCGTGACGGCGGCGTAGAGCGCGCCGCCCTCGCGCGTCTCCATGCGAGTGACTCCAACCGCGGCCTCGGCCACGCAGGCGACGTCCTGGCCGGTGGCGAGGAAGAGGGCGGCGAGGCCGTTGGCGTAGTGGCCCTGCACGCCGAGCGTGCCGCTGAGCACGCCGCCGAGGGCGGACATGCGCCAGTAGTGCTCCATCGCCTCGGCGCTGGTGCGGAGGCGGCGCGCGACGA
>JAUWBD010000062.1 GCA_030605125.1 Verrucomicrobiota bacterium | reverse complement strand
TGGGGCATGACCGCCTTGATCTCGGCCATCGGCATGATGGGGAGGAAGCGGATGAAGAGGAGGAAGAGGACGCCGAAGACGCCGAAGGTGCCGAAGAAGGTGAAGATCTCGACGGCCGAGGGGCTGTAGTAACCCCAGGAGCTCGGCAGGAAGTCGCGGGCGAGCGAGGTGACGATGATCACGAAGCGCTCGAACCACATGCCGACGTTGACGAAGATCGAGAGGATCCAGACGAAAGCGATGTTCTGGCGGACCTTCTTGAACCAGAAGAACTGGGGCGTGATCACGTTGCACGCGATCATGATCCAGTAGGCCCAGGCGTAGTGACCGAAGGCGCGGTTGATGAAGGCGAAGCCCTCGTAGGGGTTGGAGCCATACCACGCGATGAAGAACTCCATGCCGTAGGCGTAGCCGACGATGGTGCCGGTCGCCAAAACGATCTTACACATGCAGTCGATGTGATACTGCGTGATGAGGTCCTCGAGGCGGAAGATCGCGCGCAGCGGGAGCATGAGCGTGAGCACCATGCCGAAGCCCGAGAAGATCGCGCCGGCGACGAAGTAGGGCGGGAAGATCGTGGTGTGCCAGCCGGGGAGCAGCGAGACCGCGAAGTCGAAGGACACGATGGTGTGCACCGAGAGCACGAGGGGCGTGGAGACGCCGGCCAGGATGAGGTAGGCCATCTCGTAGTTGCTCCAGTGGCGGTTGGAGCCGCGCCAGCCCATGGCGAAGAAGCCGTAGAGCGCGGAGCGGAGGCGGTCGCCCTTGGCGAAGAAACGGTCGCGCAGGATGGCGAGGTCGGGGATGAGGCCGACATACCAGAAGAGCACGGACACGGTGCCGTAGGTGGAGACGGCGAACACGTCCCACTCGAGCGGCGAGCGGAACTGCGGCCAGATCGCGTTCGAGTTGGGGAACGGGAAGAGGTAGCCGGGGAGGACGGCGAACCAGACGCGGCCGACGTGGAAGACCGGGAAGATACCGGCGCAAACCACGGCGAAGATCGTCATGGCCTCGGCGGCGCGATTGATCGAGGTGCGCCACTTCTGGCGCAGCAGGCAGAGAATCGCGGAGATGAGCGTGCCGGCGTGGCCGATGCCGATCCAGAACACGAAGTTGACGATGTCCCAGGCCCAGTTGACCGGATTGGCATGGCCCCAGACGCCGACGCCGGTGGCGACGAGGTAGGCGATGCCGGCCACGGTGAACATGGCGAGGAAGCCCGAGACCGCGAAGGCGATCCACCACCACTTGGGCGTCTTGCCCTCGATGATGCCGCAGATCTTCTCGGTGACCCAGTTGAGGCTGCGATGGTTCTCAACGAGGGTCGCGCGCGGGAGCGGCGTCGGGTTGACCTCGGCGAGAATCGCCGGGGCGGGATGGTCGGAATGAGCGTGAGCCATTAGCTGTTACCTCCGAACAGGATTTTGCCGAGGGAGGCGTGCGGCTTGTGATCTTCGTTGGGTGTCTGGGAGTCGCGCGAGGGCGTGCCGTGACCGGGCCCGATGTGCTTCGGCGAGGCGCCGTGGTCTTTGCCCTGCATGCCGGCCGGATAGTTCTTGTTCTTGTATTCCAGACGGCTGAGCGGGAGCTCGTAGTAGTCCGGCATCGCGCGGTTCGGGTTGCGGAGCTTGCCGAGGTAGGTGGTGCGCGGGCGGATGTTGAGGTAGCCGAGCACCTGGTAGTCCTGCTCGAGGGCCTTGAGCTGCGAGACGCGGCTCTGCGGGTCCTTGACGTTGCCGAAGACGATGGCCTCGGCCGGGCAGGCCTGGGCGCAGGCGACGGTGAAGGCGCCGTCGGGCACGGTGACGTCGGCGGAGGCGCCGGCTTTCACCTTTTGCGCGATCTTGGCCTGCTGGATGCGCTGCACGCAGTAGGTGCACTTCTCCATCACGCCGCGCATGCGCACGGTGACGTCGGGGTTCTTCACCATCTTGACCAGCTCGGGCATGCCCTTGGGCGCGAGGGGGCCCATGTAGAGCTTGTCGAGCTGGCGCTGGTTGTAATCGAAGAAGTTGAAGCGGCGGACCTTATACGGGCAATTGTTCGCGCAGTAACGCGTGCCGATGCAACGGTTGTAGGCCATCGTGTTGAGGCCTTCCTGGTCGTGCACGGTGGCGTTGACGGGGCACACGGTCTCGCAGGGCGCGAGCTCGCAGTGCTGGCAGGTCATGGGCTGGAGCGAGACCTGCGGGTCCTCGGGCAGCTCGGCGTTGCCGGGGCCACCGAAGGCGCCGGCCTCGAGCTTGCCATCGGAGTAGTAGCGATCGAGGCGGATCCAGTGCATCTCGCGGCCGCGGAGGACCTGGTCCTTGCCGACGATCGGGATGTTGTTTTCCGCTTGGCAGGCGATGACGCAGGCGTTGCAGCCGATGCAGGTGTTGAGGTCGATCGACATGCCCCACTGGTGCACGCCGTCGAGGAAGGCCTTGGGGCCCGAGAAGTCGGGCGTCTCCATGAGCGAGCCGCCACGCGGGGTGGTGGTCGCGCGCTCGGCGGTGATGCGGGCGCGCTCCTCGCGGGGAAGCGCGGCGAACTGCTCGGGCGTGAGGTCGCCGTAGATGGCGGGCGAGTGCGCCTCCATGCCCATGCCGGCGACGAAGCCGGGGTTGGTGCGGAACTCGTCCACGTTGGCCTCGCGCACGATGTCGCGGCCTTCCATGGACCAGTGCTCCTGGGTGTTGGCGAGGAGATAGGATGCGCCGCGGACGACGGTGAGCTTGGCGCCGTTGGCGAAGCCGAGGTTGTCGGAGGTGCGGATCTGGTAGGCGTCGAAACCGACGCCGGTGCCGACGCGACCGGTGATGCCGCGGCCGTAGCCGAGGGCGACGGCGACGGTGTAGTTGGAGAGGCCGGGCTGGATGTGGATCGGGCCGCGGAGGGTGCGACCGTTGACCGTGAGCTCGCCGACGAAGGCGCGCTCCTTGCCCTGCGTGAAGGCGGCGGTCTCCTTGCGGGCGACCTGGAAGAGCGAGCCGCCGGGCTCGATGCCGAGCTCCTTGCCGAGGCGGGGCGAGACGAGGATGGCGTTGTCCCAGCTGATCTTGGTGATGGGCTCGGGGCACTCTTGCAGCCAGCCGTTGTTGGCGAAGCGGCCGTCGTCCATCTTGGCGTCGGTGAAGAAGCGGACCTCGAGGGCGCCGGGGCCGACGACGGGGAGCGCGCGGGAGGACGCGGCGCCGAGCAGCTCGCGGAGGCCGGCGGCGTTGAGGCCGGGGTTGGCGACCTGGTAGGCGGAGCCGGCGAGGAAGCCGTCGTGCAGGAACTGGCGGAAACCCTTGTCGCCTTCGGTGCCACCGAGGGCGTTGTGGGCGGTGATGGTCTGGTAAACGAGGCTGTAGCCGTCGGCCTTGCCCTCGCCGAGGATGCGGGCGAGGACCTCGATCTCGGAGAGACCGCCGAAGAGCGGGAGGATCATCGGCTGGACGGGCACGATGGTGCCGTCGGCCGTGCGGGCGTCGCCCCAGCTCTCGAGGTAGTGGGCGGCGGCGATGTGCGCGCCGGAGCGGGCGGCGTGGGAGGTCTCGTCCACGTGGTAGCCGAGGCGGACGACCTGGCCGGCGCGGGCGAGCGCGGCGGTGAACTGGAGGTCGGCGGGGGCGTTGTAGGCGGGGTTGCCGCCGAGGACGACGAGGGTCTTGACGTTACCGGAGTTGAGCGCGGCGACGACCTCGGCGATGCCGGCCGAGGCGGGCGCGGGGGCGGCGACGAAGTCCACGGTCTGGCCGATGGCGCCGAGGGCGGCGTTGAGCGCGTAAACGAGCGCGTGCACCTCGGCGGGGAGGTGCGAGCCGGCGACGACGAGGGCCTGGCCGCGGTGGTCGCGCAGGTCCTTGGCGCACTCGGCGAGCCACTTTTCCTGGTCCTTGAACTGGAGGCCGGAGGCGAGCGAGGCGAAGTCGGCGGAGCCGGTCACCGCGCCGTGGAGGGCGGCGGCGAAGGCGAGCAGGTGGCTGCTGGCGAGGCGCAGGCGGTGGTCCGCCATGGAGCCGGTGAGGGTGAAGGTGCTCTCGACGGCGTAGAGGCGGTTGATCTCGGCGTCCTTGGTGTGGGCGCGGCGGGCCTTGGCGAAATCGCGGGTGTAGCCGATAGCGCCGGCCTCGGCGCCGAAGAAGTCGGCGTCGAGCGAGACGACGCGCTTGGCCTTGGCGAAGCGGTAGAGGGGCTTAAGGCCGTCGCGACCGAAGGCGGCGCGGGCGGCGGCGGCGGGCGGCTCGTCGCGCACGGCGTCATACTCGGCCCAGAGAGCCTCGGGCAGCTCGCGCTGGAGGCGGGCGACGAGGCGCTCGCGGGTGGGCGAGCCGGAGGACTCGGCGAGGAAAACCAGACCGGCGCCGCGGGCGGCGCGGGCCTCGGCGCCGATGCCGGCGAGGAGGTCCTGGATCTGCGCGGGGCTGGCGGCGGCGCCGCGGACGGTGTGGGTGGTGGCGCGGTCCGGATCGTAGAGATCGAGGACGGAGGCCTGGACGATGGCGTTGGTCGCGCCGCCGTAGGAGGCGAAGGACGGGTTGCCCTCGATCTTGGTGGGGCGGCCCTGGTGGGTCTCGGCGAGGACCGGGATCGCGTTGCGACGGATCGGGAAGGCCGAGGCGTAGTAGAGGGGGAGGCCGGGGATGATGTGCTCGACGGACTTGCCGTAGGCGAGGATGTGCTGCTCGGGGCGACGGCAGCCGGTGGCGAGGCCCACGCCGCCGAGGGCGAAGGAGGCGGCCATGAGCTTGAAGAAGCGGCGGCGGTCCACGCCGTTCAGGTTGTCCGCGCCCTCGGGGAATTCGCGGGCGATCTGCTCCTTGAAACCGGGCGTCTCGGCGAGCTCGTCGAGGCTGCGCCAGTAGCGGGGGCCGGTGAGGGCGCCGTCGGTGGTCTGTTCGGGCGCGGAGTGGTCAAATGTGCGTTTCATCGCGTGTCAGTCGGCGGGTCAGCGGTGGCTCGTGGAGGGGCTCAGCGGTGGCAGCCGGAGCAGCTTTGGGGAGGTTGGACGTTCCAATCGTGGACGAACTTCTTGCCGTCCTTGATCTGGCCCTCGGCGCCGCCGGGGTGTTTCCAGTCGAGATTGGTGACGAGTTTCGGATCGCGCAGCACGGTCTCGGGCGAGCGATGGCAGTCCAAGCACCAGGCCATCGAGAGGGGCTTGGCGTGGTGCACGACCTCCATCTCGTTGATCTGGCCGTGGCACTCCACGCAGGAGACGCCGCGGGCGACGTGGACGGCGTGGTTGAAGTAAACGTAGTCGGGCACCTCGTGGATGTTGACCCACGGGATCGGGTTGCCCGACTCGAAGCTGGCGCGGACGGGGGCGAGCAGCGGGCTGTCGGTCTTGATCTGGTTGTGGCAGTTCATGCACGTCTGCGCCGTCGGGATGTTCGAGTGACCGGACTTATCGACGTTGCTGTGGCAGTAGCGGCAATCGATGCCGAGCTGGCCGGAGTGCAGGGCGTGGCTGAAGGGGACGGGCTGCTGCGGGGCGTAGCCGACGCGGGTGTATTTCGGCGTAGCGTAGTAGGTGACGCCGGCGAGAACGACACCGGTGGTGATCCCGATGAAGATCAGGATTTGCAGCGGCAGCTTGTTGACCGACTTGGGAAACAGGTTGGACATGGGCCGGAAAAAGGATGGCTCCGAACGCGGTGAGCGACGGGGCGGCGGTTAGAGGGAATCGACCGAGCGGGCGACCGCGCGGCTGTCCGCCTGGACGACGAGGCCGCGACCGGAGGAGGCGGCGGATTCGGAAGTCGTTGAGGTGGAGCCGGTCGCAGGTTTGGCGGCCAAGCGGGTGCCTCCCAGCAGGCCCAGCCCCGCGAGGGCGCCGAGGGCCTTGGCCAGAAAGGTCTTTCGCGTGTGATGGTTGCTCACGAGTGGTCGGATTTGGTTAAAGTCGCCGCGCACCACAGATGCCGGGGTTTCCAAAGTAAAACAAAAATTCCGGGAACCCGGACGAGTTAAGCGCCGGTAGAAGTTGGACAAAAAATGCGCACGCTTCGTGCTAATCTTCCCCGCTCAGCTTCGGCGGGTCCCGGCGACCAAGTCGGCGGCCCTCAAGCCCAGAGCAGGCGCGATGCCGGATCGCGAGGCAAGATTGTCGCGGATCACATTCACCAATGCGCTGCCGACCACCACGCCGTCGGCCTGGCGGGCCACCTCGGCGACGTGTTCGCGTTTGCCGATGCCGAAGCCGACCACGATCGGCAGCGAGGTGTGCGCGCGGATGCCTGCGACGGCCTCGCCGATGCCGGCGGCCACGGAATCGCGCACGCCGGTGACGCCTTCGCGCGAGACGTAGTAGATGAAACCGGTGGCGGCCGCGGCGATCTTGGGCAGGCGCTCGGGCGGCGTGGTGGGGGCGACGATGAAGACGGATTTGAGGCCCTCCTTGGCGCAGGCGGCGGCGACATCGGCCGACTCCTCGGGCGGGAGGTCGAGGACGAGCATGCCGTCGAGCCCGGCGGCCTTGGCGTCGCGGACGTAGGCCTCGGTGCCGTTCGCGAACACGAGATTATAATAAGTGTAGAAGACGAAGGGCGTCTCGGGGAACTCGACGCGCAGCGTGCGCACCAGCTCGTTGACCTTGGCCATGGTCATGCCGCCCTCGAGGGCGCGCTGGGCGGCGAGCTGGTTGGTCAACCCGTCCGCGAGCGGATCGGAAAACGGCACGCCAAGCTCGAGGATATCGACGCCGTTGCGGAGGAGGGCGCGGCAAGCCTCAAGCGAGGTGGCGAAATCCGGATCTCCGGCGCAGAGGTAGGCGACGAAGGCGGCGCGATTCTCGGCGCGGGCGCGGGCGAAGGCGGAGGCGATGCGATCCATAAAAGCGGCCATCGACACAGCAAAGCGCCCCGCCGCGCAACGGGTTTTTGAACGTGGCACGGGAGTCCGGCCCGCGCCGCGTCCAAAAGCTCGCGTCCCGCGCCCCCGCCCGCCTTCGTGCTGCACATCGCATGCTCGCCTGCCGCTCGCTCGACGTTCTTCCCCGCCCCGGCGCCTCGCCGCTCATCCGCTCCGCCGACGCCGACTTCGCCCCGCGACGCCTCCACGCGCTCATCGGCCCCTCCGGCTGCGGCAAGACCACCCTGCTCAAGGGCCTGCTCGGCATCCTGCCCACCCGCGGCGAGATCCTCCTGCGCGGCCGGACCGCGCCTGATCGCGACACGCTGCTGCGCGAGGTCGCCTTCGCCCCGCAGTTCAGCATCGCCCACGGCAAGCTCACCGTCGCCGAGGCCCTCGCGGCCGCGCTGCGCTTGTATCGGGAAAATCATGACAAGGCCCTCGTCGCCGCCCGGCTCCCCGACCTGCTCGCGCTCGTCGGTCTCGCGGAGCGCGCCGACACCCTCGTCGAAAAACTCTCCGGCGGGCAGCTCCGCCGCCTCGGCCTCGCCCTCGAGCTCGCCACCGAGCCCGCCTGCCTCCTCTGCGACGAGGTGACGAGCGGCCTCGATCCGCGCAGCGAGGACCAGATCCTAGCCGTGCTGCGCCGTCTCGTCGCCGAGCAGGATCGCACCGTGCTCTGCGTGATCCACAACCTCGCCAAGCTCGACCAGTTCGACGTCGTCACGGTCGTGTATGAGGGCGCGGTGGTGTTCCAGGGCTCGCTGCCCGCGCTGCTCGCGCACTTCGCCATCGCCGACGCCCTCACGCTCTACGACCGCCTGGCCGAGCATCCGGTCGAGGAGTGGCTGGCCCGCCGCCCGCGCGAGACGGAGCCCGCGGCCACCGCGCCGGAAAACTATCCCCCGCCCCACCCCGTGCCGGCGGCGGGCATGGTTTCGCAAATTCTCACCCTGCTCGCGCGGCGCTGGCGGCTCTTCACCCGCGACCGCGGCACGCTCGCGCTCACCGCCGCGATCACCTTCGGCTTTCCCTGCCTCGTCGTCATCTTCGCGCTCGGCGGCCTGCCCCAGCTCCGCGGCCTCGAACTCCAGCCCACCGGCGGCGTGCTCGAGCAGCTCCAGGCCCAGGCCGAATTCCGTAGGGACGCCGCGGATACGGCCACGCTCGTCTCCGGCCTGATCCTGTTCCAGGTGATCCTCGTCTGCCTGATGGGCAGCAACAACGGCGCCCGCGAGATCGCCGCCGAGCGCACGCTCTTCGAGAAGGAGCGCATGGCCGGCCTGCGCCCCGCGGCCTACGCGAGCGCGAAGCTGCTCTGGGTGGCGCTGCTCGGCGCGGCGCAAGGGCTGTGGATGACGGTCTTCGTCAAGACCCTCTGCGCCTTCCCCGGCGCCTGGCTGCCGCAGCTCGCGGTGCTCGGCGCGGTGGGCGCGTCGATGAGCGTGGTGTGCCTCGGCATCTCCGCGCTGCTCACCTCGCCCGAGCGCTCCTCGCTGCTCTCGATCTACCTCGTGGGTTTCCAGCTCCCGCTCTCCGGCGTGGTGCTCGCGCTGCCCGAGGCGCTGGTGTGGGCGGTGCGGCCCTTCATCGCGACCTACTGGGGCTGGTCGGGCTACCTCACGGCGATGCGCGACTCGCGTTTCTACGACGCGGTGGCGCTGCTCGATCCGGGTTGGCTGGCCTCGGCGATCATCGCCCTCGCCGTGCTCGGTGCGCACGCGCTCTTCGGCGCGGCGCTGGTCTTCCACGGCGTGCGCGGGCAGCGCTGGCCTTGATCCCGGTTCAGCGCCTCTCCTTGAGCCGCCGCTCCAGCGCGCCGAGCCCGTCCTGCAACTTGGCCAACTGCTCGCGCAGCGCCACCACGTCGTCGCTGGCGGCCGTGCGCCCCGTCTCGGCCACGTGGCGCTCGCGCTCCTCCTCCGCCATCTCCTGCCGCGCCTCGTCCATGCCGTTCACGATCACGCCGATGAAGAGGTTCAGGATGATCATCGTGCCGATCAGGATGAAGCTCACGAAGTAGCCCACCGGCACCAGGCGCGACGGATATTCGTCGAATTGCGCAAACATGAAGTCGTTCCACCCCTCCATCGTGACGACCTGGAACAGCGTCAGCGCGGCGCGCGGCAGGTTGCCGAAATTCTCCGGATCGCCCGCGCCGAACATCGCCACGCCGCCCACCGCGTAAACGTAGAACAACAGGCTCAGCAGCAGCGCCACGTAGCTCATCGACGGCACGCTCTTGATCAACGCGCCCACCAGCAGTTGCAGGCGCGGCATCGCCGTCACGAGGCGCAACACGCGCAGCACCCGCACGAGGCGCAGCACCGCCGCGAACTCGGTGTGCGCCGGCAGGAGGCACACGCCCACGATCACCGCGTCGAAGCAATTCCACGGATCGAGGAAAAACTTCCACGGCCAGCGCCCGTGCGCCGCGATGCGCAGCGCCAGTTCCGCGACGAAGAGGCTCAACACCACCCGGTCCAGCGCGTGAAACACGTGACCATACGCCTCCATCCAGGGCCGGTGCGTCTCCGCGCCCACCAACAGGCCCGCGAAGAGGATCAGCCCGATCACCGTGCGCTGAAACCCAGGCCTGGCGGTCAGACGCGCGCACCATCCGGCAAAGCCCGTCGCCTCACCCGACAGCTCGTCTCCCAGACCCGGCCCGCGCGTCCCGTGTGCTTTCGCCTTTTGCATGCGCGGCAGGCCATGCGTCCGCCGCCTCCTGTCAATCCCCCACCGGATGCCCGGTCGTCTCCAGCGGCCAGACCGGGCGCCCGCCTCGATCGTAAACAAAAAGCCCGGACACCCCATCGGGGTGGCCGGGCTTGAGCGACAAAAGGGAAAAACTGGTCCGCGACGCGGCTTACTTGCCCAGAGCCTCGAACTTCGGGGTGAGGTAGTCGGCGCAGCTGTCGAGCGTGGCGAGGTGGATGTAGTCGGCCTCGGGCACCTCGATGCCGTGCTGCTTGCGGAGCTCCATCACGATGTCGAGGAAGTCCATGCTATCGAGCTGCATCTGGTCGCGGAGACGCACGTCGGGCTTGAGGTTGGAAAGGTCCTCGTCGGGCGCGATGTCGGCGATGATGTCGAGGACGATTTGCTTGCAGGCGTCTTTGGTCATGAGAGGCGGGAAACGGGAGTAAAGGGTCGGGATTAGGCAACAAAGCGCTTCACAATCAACGTGGAATTGATGCCGAGCATGCCGAAGGAGTTGTTGAGGATGGCGTCCACCTTGGCGGCCTGCTTCGGGGTGTTGAGCACAAGGCCGGGCACGTCGCAGAGCGGGTCGAGCTCCTCGACGTTGATCGTGGGGTGCACCACGAGGTCGTCAAAGGCCGGCAGGTTGCCCGCCAGCTCGAGCGCGCCGGCCGCGCCCATGCAGTGGCCGATGTAGCTCTTGGTGTTGTTGATGTGGGTGTCGGGGCAGCCCGTGCCAAACACCGAGCGGATCGCCTCGCACTCCTGGATGTCGCCCTGCGGCGTGGAGGTGGCGTGCGTATTCACGATGTGGATATCGGCCGCGGCGAGCTTCGCGTTGGTCAGCGCCTTGCGCACGCACTCGGCCTGGCGGCCGGGATTGGGCAGCACGTAGTCTGAGGCGTCGCTGTTGACGCAGTAGCCGGCGATCTCGCCGTAGATCTTCGCGCCGCGCGCGAGGGCGTCGTCGAGGCGCTCAAGCGTGTAGAGACAGCCGCCCTCGGAGATCACGATGCCGTTGCGGCCCTTGTCGAAGGGGCGCGAGGCCTTCTTCGGGTCGGCGTGGGTGGCGAGGGCGTTCTGCGACTTGAAGCCGGCGAAGATGCCGAAGGTGTGGATCGACTCGCTCACGCCGCCGCAGATCGCGAAGTCCACCTCGCCGAGGCGCAGCATCTGCGCGGCGTGGATCAGGCCGAGATTACCCGCCGCGCAGGCCGCGCCGATCGTGTAGGCCGGGCCGGTGACGCCGAGCGAGAGCGACACCTCGCCCGCGGGGTTGTTGGCCACGGTGCGGGGGTTGTGGTAGTGCGACCAATACTTGGTGTCGTAGTTGAACTTCGAGATGGCGTAGATCTCGTTCTCGGTCTCGACGTTGCCGTGCTCGGTGCAGCCCACGTAGATGCCCACGCGGTCCTTCGGCAGCGCGTCGAAGGCCACGCCGCTGTCCTTCACCGCCTCGTGGGCGCAATAGATGGAGATCGAGCCGGCGCGGGTGCCAACGCGCAGCTCCTTGCGCTTCTGGTAGCGCAGCGGGTCGTAGTGGCAGACGCCCGCGATGAGCTTGCCCATGTAGCGCACGTCGAAGGGCTCCACGCCCGCGACTCCGTTGAGCAGGTTCTGGCGAAACTCGCTCAGGGAATTCCCATTGGGCGCCGTCAGGCCGATACCGGTAATAACTATGCGTGCGGGCTGGAAGGACATGGGGAAGGGGAAAATCGCTAGCCATGCGGAGGGCGTTGGCAATACAAGGCTCGCTCCGTTTTTCCCCTGCTACGCTCAATCAACATCCTGCGCAAACATCCATGAACGTTCTCGTCGTCGGCGGAGCCGGCTACATCGGCTCCCACTGCGTCCGCCAACTCATCGCCGCCGGCCACCGCCCGGTGGTGCTCGACAACCTGGTCTTCGGCTACCGCCAGGCCGTCGCGGCGGACGTGCCCTTCTACTCCGTCAACCTCGGCAACGAGAGCGAGGTCGGCAAGATCCTCAAGAAGGAGAAGATCGAGCTGGTGATGCACTTCGCCGCCTACGCCTACGTCGGCGAGAGCGTGACGGAGCCGATGAAGTATTACTTCAACAACGTCGCCGCCACCTACCACCTGCTGCGCTGCATGATCGGCTGCGGCGTGAAAAAGTTCGTCTTCTCCTCCACCTGCGCGACCTACGGCATCCCCGAAAAAATGCCGCTCGTGGAGACGATGCCGCAGGCCCCGATCAACCCCTACGGCCAGACCAAGCTCGACGTGGAAAACGCCCTCAAGGCCTTCGCCCACGCCTACGGGCTGAGCTTCGCCGCCTTCCGCTACTTCAACGCCGCCGGCGCGGCCGAGGACGGCACCATCGGCGAGTGCCACGACCCCGAGACGCACCTCATCCCGCTCACCATCGACGCCGCCACCGGCAAGCGCCCGCCGCTGAAGGTCTTCGGCACCGACTACCCCACCCCGGACGGCACCTGCCTGCGCGACTACGTGCACGTGGACGACCTCAGCCGCGCCCACATCGCCGTCTTCGACAAACTCGCCACGCCCGGCGCGCAGCTCTTCTACAACCTCGGCACCGGCACGCCCACCTCCGTGCTCGAGGTGATCCGCGCCGTCGAAAAAGTCACCGGCCTCAAGGTCCCCTACACCACCGCCCCGCGCCGCGCCGGCGATCCGCCCGCGCTCTACGCCGACTCGACGAAGGCCAAGACGGAGCTCAACTGGCAGCCGAAATACACCACCATCGAGCCGATCGTGGAGACCGCCTGGCGCTGGCACTCCTCGCACCCGGACGGCTTTGGCAAAAAGCAGAAGCCGGCGGCCGAATAAGGCGCCCCCTAAATCACACGGCCGGCGTCGCCCTCCACCCGCACGAGGGCGACGCCGGTTTTTTGTATCCGGGGCCCGCGCAGGCGTCGTGATTCGCTGGCACACCGGCGGTTCCGTCATAGTCTCCGGCCACCATGGCCGTCGAACCGCACACCGATCTTCGCCCGACCACGCCCCACGCCCTGCCCGCCGAGGAGGTGCTGCGCCGGCTCCGCAGCTCACCGCAGGGCCTTTCCTCCGCCGAGGCGGAGAAACGCCTCGCCGCCGTGGGGCCCAACCGCCTCCCGGCCCCGCCCAAGGACGGCCCGCTCAAACGCTTCTTCCGGCACTTCCACGACGTCCTGATCTACATCCTGATCGCGGCCGGCGTCGTCACCGCCATCCTTGGCCACTGGGTGGACACCGCCGTCATCATCGGCGTCGTGGTGATCAACGCCATCATCGGCTTCATCCAGGAGGGCAAGGCCGAGGAGGCCCTCGAAGGCATCCGCAAGATGCTCTCGCTCCGCGCCCACGCGCGCCGCGACGGCGACTGGCACGAGATCTCCGCCGAGCACCTCGTGCCGGGCGACATCATCCGCCTGCGCTCCGGTGACCGCGTGCCGGCCGACGCCCGCGTGCTCGAGGCCACCAACCTGCGCGTCGAGGAATCCGCCCTCACCGGCGAATCCGTGCCCGCCACCAAACGCCCCGAGCCCGTGGACCTCGCCGCCGGCGTGGGCGACCGCCACGGGATGGTGTTTTCCGGCTCGCTCGTCGCCTCCGGCCGCGGCCTCGCCGTCGTGACCGGCACCGGCGCGCACACCGAGATCGGCCGGATCAACCAGATGATCGCCGACGTGGAGACGCTCGCCACTCCCCTCACCCGGCAGATGGCGGCCTTCGGCAAGACGCTCTCGGTCGTCATCCTCGGCATGGCGGCGCTCATGTTTGCCGTCGGCCGGCTCGTGCACGGATACAGCCTCGACGAGCTCCTCCTCGCCTCCATCGGCTTCGCCGTCGCCGCCATCCCCGAGGGCCTGCCCGCCATCCTCACCATCACCCTCGCCCTCGGCGTGCAACGCATGGCGCGGCGCAACGCGATCACGCGAAAGCTCAACTCGGTGGAGACGCTCGGCTCCGTCACCGTCATCTGCTCCGACAAGACCGGCACGCTCACGCGCAACGAGATGACCGCGCGCCACGTCATCACCCGCGCCGGCCGCTACGATCTCTCCGGCACCGGCTACGACCCCGCCGGCTCCATCAGCCGCGACGGCGCCCCCGCGCCGCTCGCCGGCCACGCCGACCTGCGCGCGCTCGTCGAGGTGATGGCCGTGTGCAACGACGCCTCGCTCGCCAAGAAAGACGGCCACTGGACCGTGATCGGCGAACCCACCGAGGGCGCGCTCGTCGCCCTCGCGCGCAAGGCCGGCTTCGACCCCGCGCCCTACGAGCGCCTCGCCGTCATCCCCTTCGAGTCGGACAACAAGTTCATGGCCACGCTCCACCGCGCGCCCGACGCCGCCTCGCCGCGCGTGTTCATCAAGGGCGCGCCCGACCGCCTGCTCGACCGCTGCCGGCGCCAACGCTCCGCCGCCGGCGCGCCCGAGCCGCTCGACCGCGCCTTCTGGGACCGCGCCGTCTCCGAGCTCGGCGGCCGCGGCCTGCGCGTGCTCGCCGCCGCCGCCCGCGAGCACCACGCCGGCGCCTCCTCCCCGGGCCTCACGCTTGACGACCTCGGCCCCGACACCGGCCTGGTTTTCCTCGGACTGGTCGGCATCATCGATCCGCCGCGCCCCGAGGCCATCAAGGCGATCAAGATCTGCCGCGAGGCCGGCATCCGCGTGAAGATGATCACCGGCGACCACGCCGGCACCGCCTGCGCCATCGCGCGCGAGATGGGCATCGCCGAGGCCGCCGAGGCCGTGACCGGCGCGCAGCTCGAGACCGCCTCCGACGAGGAGCTGCGCAAGCTCGCCCGCAGCCACGACGTGTTCGCCCGCACCAGCCCCGAGCACAAGCTGCGCCTTGTCACCGCGCTCCAGGCCGAGGGCGAGGTCGTCGCCATGACCGGCGACGGCGTCAACGACGCCCCCGCGCTCAAGCGCGCCGACGTCGGCGTGGCCATGGGCATCAAGGGCACCGAGGCCACCAAGGAGGCCGCCGAGATCGTGCTCGCCGACGACAACTTCGCCACCATCGAGCGCGCCGTGGAGCAGGGCCGCACGATCTACGACAACCTTCGCAAATCCATCGTCTTCATCCTCCCTACCAATGGCGCGCAGGCGCTCGTCATTCTCGTCGCGGTGGCCTTCGGCTGGGTGCTCCCGCTCACGCCGGTGCAGATCCTCTGGGTCAACATGGTCACGGCCGTCACGCTCGCGCTCGCCCTCGCCTTCGAGCCCGCCGAGCCGGGCCTCATGCGCCGGCCTCCGCGCAAATCCGGAGCCTCGATCCTCGACGGCGCGCTGTATTGGCGGATCGCCTTTGTCGCCCTGCTCATGGGCGGTGCCACCATCGCGGTCTTTCTCTACGAAAAGAATACGGGCGCTTCGCTCGAGGTGGCCCGCACCCTGGCGGTGAACACCCTCGTCTGCGGCGAGATATTCTACCTCTTCAACACCCGCTTCCTGCGCGAATCCGCCTGGCGGCCGGCGAGCCTCTTCGCCAACCGCATGGCCTGGCTGGCGGCGGGCCTGCTCGTCGCGCTGCAACTGCTCTTCACCTACGCGCCCTTCATGCAGACGCTCTTCGGCACGGTGCCGCTCGATCCGGGCCAGTGGCTGGCGCCGATCCTGATCGGCTTCGCGATCTTCGTGGCGGTCGAGGTGGAGAAAGCCGTGCTGCGCAGCAGGGGTGCCGCATAGCGACTGCTTGCCCGCGGCATCGACCGCGCCCCTGCTCGGCTCCGCCATGCTCGCCCTTCGCCACGCCAAAATCGCGCTGCTCGCCGCCTCCGGCTTTTTTCTCCTGCTCGTCGTCCTCAACAACGCCGTCTTTGACTACCCGTCCAATTACGCGTTCGTGCAACACGTCCTCGGCATGGACACGCTCTTCTCGGGCGAGGCCCAGCGCTGGCGCGCGCTCCCCGACCCCACCCCGGAGGACGGCGGCTATTGGCTGCACCACGCCTTCTACTGGGGCCTCATTGCGTGGGAAGCCGCCGCGGGCGCCCTCTGCTTCGCCGGCACGTGGCGGCTCTGGCGGGTCCGCGCCGCCCCCGCCGCGGTCTTCCACGCCGCCAAGCCCCTCGCGATCTACGGGCTCACGCTCACGCTGCTCCAGTGGTTCACCGGCTTCATCACCATCGGCGGCGAGTGGTTTCTCATGTGGCAAAGCTCGACCTGGAACGGCCAAAACGCCGCCGCGCGGATGTTCATGATCTTCGGGATCACCCTCCTCTTCGTGGCGACGCGGGAGGATGAACCCGTGGAGCGCGATCAGGCCGTGGGCGGCGGGGGCGCGGGCTGCGCGTAGTGCTCCGCCAATACAGCGAGGTGGCCTTGCACGATTTTCGAAATCGCGGCGCCGGGCAGCTTCGTCTTGTGCAGCTCGAAGACGGCGACGAGCAGCGCGAGCTCGATGTCCACGGTGCGGGGCGTGGTCTGTTTCATCTCGCGCATGATCTCGAGCGCCTTGGCCTCGGCGCGTTTGTAGTCCTGAAAATTCTGGTCGGTGGCGGCGGGCATGGAGCGGAAGCGGGACGCAAAAAGCCCCGGCGCGCAAGGCGGGCCGGGGCGGGAGAGACAGACGAACCAATCAGGCCGCGGGCGCCAGGTAGGGCAGCTTGGCCGCGGTCTCGAGGACCTGCGGCTTGCCGTCGAGCAGCTCGCCGATGGCGTCCCAGCGGCCGTTGACGAGGGCGTCGCGGGCGCTGTCGCGCTGCGTGACCTTGATCGACTCGCCGCCGAAGCGCACCTCGAGCTTCTCGACGTCCACGACGACCTCGAGCGAGGGGTTCTTCTCGATCGCGGCGGCGACCTTGGCGATGTCCTCGCGCGAGGCGTTCACGCAGGGGATGCCGAGCGTGGTGGAGTTGCCGAAGAAGATCTCGGCGAAGTTTTCCGCCACGATGGCGCGGAAGCCGGCCTTGTGGATCGCCTGCGGGGCGTGCTCGCGGGAGGAGCCGCAGCCGAAGTTGGCGCCGGAGAGGAGGATCTTGGCGCCCTTGTGCTCGGGCTTGTCGATCGGGTGGCCGGTGGGCACGCCCTCCGGCGTGTGGCGCACGTCGAAGAAGAGAAACTCGCCGAGACCATCGAAGGTGACGCACTTCATGAAGCGCGCCGGGATGATGCGGTCGGTGTCGATGTCGTTGCCGGGCACGAAGACGGCCTTGCCGGCGACCTGGGTGATTTTTTCGAGAGCCATTTTAAGAAGATTTGAAACCGCTAAATTTCGCTAAAGGACGTTAACTCAATCCGGCTTTAGCGGATTTTAGCGCCCTTTAGCGGTTCTACTTGGTTTGAGTTTTGGTTTAGTTGACCGAGAAGACTTCGCGGGCGTCGGCGACCTGGCCGGTGACGGCGGCGGCGGCGACCATCACGGGGCTCATCAAGACCGTGCGACCGGTGATGGAGCCCTGGCGGCCCTTGAAGTTGCGGTTGGAGGACGAGGCGCAGAGCTCGTCGCCGATCAGCTTGTCGGGATTCATCGCGAGGCACATCGAGCAGCCCGCGGCGCGCCACTCGAAGCCGGCCTCGGCGAGCACCTTGTCGATGCCTTCCTTCTCGCACTGGAGCGCGACGATCTGCGAGCCGGGCACGGCGATGGCGCGCACGCCCGGGGCGACCTTCTTGCCCTTGATGAACTTCGCGACCTCGCGGAAATCGGAGAGGCGGCCGTTGGTGCAGGAGCCGAGGAAGGCGACGTTGATCTTGGTGCCCTTGATCGGCGCGCCGGCGGGCAGCTTCATGTAGGCGAGCGCCTCCTCGATGCCGGCCTTCTCGTCGGCGGACGTGGCCTTGGCGGGATCGGGGATGGTCTCGTTGATCGAGATGCCCTGGCCGGGATTGATGCCCCAGGTGACGGTCGGCGCGATGTCGGCCGCGTCGATCTTCATCACGTCGTCGTAGTGGCAACCCGGATCGGAAGCGTAGGCCTTCCAGCGCGCGACGGCCTCGTCCCAAGCGGCGCCCTTCGGCGAGTAGGGACGGCCCTTCAGGTAGGCGAAGGTGGTCTCGTCGGGATTGACGTAGCCCACGCGCGCGCCGCCCTCGATCGACATGTTACAGACGGTCATGCGCTCCTCCATGGTGAAGCCGTCGAAGGTGGAGCCGGCATACTCGTAGGCGTAGCCGGTGCCGCCGTTCACGCCGGTGAGGCGGATGATGTGGAGGATGACGTCCTTGGCATACACGCCGGGGCGCAGCTTGCCGTTGACCTCGATGCGGCGGACCTTGAGCGGGGCGAGCGCCATGGTCTGGGTGGCGAGCACGTCGCGCACCTGGCTCGTGCCGATGCCGAAGGCGATCGCGCCGAAGGCGCCGTGGGTGGAGGTGTGCGAGTCGCCGCAGGCGATGGTGGTGCCGGGCTGGGTGATGCCCTGCTCGGGGCCGACGATGTGCACGATGCCCTGCTTGCCGGTGGCGCGGTCGAAGAAGGTGACGCCAAACTGGGCGCAGTTTTTGCGCAGCTCGTCCATCATGGCCTGCGCGAGCGGGTCCTTGTAGGGCTCGACCAGCTCGTTGGTCGGGACGATGTGGTCAACCGTCGCGAAAGTGCGGTGCGGCATGAGGACCTTCAGGCCGAGGTCGCGCAGCATGCCGAAGGCCTGCGGGGAGGTGACCTCGTGGATGAGGTGCGTGCCGATGAGGAGCTGGGTCTGGCCGTTGGCCAGCTTGCGCACGGAGTGCGCTTCCCAGACTTTTTGGAAGAGCGATTTGGGTTGGGCGGACATGGTCGTTTGGTCGGGTGTCGAGGACGGGCTGAAGGGCCAATATACCACGGTCCTTGCATAACCGGGAAGTGCTTGTTTTGCTGCCGGTGATGCCTCGTGAGTATCAGTTTGATTTTGAGCTCCGCCACTTGGTCTATTTCCGCGAGGTGGCGCGGACGTTGCATTTTCGCCGCGCGGCGGAGGCGCTCGCCGTGGCGCAACCGGCGCTCAGCCGGCAGATCGCGCAACTGGAGGAGGCGCTGGGCGTGGAACTCTTCGCGCGCTCGCGCCGCAAGGTCGAGCTGACGGCCGCGGGGCGGGCGCTGGCCGAGCGCGTGGAGCCCCTCCTCCGCGCGCTCGCGGCGGTGCCGGACGAACTGCGCGCGCTCACCGAGGGGCAGACCGGCCAGGTGAAGGTGGCCTTCACCGGCCTCGCGATGGCGACGGTGCTGCCCGGCATCCTGCGAGAGTTTCACCGGCGTTTCCCGAAAATCCGCCTCGAGCTCAACGAGTCGCCGACCTCGGCGCAGCTCGTGGCGCTGGCGGCGGGCGAGATCGCCTGCGGCTTTTTCCACCCCGACGCTACGACGCCCGGCCTGCGCACGCGCGAGCTGCTGCGCGAGAAAAACGGCGTGCTGCTCCCCGCCGACCACGCGCTCGCGCAGCGCGCCTCGCTGCGGCTCAAGGACCTCGCGGCCACGCCGTGGGTGCTGTTTCCCCGCGCGCACAACCCCGGCTTTTACGATCGCGTGCTCGCGGCCTTTTCGCGCGCCGGCGTGACGCCGCGCATCGAGGAGGAGGTGTGGCCGCGCGCCAACGCCGTCGGCTTGGTGCGCGCCGGCCTGGGCGCGACCTTCATGTGCCCGAGCGAGACGCGACCGCTGCCGGAAGGAGTGGCCTTTCGTCCGCTCGAGGGGCCGGCGCCGGAGAGCCGCCTCGTGGTCGGCTGGCGGGCGGAGGATGTCCGCCAGCTCCCCCCCCTCGCGTCGTTTCTCGCGGTCGCGGCGGCCGCGGAGGAAACGCGCTGAAACTCACTCCCGCGCCATCGGCCGCGCGAAGATGATCCGGCCATTGCCCGAAGGTGCCACGCCGACGATCTCGGCGCGCACGCGCTGGCCGACCGAACGCGCGGCGTCGTTGACCACCACCATCGAGCCGTCCGGCAAGTAGCCCACCGCCTGGCCCTCGTCTTTGCCGGCCTTGACGAGATCGACCTCGATCGGCTCACCGACAGCGTAGGTGGGCTGGAGGGCTCGCGCGAGATCCGCTGGATGCAAGCCAATGACGCCGTGAAAATCCGCGAGCTTGGCCAGGTTTTCGTCCACCGTGAGCAGCTTCGCCTTCATGGACGTGGCGAGAAAGACCAGCTTGGCGTCGATCTCGCCGCGCTTGGCCTCGCTCTCGTGGATACGAAGGTCGAGGCGCTTGATGCGGCGCAATTCGTTGAGCGTGTCGAGACCACGCCGACCGCGCGCGCGACGCGTCGGATCGGAAGAATCGGCGACCGCTTGGAGTTCATTGAGCACGAAACGCGGGATGACCAAGGCGCCCGGGATAAAGCCCGCCTCGCAGATGCGCGCGATGCGCCCGTCGATCAACGCGCTCGTGTCCACGACGACCAGCGGCACATCCACCTCGTGCGGCACGAAACGCACGTAAGGGATCACCAGGTTGAACTCGTCCTTCCCGCGTAGCGCGATGACGGTGCAGAGATAAGTCACCCCTAGGAAGAGAGCCAGACGCACCAGAAAAATCACCTGCGGATCGCCCTCCTTCAGCAGAGGCGAGACGCTGACCAGGTGCGACATGATCGTGCCCACCGCCAGGCCGAAGGTCAGCGCCGAGAGGCCTCGCAACGAGAAGCCCTTCAACATCACGTCGATCAAGACGAGCAGCAGCCCCAAACCTCCGCCAAAAAACGTCGCGAGCACGCGATGATTGTCCCAGTCGGGCACCGCAAGGCACACGAGGTAGCCGGCGGCCGCGCAGATGAGCACAAACACCAGTCGGATCGGGAAAAGCGTGCGATTCATCGAGGTAAAGCAGATGCGAAACAGTTTGGAGCGCAAGAAGGACGGGCCCCGCTCCGCACGAATCAAGGAAAGAGAGTCGAAGTTGCGTCCATCTCGCGGACCGCATTGATCGACCGCGCCCATGACAACCCAATACTGGATGGTGAAAACCGAACCCGAGGCCTACGCGTGGAGCGATTTTGTCCGTGACAAGAAAACCGTCTGGGACGGCGTCCGGAATTTCCAGGCGCGCAACCACCTCCGGGCGATGAAGCGCGGCGACCGTGTGCTCTTCTACGCCAGCGTGACGACCAAGGCCGTGCTCGGCACCGCCACCGTCACGAAAGAGCATTTCCCCGACCCGAAGGCCGAGGAAGGCGACTGGTCCGCGGTCGAGCTCGCGATCGGCGAGGAGTTCCCCCGCCCCGTCACGCTCGCCGCGATCAAGGCCGAGGAGAAACTCGCCGAGATCCCGCTGCTGCGCCAGAGCCGGCTCTCGGTGATGCCGCTGACCAAGGCCCACTTCGACCGGATCGTGAAGCTCGGCGGGGCGAAAAGCTGAGCGCGCGCCCGCCGCGCTTCGCCGCCGCGCCGGACGGGCCAAGCATCGCAACAAACGCCGCGACAAACGCGTGCCTGATCGTGAATCCTCCGTCCCGCCTTGGACTCCTCCCCTCCCCTTCGCTCTGACCAACCCGTCGCCGTCGTCGGCGCCGGCCTCACCGGACTCGCCGCCGCACGCCGTCTCGCCCTCGCCGGTCGCCCCGTCGCGGTCTTCGACGCCGCGCCCGAGCCCGGCGGCGTCATCCGCAGCGAGCGGCACCCGGAAGGATGGCTGATCGAGAGCGGCCCCAACTCCATGCAGGAGACGCCGCCCGTGGCCGCGCTCGTGCGCGAACTCGGCCTCGAAGCCGCCCGTCAGGTTGCCTCGCCCGAGGCGAAGAACCGCTACGTGCTGCGTGACGGCGCGCCGCGCCCGCTCCCGCTTTCGCCGCCCGGCTTTTTCCGCTCCGCTCTCTTCTCCCGTCGCACAAAATTTCGCGTGTTTCGCGAGATCTTTCGCCGCCGCCGGCCGCGCCGGCAGGACCTGCCGCTGGCGGATTTTTTCCGCGAGCACTTCGGCCAGGAACTGCTCGACTACGCGCTCGATCCCTTCGTCTCGGGCATCTTCGCGGGCGACGCCTCGCGCCTCTCGGCCCGCCACGCGTTTCCGGCGCTCTGGAAGGCGGAGCACGAACACGGCTCGCTGGTGCGCGCCCAGATCAAAAACGCCAAGGCCCGCCGCGCCCGAGGCGAGCCGCCCGGCCCGCCGCCGATCATCAGCTTCGCCGACGGCCTCGCCACCCTGCCCCGCGCCCTTGCTACCTCGCTGCCGGCCGGCTCGCTCCGGCTCGGCGCGAATGTCGCCCGCATAAGCCCCTCGCGCGCTGGCTGGATCCTCGACGCCTCGCCCGCGGAACGTTTTTCCCACCTCGTCCTCGCCCTCCCCGCCCCCGCCCTCGCGCGGCTGGAGATCGGCTCGCCCGGCGCCCAGACCTCGCTCGCCTCGCTCGACCACCTCGAGCACCCGCCGGTGTGCTCGCTCTTTCTCGGCTATCGTCGCGAAGACGTGGCGCATCCGCTCGACGGCTTCGGCTTGCTCTTCCCCTCGATCGAGAAGCGCCCGCTGCTCGGAGTGCTGTTCAACAGCACGCTCTTCCCCGGCCGCGCGCCGCAGGGCCGGGTGGCGCTCACCGTCATGATCGGCGGCGCGCGCCACGGCGACCTCGCCCGCGAGCCGCTCGAGAAGCAGCTCGCGATCGTGCGCCCGCAGCTGGCCGAGGTGCTCGGCGTGCGCAGCGAGCCGGTTTTCGCGCGACGGACCTTCTGGCCGCACGCCATCCCGCAGTATCAACTCAACCACGACGAACACCTGCAGGTGATCGCCGCCGCCGAAGACCGGCACCCGGGCTTGCACATCGGCGGCCCCGTGCGCGACGGCATCGGCCTGCCCGCGTGCATCGCGGCGGGCGAGCGCCTCGCGCGACGCTGCCTGGAGTAGAAAATTTTCAATCGAGTGGCCCGGACGATCAGCCGGCATCATGCAGATGGGCGGCAGAGCAGCGGGGTGAGATCGCGAGCGGATTTCGGTGCGGACCGAGCGAAGGAATACCCGGAGGGTATTTCGAGACGAGGGCCCCACCGAAAGCTGCCGCGAGATCACCTCGATGCGACCCGAACATCTGCATGATGTCGGATCAGGCCACGCGGTCGCGACCGGCCCACTTGGCCTCGTAAAGCGCCTTGTCCGCCGCCGCGATGAGACCGCCCTCGTCGCCCCGCTCGGCGGTCCACTGCGCCACCCCGATCGAGAGGGTCGTGCCGAGCGCTCGCGCCGCCACGCGCATCCGCTCCGCGACCAATCGCGCCGCGGCCGCGTCGGTATCGGCCAGCCAGACCGCGAACTCGTCGCCGCCCCAGCGCACCACCGCATCCTCCGGCCGCACCTGGCTCTCCAGCGCGCGGGCCACCGCGACGAGCAGGGCGTCGCCCGCGGCGTGGCCGCCCTTGCGGTCGTTCACCTCCTTGAAGTGATCCACGTCGATCAAGAGCGCCGAGAGCGGCCGCGGGTAGCGGCGGGTGCGCTCGACCTCGCGTTGCAGCAGGCGCAGGCCTTCGCGCCGATTGAGCAGGCCGGTGAGCATGTCGCGCGTGGCGAGGCGCCGCAGCTCGTCGAGGGTCGCGTGGAGCTTGAGGGCGTAGCGCAGGGAGCGTTCGAGCGCCCGCGGGTTGATCTCGCCCTTCACCAGGTAGTCGAGCGCGCCGGCCTCCATCGCTTGCACGTCCACCTCGCCGGAGGTCTCGCTGGTGAGGAAGATGACCGGCGTGCGCACGCCCAGGCGCACGGCCTCGCGGAGCAGAGAGAGGCCGTCGCGCTCGCCGAGCTGGTAGTCGAGCAGGCAGGCGGCGTAGCCGCCGCGGCGCAGCTCGAGCAGGCCCTCGTCGTAGGTCTGGGACCAATACAGTTGAAATTTCTCGCCGGCGAATTTGGAGAACGAGGCGTCCACGATCTTCGCCTGCCCGCGTTCGTCGTCGATCAGGAGCACTTTGCGCAAGTCGGCCATGGCCGAAGAATCGACGACGGGCCCGGCGCCGCAAGCCTCCCCTTGCGCGACCGCCCCGCGGCGCCCCATGATCCCGGGCGTTCACCATGCTTGAACACCGCAGCCAGATCGAGGTCCGCTACGCCGAGACCGACATGATGGGCGTCGTCTATCACGGCAGCTACCTGCCGTGGCTGGAGGTGGCGCGCACCGCGCTGCTCGCGGCGGAGGGCATCCCCTACCGCGAGCTGGAGGCGCGCGGATTTTTCCTGCCGGTGATCGAGGTCGCGCTGCGTTACCACAAGCCGGCCCGCTACGCGGACGTGGTGACGGTGCACGCGGTGATCCGCGAGAAGCCCGCGCTGCGGCTGCGCATCGATTACGAGTTGTTTCGCGGCGCGGAAAAGCTGGCCTCGGGCCATACCTTGCACGTGTTCATCGACAAGGCCGGCAAACCGGTGCGGCCGCCGGAGGAGTTTGCGCGGCTGATCGAGGCGCGGTTTAGCTAAGCCCTCACCAGCTCCGTCTTATATTCCGCCTTCTGCCGCTCTGTCGCCCTGTCGCTCTTTCGCTCTGCTTTATGGATCGCATCGCACAATTCACCGCGCTCGTCGCGCAGCAGCCGGGCAACGCGCTGTTTCGGTTCAGTCTCGCGCAGGCGCTCGACGCGGCGGACCGGCGCGAGGAGGCGGCCGAGCACTACCGGCATTGCTGCGCCTCGCGCGCCGACTGGATGATGCCGCGCATCCTGCTCGGCAAACTGCTGCTGCGCGCCGGCGACAAATCCGCGGCGCGTCCGGTGCTGGAGGAGGCGCTCCAGCTCGCCATCGACCAGGACCACGAAGACCCGGCGGCCGAGCTGCGCGCGCTGCTGGCGGGGCTGTAGGAGCCACCCGGGCGCGGGCGCGCCCGCGTCGTGAAACGCGGGCGTCCCGCGTGGCGGGATCGCGAGCGACGACCTTACTTGGCCGCGATGGCGGCGTTGACGAGCTCGACAAAGCTGCGGGCCTCAAGGCTCGCGCCGCCGATCAGGCCGCCGTCGATGTCCTTCTGGGCGAGGAGCTCGGGGGCGTTGGCCGGCTTCATCGAGCCGCCGTAGAGGATGCGCACCTTCTGCGCGATCGCGTCGCCGAAGAGCTTCACGAGGAGCGAGCGGATGAAGGCGTGCACCTCCTGCGCCTGCTCGGTGGTGGCGACCTTGCCGGTGCCGATCGCCCAGACGGGCTCGTAGGCGATGACGACGCTGGTCGCGAGGTCCTTGGAGACGCCTTCGAGGCCGGCCTCGAGCTGGGTCTGCACGACCTTGAGCGTGCTGCCCGCCTCGCGCTCGGCGAGCGTCTCGCCGACGCAGAGGATGGGCTTCAGCTGCGACTTGAGCGCGGCGAGGACCTTCTGGTTGATGAAGGCGTCGGTCTCGGCGAAGTAGGTGCGGCGCTCGCTATGGCCGAGGATGACGTGGGTGGCGAAGAGCGAGCGGAGCATGCCGGCCGAGATCTCGCCGGTGTAGGCGCCGGAGGCCTCGGGATGCATGTTTTGCGCGCCGAGCTTCACGGTGGAGCCGTCCAGCTTGGCGTGGGCGGATTCGAGACCGGTGAAGGGCGGGCAGACGACGACTTCGACGTCGTTTTGCTTGCCGACCTCGGCGACGATGTCGGCCACGAGGGCCGCGCCGTCGGCGGCGGTCTTGTTCATCTTCCA
>JAUWBD010000095.1 GCA_030605125.1 Verrucomicrobiota bacterium | reverse complement strand
AGCGTGTCGCCGCGCTGCACGGTGTAGGTCACGCCTTCCTTCGGGAAATTGTCGGAGAAGGTCGCGGGCGCGGCGGGGGCGGAGGCGGCGCGGTTGCGCGCCATGGCGTCGAGCGCGGCGTTGGTCTGCTTGGCGAGGTTCTCCATCTGGGTGGCCACCACGGCGAGCACCTCGTTCTTGGTCTGGGTCTGCGCGGTGCGAATGTCGCGCGAAAGGTCGGCGATGGCGGTGTTGAGCTGGGAGAGCGTGGCGGCGTTTTGCTGCGCGCCGGCGGCGGCGCGGGCGAGCTCGGCGTTGGCGCGCTCGAGCTGCTCGACGCGGAGGGAAAGCTCGCCGAGCCGCTGGGTGAGGAGACGCACGTCCTCGCGGAGGTTGGCGAGTTCGACGGCGGGCGGCGGGTTGGGCTGGGCCGACAAGCCGAGGGGAAGCGCGAGAAACGGCGCGAAAAGGAAAAGGCGGAGGAAACGCGGCATGAGGCGAACGGGTAACGCATTCCCGCGGCGGCTCAAGCTCGGCGCGGCTCCGCCCCCTGCTCCGCCGCGGCCTCGCGCCAGTCGATCAGCTCCAGTTGGATCGATTTACGGTCGTTGAAGAAGTTCCAGGTCAACTCCACCGCGAGGTCGAGGGGGCGCCCCACGGGCGGGAGGCGCTCGGCCATCTTCCAAGCCACGCCGTAGAGGCGGCGGCGGCCGTCGCCCTGCTCCAGCACGAAGCGGAAATGTTGCCCCTTGAACACCTCCGGGCGCTGGCGGAGCACGACTCCGCGCAGGCCGAAGACCGGCTCGGGATTGGCCTGACCGAAGGGATGCATCTGCGCGAGCTCGTCCATGAGGCGCTCGTGGATGTCGGCGAGGTCGAGCCAGGCGGCGATTTGCAGCTCGGGCTCGGCGGCCTTGCCCCCGGTCCAGGTGCGGACGCCCTCGGCGAAACGGACGCGAAACTTTTCCAGGTTCTCCTTGGGCAGGGCGACGCCGACGGCCATGGGGTGGCCGCCCCAGCTGGAGAGCAGGTCGGCGCAGCCGCCGAGGATCTCGACGAGGTTGATGCCATCGACGGAGCGGCCGGAGCCCTTGGCCTGCGTGACCTCGTTGCCGAGCACGATGCAGGGGCGGTGGTATTTGCGCGTCACGCGGCCGGCCACGATGCCGACCACGCCGGGGTGCCAGCCCTCGGCGTAGAGCACGATGCCGGGCTGGTCGGCGAAGTGCTCCTCGACCATGCGCTCGGCCTCCTCGGTGATGGCGCGCTCGATGTCCTGCCGCTCGCGGTTGAAGTCGTCGAGCTGGCGGGCGGTCTCGCGGCAAAAACGGGCGTCGTCGCTGAGGATCAGCTCGACGGAGAGCGCGGCGTCGGCGAGGCGGCCGGAGGCGTTGATGCGCGGGCCGAGGCGGAAGGAGATGTCCACCGGCATGAGGTCCTGCCCGGGGCGCACGCCGGCCACGTCCATCAATGCGCGCAGGCCGGGGCGCGCGGCCTCCTGGAGCGTGCGCAGGCCGTAGCGGGCGAGGATGCGATTCTCGAACTGGAGCGGCACGAGGTCGGCCACGGTGCCGAGCGCCACGAGATCGAGATAGTCGCGCAGCTTGATCGCGTGCGCCTCGGGGTGGTCCTCGGCGCGCAGCTCCTTCACGAGGCCGTGGACGAGCTTGAAGACGAGGCCGACGGTGCAGAGGTGGCGCCACGCGTCGTCGCCCGGCAGGTCGTGGGCGTGCGGGTTGATGAGGATACCGTGCTCGAGCGGCTTCTCCTTCGAGCGATGGTGGTCAACGATGATGACGTCGATGCCGAGCGATCCGAGGTAGGCGACCTCCTCGTGGGAGTTGGTGCCGCAATCGAGCGCGACAAAGAGCGCGGGGCGGCCGGGCTCGAGCGCGCGATCGATGGCGCTGCGCGAGAGGCCGTAGCCGTCCTCCATGCGGCGGGGCACCACGAAACGCGGCGAGGCGCCGAAGCGGCGCAGGATGCTCACGAGCAGCGCGGTGCTGCTCACGCCGTCCACGTCGTAGTCGCCGAGCACCACGATCTCCTCCCGCGCGGCGAGGGCGCGGCGCAGGCGGGCGGTGGCGCGGTCGAGGTTTTTGAGCAGGAAGGGATCGGCCAGGCGCGCGAGGGCGGGCTTCAGAAACGCGGCGGCGGCCTCGGCGTCGGCGTGGCCGGCCCGGAGGAGCAACTCGGCGAGCACGGGGCTGGCGCCGAGGGCGGAGGAGAGCGCCGTGATCTGATCGGGCGGCGGCGGCTGGTGGATCCAGCGCATGGGAGAAGGCATGGTCGTTCGAGGACTGCGCGCGCGCGACGGGGCTCGTCGGTGCGAGGTAGGGCGGGACCGCCGGGCCCGCCGAGGGCGGCGGGGACCGGGTCCGGGGGGCGTCCGGCGCTTGGAAAGGCCCGGACGCGGCGCGCCCAGGGGTCGCGCCCTGCCCTCGACGCCGATGGCTCGGCGCGCGCGGGCGGGCTTACTTGTTCTCGATCGGCTTGGCGCCGGACACCTTCGCGCCGACGTCCCAGTCGTAAACGGGCTTCGTGTCGTGGCTCTTCTCGGCGCTGTCGCGGTCGCCCTTGTGCCACCAGTAGAAGACCGGGCAGGCGATGAACAGCGAGGAGAAGGTGCCGACGACGACGCCGATGATGAGCGTGACGGCGAGGTCGTTGATCTCGCCGCCGGCCACGGCCGCGAGGGCGATGGCGGTGAGCAGCGTGGTGCCGCTCGTGGCGAGGGTGCGCGCGAGGGTGAGGTTGAGCGAGCGGTTGATCACCGCGGCGAGCTTGGTGTGCGGGTCGAGCTTCAGCTCCTCGCGGATGCGGTCGAACACGATGATGGTGTCGTTGATCGAGTAACCGACGATGAGGAGGATGGCGCCCACCATGGCGGCGTTGAACTGTCGGTCGAGCAGCACGAAGATGCCGATCGTCATGAGCACGTCGTGGATGGTGCAGACGACCGCGCCGACGCCGTAGCCGACCTCGAAGCGGAAGGCGATATAGACGAGGATGAGCACGAGCGACCAGAAGATCGCCCAGAGGGCGTTGTCGCGGATCTCGGCGCCGACGGTGGGGCCGACGCGCGACTCGCCCACGACCTTCAGCCCGGCGTCGGGATGCGCCGCTTGGAGCGCCGTGACGAGACCGGCGGCTTGGTCGAACTTGGTCGAGATGCGGAGCAGCTCCACGTCGGAGCCGATCTCCTGGCTGTAGCCGGCCGAGACGTCGGTCAGTCCGGAGTTGGCCGCGACGCGATTCACGTCGGCGATGTCGAGGCGTTTTTCAAAGGAGAGCGTCACCTGGTCGCCGCCGGTGAAGTCTTTGCCGTAGATGGCCTCGCCCTTGTAGATCACGGTGCCGACGCCGACGGCCACGATGACCCAGGAGACGATGAAGGCGGAGCGGGCGTGGCGCAGAAAGTCGAAGGACGTGGTGCCGAGGATGTTCACCATCCGCATCGATTTCGCGAAGCCGCCATGGACCGCGATGCTGAGGAAGACGCGGCTGACGACGAGCGCGGCGAAGATCGTGGAGAAGATGCCGATGGCGAGCGTGACGCCGAAGCCCTTCACCGGACCGGTGCCGAGGTAGATCATGATCGCCGCGGTGATGAGCGTCGTAAGGTTGCCGTCGAGAATGGCCGAGAAGGCCTTCTCAAAGCCGGACTCGAGGGCGGCGGGCAGCGACTTGCCGAGCTTTCGTTCCTCGCGGATGCGCTCGAAGATCAGGATGTTCGAGTCCACCGCCATGCCAATGGTGAGCACCAGCGCGGCGATGCCGGGCATGGTGAGCGTGGCGCCGACGCTGGCGAGGGCGCCGAGGATGATGACGAGGTTGATCGCCATCGACACGACGGCGAGGAAGCCGGCGCTCGTGTAGCACACGACCATGAACACGGCGGTGCAGGCGAGGCCGATCATGAAGGCGAGCTTGCCGCTGGCGATCGACTCGGCGGCGAGGGTGGGCCCGACCTCGTATTGCTCCTGGATGCGGAGCGGCAGGTCGAGGGGGTTGTTGAGCACGTTGGCGAGTTCGACGGCCTCGCGCTGGGTAAACTGGCCGGTGATCTGGGCGCGGCCGCCGCCGATCTCCTCGGCGACGCCGGGGGCGGAATAGACGCGGCCGTCGAGCACGATGGCGAGCTGGGCGCGGGAGTTGGGGTTGCCGGTGCGCTGCTGGAGCTCGCGGCTCTGGCGGGCGATGTCGCGCGTGACCTCGGCAAAGCGACGGGCGCCCTCGGAGTTGAACTCGAGGTTGATCTGGTAGCGGCCCATCTCGTCCATGGTCGCGTAGGCGCGGGTGACGGTCTCGCCCGTCATCTCCCAGGTGCGCTTCACGAAGATCTCGGTGACGACGATCTGGCCGTTGCGGCCCTCGTTTTCGATGGTCTTGATCTCGTAGCCGATCGGAATCTCGCCGGGCGGCGTGGTGGCCGGGTCGGCGAAAGGATGCACGAGGCGGAAGTCGAGGCGGGCGGGCTTCTTGACGGCGTCGAGCACGTCGGGGTTGTCACGGGTGTTCACGCCCGGGAGCTGCACCTCGATGCGGTTGGAGCCCACGGCGCGCACGATGGGCTCGGCGACGCCGAGACCGTTGATGCGGTCGCCGATGATCTCGATGGCCTTGCCGAGCTTTTCCTCGCGCTCGTAGTCGGGCAGGTTGGCCACGGCCGTCTCGTCCACCTCAAGGGTGAAGGCCACGCCGCCGCGAAGGTCGAGGCCGAGCTGGAGGCGGCCCTTGGACTCGGCGAGCAGGTGCTCGAGGAGGAGGTTGTTGCGCTTGGTGACGTTGCGCAGCGAACTCTCGAGCGGGATGCGGGGGAAGAACTGCTCGGCGAGGTCGATTTTGCGCTCGTTGGCGATGTCGCGCAGGGCGACGAAAACCGAGGGCGCCTGGCGCGGCTCGGCGTTGTAGCGACCGCGGGCCTCCTCGAGGAGAGCGAGGAACTCGGTCTGGCGGGTTTCGACCTTATCAACGATGAACTCGGTAAACTCCCGGTCCTGCAGGGGCACGAGCGAGAGCACGGCCCAGAGCAGAATCAGGGAACTCAACACGAGCTTCCACAGATTGCGTTTAAGCATGATGTTTTGTTTTGGTTTAAAAAACGGGTTGCGGAGCCGTCGGCGCACGCGGTGCGGCCAAACCGGGACCGGCTAAGGGGAGAGGCGCTAAGTGGAAAGCGAGGGGGGGAACGACAGGGGTGATAAAACGGGCGAAAACCCGGCGACGCGGCGACGCGCCAGCAGGCGGCGCCGCGGACCACAAGAACGCGGGGCGTTTACTTCTTGCGGACGACGTCCTGCACGAAGCTCTTGGCCAACTCGATCTTCACGCCGTCGGCGATCTTCACCACGAAGCGGTCGTCCTTCTTGTGGGTGATCTCGCCGTAGATGCCGCCGGCGGTGATGATCTCGTCACCCTGATCGAGCGCGGCGAGCATCTTGGCGTGCTCCTTCTGCTTCTTGCGCTGCGGAGCGATGATGAGGAACCACATCGCGACAAACATGAAACCGATGAAAAGAAACTGGGTGCCCATCGCGCCCGCGCCGGGAGCGGGAGCGGAAGCTTGAGCGATAACGAGCAACGAATCGGACACGGAAGTCATTTTCTGATTTGCGGGACGTGGTTTTTAGACGAGGAATCGCGAAATAACCGCGCCCGTCTTCGCGAACGCAAGCCATAACCCGACCGCTCTCCTCTCGCCCGCTCCGCCTCCCCCTTCGCCTGCGTTTCCGCGTCGCCTCGCCCCCCCGCCTTTCCGCGCCTCTTCCCCTTTCCCATCTAGTGAAAAGCAAACCCGCTCCCGCCGCCCCCGACTGGTCCACCGAGAAGTCCGAAGAACTCTACGGTTTCAAACGCTGGGGCGCCGGCCACTTCGGCGTCGGCCCCGACGGCTGCGTCACCGTGCAGCCCCTCTCCGACGGTCGCTCGATCCGCATCATGGACGTCGTGGACGAAGCCGTGTCGATGGGCCTCAAGGCCCCGCTCGTCATCCGTTTCCAGGACCTCCTCCGCCACCGCGTCGAGAAACTCAACGCCGTCTTCGCCCAAGCCATCAAGGAGGAGGGCTACAAAGGCTCCTACCGCGGCGTCTTCCCCATCAAGGTCAACCAGCTCCGCGAAGTCGTCGAGGAGATCGTCGGTGCCTCCAAAGGCTTCAATTACGGCCTCGAGGCCGGCTCCAAGCCCGAGCTCATGATCGCCCTCGCCATGCACGAGGGCAGCAACGCCCTCATCGTCTGCAACGGCTACAAGGACTACGACTTCATCCGCATCGCCCTCCTCGGCCGCAAGCTCGGCAAGAAGGTCATCATCGTCGTCGAACAACTCGCCGAGCTCGACGACATCATCCGCGTCTCGGAAGAGGTCGGAGTTAAACCCCTGATCGGCTTCCGCGCGAAACTCCAGACCCGCGGCGAGGGCAAGTGGTCCTCCTCCACCGGCGACAACGCCAAGTTCGGCCTCAACACCGCCGAGATCCTCTTCGCCTGCGAAAAGCTCCGCAAAGCCAAGCTCACCTCCGCCCTGCGCCTCGTCCACTTCCACATCGGCTCGCAGGTCCCCAACATCCTCACGATCAAGAACGCCGTCATCGAGGCCTCCCGCTTCTACTGCCAGCTCTCCAAGATGGGCTTCCCCATGGGCTACCTCGATGTCGGCGGCGGCCTCGGCATCGACTACGACGGCTCCCGGACCAACTACGAGTCGTCGATGAACTACTCGATGGCCGAGTATGCCCGCGACGTCGTCTCCAACGTCCGCGACATCTGCGATTCCATGGGCGTCGCCGTGCCCGACCTCGTCTCCGAATCCGGCCGCGCCATCGTCGCCCCCCACGCCATGCTCGTGGTCGAGGTCTTCGAGCGCATCAACAAGCGCGAGACCCTCGGCGTGCAACACCAGCCCAAGGAGAAGCACAAGGTCGTCCACGACCTCGAGTCCCTCCTCCGCAACAAATCCCGCCTCGGCAAACTCGAGCGTTTCCACGACGCCGTGCAGAAAAAGGAGGAGGCCCTCTCGCTCTTCAACCTCGGCTACCTCGACCTCGAAAACCGCGCCGCCGCCGAGTCGATCTACTGGCAGATCTGCGAACAGATCGCCCAGGAAAACCGCGACGCCGGCTACGTGCCCGAGGAGCTCCGCGAGCTCGATCGCCTCCTCGCCGACCAATACGTCTGCAACTTCTCCGTCTTCCAGAGTCTCCTCGACCACTGGGCGCTCAAGCAGCTCTTCCCCATCACTCCGCTGCACCGCCTCGACGAGAATCCCGCCGTCAACGCCACGCTCGTGGACATCACCTGCGATTCCGACGGCAAGATCGGCACCTTCATCGATCTCCAGGACACGAAAGACTACCTCCAGCTCCACCCGCTCAACGGCAAGCCCTACTACCTCGGCATCTACCTCACCGGCGCCTACCAGGACATCATGGGCGACCTCCACAACCTCTTTGGCCGCGTCAACGAGGTCCACGTCTTCCTCGAAGACGACGAGCCCAACGGTTACTACATCGAGGACACCCTCGCCGGCGTGCGCATGAACGAGGTCATCGAGACCGTTCAATACCAGTGGGAAGAGCTCTGCCGCCGCATCAAGAGCCAGATCGACGCCGCCACGAAGAAGGACTTGGTGAAACCGCGCGAAGGCATCCGCCTCCTGGAGTTCTACGAGAGCCAGATGCTGGCCAAGACCTACCTCAACATCGACCGCACCGCGACGTCCGATGACGAGGAGGCTCCGCCGCCCCCCGCTCCCAAGTCTTCCCGCCGCCGCAAGTCCGCCTCCTGATTTGGAGTGCGGAGCCTCGGCTCCGCTTTCGACGGCGAGCCTCGGCTCGCCACCCCCGCTCGCATGCCCCCTACCCTGCCCCCCGCCGACGACGACGCCTCCTTCGAAGCCGCCGACGAGGCGCGAAAGGCGGCGACGCGGCGCGCGCTCTGGATTCTCTTTGGATCCATCGGGCTCCTCTTTGCGCTCTTCGCCTACGCCTTCGTCGCCGACGAAGAAGCGCCCGACACCGCCGACTTGGTCGTTCCGCGCAAAAATCCCCCCGAAGCGCAAAACGCCTACGCCCTGCTCACCAAGCTCGTCGCCACGCTGCCCAAAGATCCCGACGAAAAAACACCCGACGAAATCCACTACGCGCGCATCTTCGACGAAAAGGTCGCGTGGGATTCGGCCGCGGTCGCCGCCGTGCTCGCCCGTTACCCCTCGACGCTTGGCGACTCCGTTCGCGCCGCGCTTGAGGCCCCCGAAACCGAGGCGCCTGCCATCAACTCCTACGGCGACCTGATGCCCGAAGTGGGCCGCTTCCGCTCCTTGGCGTTCACTCTCACCCGCCAAGCGACCTTGGCGTGGCAAACCGGCGACCACGCCAAGGCGGCCGAGCTCAACTTGCTTGCCTTGCAGCTCGGCTCCCGCGTGAGCCAAAGCGGCGGCGCCCTCATCACCGTTCTCACCGGCGTCGCGATCGAAGGCATCGCCTTCGCCTCCATCCAGCGACACGCCGACTCCGACACCGTGCCTCCCGCCGTTTTGGCGACCTACCTCCACGGACTCCGACCGCACGAACTCCGTATCGAAGATTTTCATACAGCCTACAAGCTGGAGCACGCCCTCTTCGCCAACATGGTCCCTGAGCTCAAGAAACAGGGCCCGAGCGGGCTCGGCGCATCAGGGCAAAACAAGCTGCTCGACGTCCTGATGTGCCTCCCCGGCGTCTGGCAGCCCAACCGCACCATCCGCTGGCACGCCGAGTTCATCCGCGTGCACATCGAACGAACCGACCCGCTGCCCGCGGGTGCCAAGGACCCCGCCATGGCGCAGATCGAAGCGCTCATGGAGGCCTCCTGGCCCGGCCGAGCTCAAAACTTCACCGGCCGCGCCTTCCTCGCCATCGCCGCCCCCAGTCTCACCTCGGTTACCCGGACCTGCCATCGCGGTCGCGCCAACCTGCGCCTCACGGAAATCTACCTCGCGCTGCGCCTTCATCACCTGGAATCCGGTGGCGAACTCCCCGAAAGCCTCGCGGTCCTCGTGCCCGCCCACCTTCCCGCGCTCCCGCTCGACCCTTTTGACGGCCAACCGCTCCGCTACGACCGCGCCTTCGCAACCATCTGGTCCACCGATTACGACCGGCGCACGGTCACCTCCGCCGAGGGCAATCTCCCCCGCGCCCTGCCCGCCTACCGCCTCCGCTTCGCCCGCCCGCCAGAGCCGCTCCCCACCTTCGCGGAGTATCAAGCGTCGCAAGGCTCCGACTCCGGCCTTTTTGGCCATTCGGAGAGGGAAAACTCGCCGACGGACGTATTACCGCCTGAATGAACCCGCCGCCCGACCACGACCCCGCCCTGCGCGCCCTGCTCCGCCGCGCCGATCCGGCCGGCGCCCTCGCCTCGCCGCCACCCGCCGCTTTCGCCGCCGCCGTCCACGCCCGCATCGCTGGCGCGGATTCGGCTGTCGCCCGCGCGGTTCGCGCCCGCGCCCTCCCCCGCCAACTCCTCCCCCTCGCCGCCGCCCTCGCCCTCCTCGCCTCCCTCGGCGCCGGCTCCGCTGTCGCTTACGCCGCCCACCAGCGCGAGAGCACCGAGCGCCACGCCTCCGCCCTCGCCCGCAGCATCGACCCGTGGCTGATGCACGCCGACCGCGCCTCCACCCCGCCCGCCGCCCACCGCCACTGATCCCCCGCGATCCGTCGCTCCGCCGCCCGTGACCCGCCGCCCCCTCGCGATCATTTTCCTGGTGCTCGTCGCCGCTCTCGCCGGCTACGGGATCACGCGTCTCGCCCTCCGTCCGCTCTCCCCCCAGCCCGGCGTCACCACCGACACCCAGCTAGCCTGGCTCGAACGCGAGTTCGGCCTCTCCCCGGCCGCCACCGAGGAAATCCGCCGAATCAAGACCGACTACCGCCCGATCTGCGAAGCCCACTGCGCCGCCATCGGCCTCGCCGAATCGGCCCGCCGCTCCGCCCTCGCCTCGGGCGATCCCGCCGAGCTCGCCGCCGCCGAAGCCGAGCTCGCTCGCTTGAAGGAGGTCTGCGCCGAGGCCACGCTCGGCCACCTGCGCTCCATCGCCGCCCACATGAGCCCCGCCCAGGCGCAGCGTTTCCTCGCCCTCATGCAGGCTCGCGTGTCCCACCACCCCGGTCGCACCGGCGCCCCCGACCTCGCGCCCCCCACCGCGAGCGCCCCATGAGGCCCCCGCACGCGTCCACCGGCCCGGCCGATTCCCCCGCCTCCGTCGCTCCCGAGCCGAGCGACGAGGCGCTGATGGCCGCGCTCGCCGCCGGCGACTTGCCCGCGCTCGATGTTCTCATGCTCCGCTGGCAGCGCCCGCTGCACGCCTTTCTCCACCGGCACCTCCTCAACGAGGCCGACGCGCTCGACCTCGCGCAGGAGACCTTCGTGCGCCTCTACCGGCACCGCGAAAACTACCGCCCGGGCGCGCGCTTCACCACCTGGATGTTCCAGATCGCGCTCAACCTCGCCCGCGACCACGCCCGCAAACGCGAACGCCGCCGCACCGATTCGCTCGAGGCCGCGCCGGCCTCCGCCGTGGCCGGCCTCGCCGCCGCCGGCGCCACGCCCGACACCGCCGCGCGCCGCTCCGAAGAGGTCGCCGCCGTGCGCGCCGCCATCGCCGCCCTACCCGAGGAGCTGCGCGAGGTGCTCGTCCTCTTCGAATACGAAGACCGCACCCACGCCGAGATCGCCGAGATCATCGGCGCCACGCCCAAGGCCGTGGAGACCCGCCTCTACCGCGCCCGCGACAAACTCCGCGCCGCCCTCGCCCGCTGGCTGAAGAGTTAACGTAGATCGGGTGATATCCTGCTCCCGTCCTCTACCTGCTGCTCACGCTTGCCCGCGCCCGCCGCGCCCGTGAGCCTCCACGGATGGCAGCGCTCCTCTCCACCAACCCCGCCACCGGCCGCGTAATCGCCCGCCACCGCACGCACTCCAAACGCGAGATCGAAGCCCGCCTCGCCGCCGCGCACGCCGCCGCCTCCACCTGGCGCGCCACCTCTCCGACCGCCCGCGCCCGCCACCTCCGCTCCTTCGCCGCCGCCCTCCACCGCGACCGCGCCGCGCTCGCCGCGCTCGTCACCGCCGAGATGGGCAAACCGGTTTCGGACTCGCTCGCCGAGATCGCCAAATGCGTGGACGGCCTCCGCCACTACGCCCGCCACGGCGCCGCCTTCCTCAAGCCCGAGATCCCGCCCCAGGCCCCGCGCGGCGTCTCCGTCGTGCCCGAGCCGCTCGGCGTCGTGCTCGCGATCATGCCTTGGAACTACCCGCTCTGGCAGGTGATCCGCGCCGCCGCCCCCGCGCTCATCGCCGGCAACGTCCTCCTCCTCAAGCACGCCTCCAACGTCTCCGGCACCGCCCTCGCCCTCTGCGCCCTCGCGCGCCGCGCCGGGCTGCCCGCCGGCGTGCTCGACTGCATCCTCGCGCCCTCCTCCGCCATCCCCGCGCTCATCGCCGACCAGCGCGTGCGCGGCGTCACCCTCACCGGCAGCACCGCCGCCGGCCGCTCCGTCGCGGGCCTCGCCGGCGCCGCCCTCAAACCCTTCGTCGGCGAGCTCGGCGGCAGCGACCCCTATCTGATTCTCCCCGACGCCGACCTCGCCGAGGCCGCCCGCACCTGCGCCGCCGCCCGCCTCGTCAACAACGGCCAGAGCTGCGTCGCCGCCAAACGCTTCATCGTTCACCCGCGCGTCGCCGACGATTTCATCCGCCTGCTCGCCGTCGCCATGTCCGCCTACCGCGTCGGCGACCCCGCCTCGCCCGACACCCAGCTCGGCCCGCTCGCCCGCGAGGACCTGCGCCAGGAACTGCACGCCCAGGTCACCCGCTCCGTGCGCCGTGGCGCGCGGCTCGTGATCGGCGGCAAACTCCCCTCCGGCCCCGGCGCCTACTATCCGCCTACGCTGCTCGCCGATGTCACGCCCGGCATGCCCGCCGCCGACGAGGAGCTCTTCGGCCCCGTCGCCGCCGTGCAGATCCCCCGCGATCTCGACGCGATGTTCGCCGCCGCCAACCGCAGCGTTTACGGCCTCGGCGCCGCCATCTTCACCCGCGACACCCGCCGGGCCCGCGCCCGCCACGCCCCTCGCCTCGAGGCCGGCATGGTGTTCATCAACCACGCCGTGCGCTCCCACGTCGCCGTGCCCTTCGGGGGCGGCAAAGCCTCCGGCCTCGGCCGCGAGCTCGGCCGCCCCGGCGTGCTCGCCTTCACCAATCCGAAGACGCTCTGGGTCGCCTGATCGCGGCCCCACGGGCGTTCCGGCCCGAAACCGGCCACCCGCGCGTGACAAGCGCGTGACGCGCCGCATTGTTCTCGTCTCCCGCGCACCACCCCGGTGTGCTCTCCCGTTCCGCAACTCGATGGCCCCGCCGCGCAAACGAATCCACGCCGCCCAGACGCCGCCCCCCGCGTCCACCGCCCCCGCCCCGCGCGGCGCCGGCGAGGACGGCGCCGTGCTCACGCCCGAAAACCATCCCGCCCCGCTCGGCCGCACCGGCGGCACCGCCCGCTCCGCCTACTTCAACCGCGAGCTCAGCTGGCTCGCCTTCAACCGCCGCGTGCTCGAGCAGGCGCAGGACCCGCGCCACCCGCTGCTCGAGCGCGTGCGCTTCCTCGCCATCGTCTCCAGCAATCTCGACGAGTTTTTCGAGATCCGCGTCGCCGGCCTGATCCAGCAGGTGGACAACGATCTCGTGCCCGCCGGCGGCATCGACAACATCGGCCCACGCGAGCAGCTCCGGCGCATCCACAGCGTCGTCGGATCGCTCGTCGAGGACCAGTATCGCTGCTGGCGCGAGCAACTCCTGCCCGCCCTCGCCGCCGAGGACATCACCTTCGCCGATCCCGCGCGCCTCTCCGCCTCCGAGCTCGCCTGGGTGCGCACCTACTTCGAGGAGCAGATCTTCCCCGTCCTCACCCCGCTCGCGATCGACCAGTCCCACCCCTTCCCCCAGATCGGCAACAAGACGCTCAACCTCGTCGTCTCGCTCGACGACCCCGCCACCGAGCACATCGACCGGCACTTCGCCATCCTGCCCGTGCCGCGCGTCCTGCCGCGCATCATTTGTATCGACTCGGCGGATACGGCTCGCCGCGGACGCCGCTTCATCTTCCTCTCCGACATCATCAAGCTCTGCGCCGCCGACTTTTTTCCCGGCTACCTCATCCACGGCGCGCACGCCTTTCGCGTCACCCGCAACAGCGACCTCTACATCGACGAGGAGGAGGCCGAGAACCTGCTCAAGCGCATCGAGGAGGAGCTGCGCAACCTCCGCCGCGGCGCCGCCGTGCGCCTCGAGATCGAGGACGGCGTGGACGACCAGATCTTCGCCACCCTCTGCGAGCACCTCGGGCTCTCGCACGAATACGTCTTCCGCCTCGACGGCCCGATCAACCTCCTCCGCCTCTCCGCCCTCGCCGACATCGACCGGCCCGACCTGAAGTTCACGCCCTTCCAGCCGGTCAACGTCTCGCCGCTACGCGAGCCCGCCCTCGTCTTCGACACCCTGCGCGAGCGCGACATCCTCCTCCACCACCCCTACGACTCCTTCCAGCCGGTCGTGGACTTCGTCGAGCAGGCCGCGCGCGATCCCCGCGTGCTCGCCATCAAGCAGACTCTCTACCGCACCTCCGGCGACTCGCCCTTCGTGCGCGCCCTCATCGAGGCCTCGCGCAACGGCAAGCAGGTGACCGCCCTCGTCGAGCTCAAGGCCCGCTTCGACGAGGCCAACAACATCCAGTGGGCGCGCCAGCTCGAGGAGGCCGGCGTGCACGTCGTCTATGGCCTCGTGGGCCACAAGACCCACTGCAAGGTCGCCCTCGTCGTCCGCCGCGAGGCCGACGGCAAGCTCCGCCGCTACGCCCACCTCGGCACGGGCAACTACAATCCCCGCACCGCCAGGATCTACACCGACCTCAGCCACTTCACCTCGCGCGAGGATCTCACCTCCGACGCCGCCGCGCTCTTCAACGCCCTCACCGGCTTCGGCCGCGCGCCCGAGTTCCAGCGTTTCCTCGTCGCGCCCTACACCCTGCACCGGCGGATCCTCGAGCTCGTCCGCCGCGAGACCGATCACGCCGCCGCCGGTCGCCCCGCCCGCATCATGGCCAAGATGAACTCGCTCGTGGACCAGGCCGTGATCGACGCGCTCTACGCCGCCTCGCGCGCCGGCGTGCAGATCGACCTGATCGTGCGCGGCGTGTGTTGCCTCGTCCCCGGCCTGCCCGGCTTGTCCGAAAACATCCGCGTGCGCAGCATCGTGGGCCGCTTCCTCGAGCACGTCCGCGCCTTCTATTTCCACAACGACGGCGGCGAGCCCGACATCTACGCCGGCAGCGCCGACTGGATGCCGCGCAACTTTTTCCGCCGCATCGAGGTCGTGTTCCCCGTGCTCGATCCCGCCCTGCGGCGCTGGATGGTCGAGGAGCTCTTCGCCATCGAGTTCCAGGACAACGAGAGCGCGCGCGTGCTCACCGCCAGCGGCGGCTACCTGCCCGTGCCCCGCACCGGCTCCGAGGCGGGCTTCTCCGCCCAGCTCTACTTCACCGCCGCCGCCGCGCAGCGCGCCCAGGCGATCGCCTTGTAGGCGGCGCGCTCAGCCCGGCTCAGCGCCGCGCCACGGCTTGATCCCGCTTCGCGTCCGCCAGCCTGCGCGCGGGGTGCTCGAGGATCACGAGCACGTAGGAGAAGACCCGCGCGTTGCGCAGCTCCTCGCAGGAGTGGATCAGCTTGGGCGTCAGGCTGCGGCAAATCGGCCGGATCTCCACCACGCGCCAGCCCTCGCGGATGCGCTCCAGGTATTCGTTCTCCTGCGAGCCATCGATCACCACGGTGTCGTGCAGTCCGTTGGTCGCGATAAACCCCAGCCGTCCGGGGCCGACGAGCTCGGCGATATACTCGGGTTTGATCGCGACCATGACGTGGGGAAATTAACGCGCCCGCGGCGATTTTGGTAGCCCGGCGTCCGAAAAAAACGCTCGGCCGGCGGTTCAGCGCCCCTCCCGCGCCAGCGCGGCGGCGCGGGTGTATTGAGCGCGGAAATGCAGGCCCAGCTCCCGGGCCAGGCGCAGCTCGTCCACCTTGTCGCGCGAGCGCAGGGCCTGCTTGATCGGGCCCGAGGCCGCCGCGTAGTCCACCGCGCTCATGTCGCCGAGCACCGCCATCGCCTCCGTCGGCATGCCCGCCGCCGCCACCTCGCGCCAGGCCTCGGCGAGCTCGGAATGGGCGTCGAGGCACATCACGCGCATGATGAAGCGCAACTCGCCGAAAAGCGCCGCCGTCCACTCCGGGCGATACACCAGGGGGTCTTCGATCGCGTAAGGATTCTCCTCCGGATCGGTGCGCCGCCCGGCCACGCCGGGCTCGGTGTAGGCGTCCTTGCGCACCGGCAGGCGGCGCAGCGCAAACCGCTCCGGTCCGCCCTCGGTGCCCGGCCGCTGGTTCCAGAGCCGCTGCCCCTCCGGCGACATCACAAACTCCACGAAACCCCGCGCCACGGCGGGATTGGGCGCGCCGCGCAGGATCGCGATCGGGTCCACGGAAAACACCGTGCCACCCGGCGGCGACCGGTAGGCCACCCGCTCGCTCCCCGCCCGCCGCAACAAGGCCTCCACCTGCTGCCGCCCGTAGAAATCAATGCACATGCCCGCCGCGCAATTTCCCGAGGCGACGTCGATCGGCACCTTTTGCGCGCTGTCGGTGAAATAGCGGGCGTTGGCCGAGATGAGCTGCAACAGGCGCAGGCCCTCCGCCCAGCCCTCGGCGACCGCGGCCTGCTCGGCCGCCGCGCGGGCTTCCTCGCCGGCGAAGCGCGCGGCCGCCATCCGCTCCCGCACCACCTCGTGGATGCGCTGCTGGAGCACGTTCTCGAAAGCCTTGTTCATCGAGCCGCTCTTGGTCGGATCGGCCAGCGCCACCTGGCGAAAGTAGCGCGGGTCGGCGAGGTCGGACCAGCGGACCGGCTCGGGCAGGCCGAGGCGGGCGAGCGCGTCGCGATTGAAGACGATGCCGAAGGAGCTCAGGACCGCGCCGACCCAGCGGCCCTGCGGATCGCGAAAATCGTCGCCCGCGTGCCGCATCGGCACCACGTCCTCGCCCATCCAGTCGGGCCGCGGCTCGTCCAGGCCATACATCGGCACGATGCGGCCGGCACGCGCCTGCGACACGAAGTCGTAGGTGCCGCCGCCGAAGAAAAGATCGATGCCGCAGCCGACATCGGAGGCGAGAAACGCCTCCCGCGCCTCGCGGGCCTCGGCCGGGGCGTCCACCGGCAGGCGGCCGTCGGCGAAGGCGGACTGGACGGTCGCGCTCCAGCGACGCCCGAGCCGGCCGGTCCAGAGATTGCGAAAGGCCGCGATGTATTCACCTTCCAGATACCGGGTGATCTCGCTCGTGCCGCCGATCAGGCGCCAGTCGATGCGCACCGTGCGGCCGGTGGAGGCCTCGTGGTGGCGGCGAAAGGCGATCTCGAACTCGTGGCGGATCGCCTCGTTGTGCGGCGAGATGATGACGAGCGTGTCGTCGGCCCGGCCGGCCGCCTCGCCCTTCGGCCGGAGCGCGAAAGGCAGCGCGAGCACGACGGCGAGCAGGACGAGCAGGATCGCGTTGCGGAGCATGGCCGAGGTTCTCCCGCTCAACGCTCCAGCACCACCACGTCCTCGGGGGCGGCGACCGCGTGCAGCTCGCCCTCGCCGGCGCCGGCGAGGTGGCGGGGATTGAGCTCGTAAACCTTGAGCGGCCCGGCCCCGTCCGCGGAAGGCACGAAGGCGTATTGCGCGACCTCGCCGAGGTAGGTGGCCTCGCCGATGCGGCCGCGCACGCTGTTCACCGCCTCGCCCTTTTCGCGCAGCACCCAGCATTCGGGGCGGATGGAGAGCGTCACCTCCGCGCCGGGCTGGACCCGGGAGGCCGCGTCGCCGAGGACGCCGACGAAGCGGCCGAGCGCCGTCTCCACCTCGGTCTCGCGGCCGCGGCGGGCGACGAGTTTGCCCGGCACAAAATCCGTCTCGCCGATGAAGTGCGCGACGGTCTTGCAGGTGGGCCGGCCGTAGATCTCGCGCGGCGTGCCGACCTGCAGGATGTGCCCGCCGTCGAGGATCGCCATGCGGTCGGCGATGGAGAGCGCCTCCTTCTGGTCGTGCGTCACATAGACCGTGGTGAGCTTGAACTCCTTGCACACGCGGCGGATCTCCGCGCGCATCTCGAGGCGCAGCTTCGCGTCGAGGTTGCTCAACGGCTCGTCGAGCAGCAGGCAGCGCGGGCGGATGACGAGCGCGCGGGCCAGCGCCACGCGTTGCTGCTGGCCGCCGGAGAGCTGGTTGGGCTTGCGCGCGGCGTAGGGCCCCATGCGCACCGAATCGAGCGCGTCGGCCACGCGGCGGTCGATCTCGGCCTTCGGCACCTTGCGCTCCACCAGGCCGAAAGCGACGTTCTCCGCGACCGACATGTGCGGCCAGAGCGCGTAGCTTTGAAACATCATGCCGGTGTTTCGCTTATGCGGCTCCAGGCGGGTGACGTCGTCGCCGCCGAAGCGGATGGTCCCCGCCTCGGGAATGTAGAAGCCGGCGAGGCTGCGCAGGAGGGTGGTCTTGCCGCAGCCGCTGGGGCCCAGGAGGAAAAAAAGTTCACCGGCGGCGATCTCGAGGTCCAGCCCGTGCAGGGCGGTGGTCTGGCCGAAGCGTTTGGTGAGCTGCGAGACGGTGATCGAGATCATGCGGGGCGGAGCGCGATGCGCGCCAGCAAGCGCCGCGCCTCCGGCGAGTCAAAGCGATTGGGGCGGCGAAGGTCCGCGGCACGCCGATCGTCACGCCCTCGTCGCATTGCGGGAGCGACCGCCCTTGCCCGCGGCTCCGGCGGCATCCAACCTGCCGCCCAAGTCACCACCATGCCGCCCACCGCCTCCAAACCCGAACCGTCCCCCTACCCTTCGCTCGAGTCCGTGCTGGTTTCGGAGGCGGACATCAAGAAGCGGCTCAAGAAACTCGGCGCCGAGATCATGGCGCTCTACGGCAACGAGGAGATCACCGTGGTCGCGGTGATCAACGGCGCCATCCTCTTCACCGCCGACCTTTTGCGGCACATCGAAAACCCCGTGCGCCTCGACTGCATCCGGGTCTCGAGCTATCGCAACGACACGAAGTCGAACGGCAAACCGCAGGTCCTCGGCAACCTCTCCCTCGATCTCGCCAACCGCCACGTGCTCCTGATCGACGACATTCTCGACACCGGCAAAACGCTCTCGCTGCTCGTTTCGATGATCCAGCGCCTCCAGCCCGCCAGCGTGCGCACCTGCGTGCTGCTCGACAAACGCGGCCGCCGCGAGGTGGAGTTCGAGGCGGATTTCGTGGGCTTCCAGATCCCGGACAAATTCGTCGTCGGCTACGGCCTCGATTACGC
>JAUWBD010000212.1 GCA_030605125.1 Verrucomicrobiota bacterium | reverse complement strand
GCCGCTACGCCGACCTCGCCGCCGCCGCGCTCGCCGGCGCCCGTCCCTGATCTCCCGCGACCAATGCGCATCCTCTTCACCGCCGATCCCGAGATAGCCGTGCCCCCCGGCGAATATGGCGGCGTGCAGCGCCTCGTCGCCCAGTGGATCGAGGAAGCCCGCGCGCGCGGCCACCAGGTCGGCCTCTGCGCCCGCCCCGGCTCCACCGCGCGGGTCGAGGCGTTTTTCCCCTGGCCCGGCCTCCGCTCGCAACGACCCGCGGACACCGGGCGCAACGCCTGGGCCCTGCTGCGCGCCGTCCGTCGCTTCCGCGCCGACCTCGTCCACAGTTCCAGCCGGCTCCTCTACACCTGGCCCCTGCTCCTCGCGCGCGTGCCCGTGCTCATGACCTATCACCGCGCCCCCGGCCTGCGCCAGATCGCCCTCGCGAACCGCCTCGGCGGCCGGCTCGTCTTCTCCGGCGTGAGCCGCTACATCGCCGAGCGAGGCCGCGCCGGCGGCGGCGACTGGCGCTGCGTTTACAACTGCATCGACCTCGCCGAATTCACTTACCAGCCGCATGTCCCCGACACCGCGCCCCTGCTCTTCCTGAGCCGCATCGACGCGGACAAAGGCGCCCACCTCGCGATCGAGATCGCGCTTCGCTCCGGGCGCCGCCTCCTCCTGGCGGGCAACCACTCCGCCGACGCCGCGGCCGCGCGGTATTGGCGCGAGCGGATCGAGCCGCGGATCGACGGCCAAAACATCGTTTACGTCGGCCCGGTGGGCACCGCGAAAAAGAACGAGCTGCTCGGTCGCTCCCTCGCCCTCCTCGTCCCCACCCAGTGCGACGAGGCGTTCGGCCTGGTCTTCGCCGAAGCCTTCGCCTGCGGCACCCCCGCGATCGGCACCCGCCGAGGCGCGGTGCCCGAAATCATCGACCCCGGCCGCACCGGCTGGCTGATCGACACCGTCGAGGAAGGCGTTCGCGCGGTGTCGCGCCTCGGCGAGCTCTCCCGCGCCGCCTGCCGCCAGGACGCCGAGGAACGCTTCGGCGTGCCCCGCGCGCTGGACGCCTACGAGGCGATCTACCGCGAGCTCGCCCCCGCCGCATGAAGCGCCTGCTCCTCGTCGCCCCCCACTTCGCCCCGGTCAACGCGCCGGACGGCCAGCGCGCGCGCCTGCTCCTGCCCCACCTCCACGCGCTCGGCTGGGATTGCACCGTGCTTGCCGTCGCACCCGAGGACGTCGCCGCGCCGCGCGAGGACGCTTTGCTCGCCACGCTCCCGCCCGGGGCCGACATCCGCCGCGTGCGCGCCACGCTCGGGCTCCGCGCCGGCCGGCGCCTCGGGATCGGCAACCTCGGCTGGCGCGCCCTGCCCGCGCTCGCGCGCGAAGGCTCGCGGCTGCTGCGCGAGGAGCGCTTCGACCTCGTTTACTTCAGCACCACGCAATTCATCTGCCTGCCGCTCGGGCGCCGTTGGCTGCGCCGCTTCGGCGTGCCCTTCGTGGTCGATCTGCAAGATCCCTGGCTCAACGACTACTACTCGCGGCCCGGCGCCCCGCGCCCCCCGGGCGGCTGGAAATACCGCGTCGCCTCCGCCCTCGCCGCATGCCTCGAAGGGCGGACCCTGCGCCACGCCGCCCACGTCGTCTCCGTGTCGCCCCGCTACCTCGAAGACCTCGCGCGCCGCTACCCTGGCTTCGGCCCCGGGCGCGGCACCGTGATTCCCTTCGGCTGGTCGCTGCGCGACCAGGAATGCGCGGCGGCGATGGACGCGGAGCCGCCCGCGCCGGCCGGCTCGCCGCCGACCGTGCTCTACCTCGGGCGCGTGGGCCCGGACATGCGGCCCGCGCTCGACCACCTTTTCCGCGGCTACGCCGCCTGGCGCCGGGCCCGGCCGGCCGCTCCCCGCATCCGCTGGTGCTTCACCGGCACCTCCTACGATCCGCGCAGCTCCGGCGACGGGCCGGCCCGCACGGCCGCGCTCGCCGCGGGCGTCGCCGACGACGTCGAGGAAACACCCGGGCGCCTCGGCTACCTCCAGGCGCTCGCGCGCATGCGAGGCGCCGACGCCAATCTCATCCTCGGCTCCGAGGACGCCGCCTACTCGCCCTCGAAAATCTGGCCCCTCCTCGCCGCAGGCCGTCCGTGGCTGGCGGTGACCGCGCCCGACACCGTGCTCGCGCGCCAGCTCCAGCTCGTCGGCCAGCCGGGCGGCCGCGTGGCGCCCCTCGGCGCGCCCGACCCATCCCCGGCCGCCGCCGGCCCGCTGCACGAATGGCTCGACGAACTCGCCGCAGGCCGCACGGCGGCGCGCACGGCCCCCTCGCCGGGCCTGCTCGCCCACGAGGCCAAAACCCTCGCCGCGCGGCACACCGCGTTGTTCGATTCCCTCCTCGCCCATGGACGGCCCTGACACCTCTCCCGCGCCGACTCCCCCGCCGCCCCCCCCGCCGGCTCCCGCGGCCGCCGGGCGCCAGTCGCTCGCCTCGCGGCGCCTGCACGGCTTTGGCTGCTTCGCGCTGGCCGCCTTCGTGGGCTGGCAGCTCTACCGCTCGCAGCTCGAGGACCCGCTGCTGCTGGCGTTGGGCTGCGCGATGATCGTCCTCGCCGCCCTCCCGGCCCTGCGCTGGGCCCGCCTGGCGGAGAAGCACCTGCCGGCCTTCGAGGTGCTTTGCCTGACCGTGATCCCGTTCTACGCGCTGCCGCTTTTCCGGCAGCACGGCGCCGAGCGTCTCTTCGACCCGGAGATCCTGCTCCACGCCGCGCTCGGCGTCCTCCTTTTCCTGGCCACGGCCAATGTCGCCCACCGCTACACGCGCTTTCGCCCGATCACGCACCCCCTCTGGCAAGCCCCGCTGCTGAGGCCCGGCCGCAGCCAGCTGCCCCTCCTCGGCATCTACCTCAACGTCGTCTTTCTCTACACCCTCAACTACACCGACCTGATCCCGTGGGAGTTCGCCGGCCTGCTGCGCGCGCTGTTCTTCGGCACCGGGATCGCGAGCACCTACATCGCCGCCAGCATGTGGGGCCGGCACGAGCTCTCCGTCGGCGAGCGCGGCGGCGTCGCGCTGGGCCTGTTCCTGCAGTTCGTCTTCACCGCCTCCGGCCTCTACCTGATCTCCGCGACCTCGCTGCTGCTCCTCGCCATCATCGGCTACGTGAGCGAGAGCCGGCGCATCCCGATCGCCGCGGTCGTGTCGCTCTTCCTGCTCATCGCCGTCCTGCACAACGGCAAGGGCGAGATGCGCCGCATCTACTGGTTCGAGGGCGAGCGGCGCGCGGGGCTCACCGAGTTGCCAGGCTTTTTCCAGGAATGGATCGGCCACGGCCTGCAGTTTTCCCGGGAGACCGACCGGCCCGTCTCCACCGGCATCCTCGAGCGCACATCGCTGTTCCACATCATGTGCGTCGTGATGGACCGCAGCCCGTCCCTGACCCCGCACCTGGGCGGCGAGACCTACAAGAGCATCCCGCTGATCCTCATCCCCCGTTTCATCTGGGCCGACAAGCCCGCCCCGCACGACAGCAACCGCACCCTCGCCATCGCCTACGGTTTCTCCACCGAAGACTCGGCGCGAAACGTCAGCATCGCCTTCGGCACGCCCGCCGAGGCCTACGCCAACTTCGGCTTCCTCGGGCTCGCCCTCGCCGGCGCCTTCTACGGCTGGTTTTTCCGCAAGGTCGCCGGGTGGTCGGAGGGCGCGCCCGCCATCTCCTTCGCCGGCCTCTCCATGATCCTCCTCGTCGCCTGGAGCTTCCAGGCGGAGATGACGCTCGCCGTCTGGCTCTCCTCGCTTTTCCAGGCCATGATCGCGCTGGTCGCCCTGCCGATGGCGCTCAAGGTCGCCTTCAACCGCTGAGCCCGCACGCCCATGCCCGGTCCCCGCCCGCTCCGCCTCGCCGTCGTGCTCTCGCACCCGACGCAGTATTACAGCCCCTGGTTCCGCCACCTCGCCGCCCGCGGCGACCTCGACCTCCACGTCTTCTATCTCTGGGACTTCGGCGTCGCCGCCCGTCACGACTCCAAGTTCGACCGCACCTTCGCCTGGGACATCGACCTGCTCTCCGGCTACTCCCACGGCTTCGTGCCCAACGTCGCCGCCGATCCCGGCACCCACCACCCGCGCGGCCTCGACAACCCGGAGCTGCCCGCCCGGCTCGCCGCCCACCGGCCCGACGCTGTATTGGTTTTCGGATACAAATACGCCACGCACCTGCGCCTTTTCCGCTGGGCCGGCCGCGCCCGCGTGCCCCTGGTCTTTCGCGGCGACTCCCACCTGCTCGGCCAGCCCGCCCCCCGCCTGCTCAAGCGCCTCGCGCTGCGCTGGGTTTACCGCCGCTTCGCCGCCGTCACCTACGTCGGCCGGGCCAATCGCGCCTACTTCGAGGCCTTCGGCGTGCCCGCCTCGCGCCTGCACCACGCCCCGCACGCCGTGGACCGCGCCCGCTTCGACCCCGACGACGCCGCGACGCTCGCCGCCGCCCGCGCCCTGCGCGACCAGCTCGGCCTCGCGCCCGGGACCCGCGTCGTCCTCTTCGCCGGCAAACACGTCCCGGCCAAACAGCCCGCGCTCCTGCTCGAGGCCTTCCTCCGCCTCGCCCCGCCCCGCGCCGCGCTCGTCTTCGTCGGCGACGGCGCGGAAAAGCCCGCCCTCCTCGCCCGCGCCGCCGCCGCCCCCGCCGGCGCCGTCCACTTCCTGCCCTTCGCCAACCAGAGCGAGATGCCGGCCCGCTACGCTCTCGCCGATCTCTTCGTGCTGCCCTCGCGCGGCGCCTACGAGACCTGGGGCCTCGCAGTCAACGAGGCCATGCACATGGCCCGCCCCTGCATCGTGAGCGACCAGGTCGGCTGCCACCTCGATCTCATCCTCCCCGGCGAGACCGGCTGGGTCTTCCCCGCCGGAGACGAGGCCGCGCTCGCCGAGCGTCTCCACGCCGCGCTCTCGCTCCCGCCGGAGGAGCTGCGCGCCCGCGGCCGCGCCGCCACCGCGCACGCCGCGGCCTTCAGCTACGAAAACGCTGCCGCCGGCCTCGTCCGCGCGCTCCACGCCGCCACCGGCCTCGCGCCATGAAGATCACCATCGTCCATGGCTTTTTCCTTCCCGTGCCGCCGCTCGCCGGAGGCGCGATGGAAAAGATCTGGTGGCGGCTCGCCCGAGAGTTTGCCGACCGCGGGCACGAAGTCGTCTCGATCTCCCGCCGCTGGCCGGGATTGCCCGCCGCCGAGACGCGCGAGGGCGTGCGCATGCTGCGCGTCCCCGGCCGCGACCACTCCCGCCGCCTCCCGGTGAACCTCGCACTCGACGCCCTCTGGAGCCTGCGCGTCCTGCGCCACCTCCCCGCCGCCGACATCCTCGTCAGCAACAACGTCGCGCTCCCCGCCCTCGCCCCGCCCCTCCGCCCTCGCGCCGGGCGCCTCGTCGCCAACCTCAACCGCCACCCCAAGGGCCAGCTCCGCACCTGGCGCCGCATCGCCCGCCTCCAGGCCGCCTCCCCGGCCATCGCCGCCGCCGCCCGCGCACAGGCGCCGCACCTCGCGCCGCTCATCCGAGTGACGCCCAATCCGGTGGACCTCGCGCTCTTCCCGCCGGCCCCCCGCGTCCGCGCTCCCGGCAGCCCGATCACCCTCGGCTTCACCGGCCGCCTGCACCCCGAAAAAGGCCTCGAAAAACTCGCCCGCGCCGCCCGCGCCCTTGCCGCCATGCCCGGCCTGCCTCCCTGGCGTTTCGTGCTCCGCGGCCCGGTGGATATCCCCCGCGGCGGAGGCGGCGCCGACTTCGAGCGCCACCTCCTCGATCTGGCCGGCCCCCTCGTCGGCGAGGGCCGGTGGCGCCACGAAGCGCCCGAGTTCGACGCCGCGCGACTCGCCGCCACCTACCGGGACCACGACCTCTTCGTCTATCCCACCGAGGCCGAGCGCGGCGAAGCCCTCCCGGTCGCCGTGCTCGAAGCGCTCGCCAGCGGCCTGCCCGTGATCACCACCGACTTGTCCTGCTTCGCCGGATACGTCGTTCCCGGCACCAACGGCGAATTCCTGCCTCTCGCCGCCCCGCCGGAGCGCTGGGCCGCGCAGCTCGCCGCCCTCCTCGCCGCCCCGGAGCGGCGCGCCGCGCTCGCCGCCGGCGCGCGCGCCACCGTGGAGCAGCTCGATTTCCCCGCCCAAGCCGAGGCGATGCTGGCGGACTTCGAGAGCTTGCTCGCGTGAGCCGCGCGCCCGCTCCACCTTCGATTCCACCTCCACGCCATGCCCGACGCCCCCCCCGAGCCGCCCTACCTCGCCCAAGGCTGCGTCACCCCCTACCCGCGCTCCGAGCTCCTGCGCCAGCGTCTCTGGTCGCTCGTGCAGGCCACGCTCTTCCGCTTCAGCCTCCCGCGCGCCCACGCCTTTCGCGCGCGCCTGCTGCGGCTCTTCGGGGCCGACATCCCCGAGCCCGCCAAGGTCGTCATCTTCGCGTCCGCCCGCGTCTTTTTCCCGTGGAAACTGCGCCTCGAGCCGCGCTCCATGGTCGGCCGCGAGGTCAACCTCTACAACCTCGGGCCCGTCACCCTGCGTCGCGGCGCCAACCTCTCCCAAGGCGTGCACCTCTGCGCCGGCTCGCACGACATCGCCCGCTGGTCCATGCCCCTCGTCACCGCGCCCATCGTGATCGGTGAAAACGCCTGGCTCGCCGCCGAGGTCTTCGTGGGCCCCGGCGTGACGATCGGCGAGCTCGCCGTCATCGGCGCTCGCAGCGTCGTGATGCGCGACCAGCCCGCCCGCATGGTCTGCGCCGGCAATCCTTGCCGCCCCCTCCGGCCCCGCCCCGAACCGACCTGACGATGTTCGACGTCCTCCACGTCATCGCCAGCATCGACCCCCGCCACGGCGGCCCCTCGCGCACCGTCCCCGCCCTCGCCGCCGCCCAGGCCGCCCTCGGCGCAAAAGTCGCCCTCGCCACCCTCACGCCCGAAGAGCCTTCCGTCATTCGGCATGGCGGGGCTGTCGCTTCGCTCGGCACGTCATTCGACATTCGTCATTTCCCCCCCGCCCCCGGCCCGCTCGGCCGCCGCTTCTGTTTCTCCGCCGGCCTCGCCCGCCACCTCGCCTCCACCCCGGCCCAGGTGATCCACGCCCACGGTCTCTGGCTTCGACCGCTCCACCACGCCGCCCGCGCCGCCCGCCTCCACCGCGCGCCGCTCGTCCTCGCCCCGCGCGGCATGCTCGAGCCTTGGGCGCTCACCCACCACGCCTGGAAAAAACGTCTCGCCGCCGCGCTCCTCCACCCCGGCGCCGTCGCCCGCGTCGCCGGCTGGCACGCCACCGCCGACCAGGAGGCCGACCACCTCCGCGCCCTCCCCTCCTGGCTCCGCGCCCCCGCCACCGCGCCGGTCTGCGTGGCGCCCAACGGCATCGACGCCCCCGATCCCGCCGCCGCCGCGCCCGCCCGCGCCGCCTGGCTCGCCGCGTATCCACAACTCCACGACACCCGCGTGGCCCTCTTCTACGGCCGCCTCCACCGCAAGAAGCGCGTCGTCGAGCTGATCGAGCTCTGGCGCTCCGCCCCTCGCCCCGGCTGGACGCTTCTCGTCGCCGGCATCCCCGGCGACCATTCCATCGCCGAACTTCGCGCCCTCGCGCCCGCCGCCGGCGCCGCCTCGCCCGTCGTCGTCGCCGACGGCGCCACGCTCCCG
>JAUWBD010000254.1 GCA_030605125.1 Verrucomicrobiota bacterium | reverse complement strand
TTCGCATGAAACCCTTCGACCTCCTCGTCATCGGCGGCGGCTCCGCCGGCTTCAACGCCGCCCGCGTCGCGGCCGATCTTGGCAAACGCGTCGCCATCGTGGACGGCGGCAAAGAACTCGGCGGCCTCTGCATCCTCAAGGGCTGCATGCCCTCCAAAACCCTGCTCCACGCCGCCGAGCTGCTCCACCACGCCAAACACTCCGCCAAATTCGGCGTCCGTATCCCGTCCGGCGCGCGCATGGACATGAAGGCGCTCCACGCCTGGAAAAAACACGTCATCGCCGACTTCGCCGGCTACCGCGAAAAGGCGATGACCAACCCCAAGCGATTCACCCTCTTTCGCGCCCAGGCCCGCTTCCTCGACCCGCACACCGTCCTCCTCGACGACGGCCGCAGGCTCCGCGCGAAATTTATCCTCGTCGCCACCGGCTCGCGCGTCTCCGTGCCCAAGCTCATCCCCGGCCTTGCCACCACGCCGCACTGGACGAGCGACGACGTGCTCGACCTCGATTTCCTGCCCAAGTCCGTGATCGTGCTCGGCGGCGGCATCGTCGCCTGCGAGCTCGCCCAGTTTCTCTCCCGGGTCGGCTCCAAGGTGACGCTCATCCAGCGCAGCAAAAACATCCTGCGCGACCACTCGCCCGCCGCCTCCGAGGTCGTGCAACAAGCCTTCCGCGACGAGGGCATCGACCTCCACACCGACACCAAGATCTCTCTCGTCCGCTCGCTCGGCGCCGGCAAAGGCGTCGAGGTAACCTTCACTTCCTCGGGCAAACCCACGGTCCGCCGCGCCGCCCACCTCTTCAACGCCCTCGGCCGCGAGCCCAACATCGACGCACTCGACCTCGCCAAGGCCGATGTCGCCACCGACGCCACCGGCCGCGTGAAGGTCAACCGCTGGCAGCAGACAACCACGCCCCACATCTACGCCGGCGGCGACGTCTGCGGCCCGCACGATATCGTCCACCTCGCCGTTGCGCAGGGTGAGCTCGCCGCCCGCCACGCCTTCGGCGTCCCCGAAAAACAACTGCGCCCGGTTTCGAAGATCCCGCTGCTCAACGTCGTCTTCACCGACCCGCCTCTCGCCACCATCGGCGCGCAGGAATCCGAGCTGACGGCCGCCAAGAAGCCCTACCTCGCCGCCAGCTATCCCTTCGACGACCACGGCAAATCGATCCTCATGGGCCAGACCCGCGGCTACGTGAAGGTGATCGCCGAGCCGAAGCGCGGCCGCATCCTTGGGGCCGAGATCGTCGGGCCGCAGGCGGGCGAATTGATCCACTGCTTCAGCGGCCCGATCAGCATGGGCGCCACCGTGCACGACCTCCTCCTCGCGCCATGGTATCACCCCACGCTCGCCGAGATCCTCACCTACCCGCTCGAGGAAATCGCGGAGAAGCTGGTGTAGGGGCGTCGCTTGCGACGACCGCGCCCGCGTTGGAGGGGCGAATCCTCACTGCGGTCGCCGACGAGCGGCGACCCTACATGGCCGTCCTCAACGTCGCTTCTGCGCCCGCCCTCGCGGATACTCCGCGCCGCCGCGCCCCTTGCCGCCTTTCTTGCGCCCGCCGCCACCCTCGCCGCGCTGCGCCTGCGCCGCCTTGCGAAAATCGCCGGTGCGCAGCGCGTTGATCTGATCGCGCAGCACCGCCGCGCGCTCGAACTCCAAGCGCCCCGAAGCCTCGGTCATCTCCTCCTCGAGCTCGCGAATCACCGCCGCCACGTCCTCCGCGCTGCCCTCGGCCAGCACGCCGTCGCCGGCCTCCTCGCGCTCTCCCGAGCCGTCGTAAACATGCAGGCTCGCCTGTTGCGCGCGCTTCACGCTCCGCGGCGTGATGCCGTGCTCGGCGTTGTAGGCGAGCTGCTTCGCCCGGCGCGCCGAAGTCACCGCGATCGTGCGCTCGATGCTCTCCGTGCGCTGGTCGGCGTAGAAAATCACGCGCCCCTTCTCGTGCCGCGCCGCGCGCCCCGCCGTCTGGATGAGCGAAGTCTCGCTGCGCAAGAAACCTTCCTTGTCCGCGTCGAGCACCGCCACCAAGGCCACCTCCGGCAAGTCGAGGCCCTCGCGCAGCAGGTTGATGCCGATGAGCACGTCAAAGTTGCCCAGCCGCAGATTGCGCAAGATTTCCACGCGCTCGATCGCGTCGATGTCGCTGTGCAGATACTCAACCTTGATCTTCGCCTCACGAAAATAGGCCGTGAGATCCTCGGCGAGGCGCTTGGTCAGCGTGGTTACGAGCACGCGCTCGCCCGCCTCGACCGCGCGGCGGCACTCGGCGATGAGGTCCTCCACCTGCCCCTTGGTCGGCTTGAGCTGGATCTCCGGGTCGAGCAGGCCGGTGGGCCGGATCACCTGCTCGGCGACCACCGCCGAGCGCTCGATCTCGAACTTCGCCGGCGTGGCCGACACATAGACGATCTGGTCGGTGATCGACATGAACTCCTCGAAACTCTGCGGACGGTTGTCCAAGGCCGAGGGCAGGCGGAAGCCGAAGTTCACCAACACCTTTTTGCGCGCCTGGTCGCCGTTATACATGCCGCCGATCTGCGGCACGGTGGCGTGGCTTTCGTCGATCAGCAGCAGGAATTCCTTCGGGAAAAAGTCGATCAGGCAGAGCGGCCGCTCGCCGGCGTTTCGTCCCGCGAGGTGGCGCGAGTAGTTCTCGATCCCGTTGCAGAAGCCCATCTCCTGCAGCATCTCCAGGTCGTAGTTGGTGCGCATGCGGATGCGCTGCGCCTCGAGCAGGAGCCCCTGCGCCTCAAACTCGGCCACGCGGGTGTCGAGCTCGGCCTTGATGCGCGCGATGGCGAGGTCGAGCTTGCCCTTGGTGGTGACGTATTGGTTGGCGGGATACAGGTCGAATTTCTCCAGCTTGCGCAGGACCTCGCCCGTCGTTGGGTCGAACTCGCTCAGGGCCTCGATCTCGTCGCCCCAGAACTCCACGCGCAGGCCCTGCTCGAGGTAGGCGGGCATGATGTCCACCACGTCGCCGCGCACCCGGAAGGTGCCGCGCTTGAAATCGTAGTCGTTTCGCGAATACAGGTTGTCCACCAGCCGCTGGAGCAGGAGCTGGCGCGGCATCAGCCCGCCCTTCTCGAGGGCGATGCGCAGCTCCTTGAAGTCCTCGGGCGAGCCGAGGCCGTAGATGCAGGAGACGGAGGCCACCACGATCACATCGCGGCGCGAGACGAGGGCGCTCGACGCCGCGATGCGGAGGCGCTCGATCTCCTCGTTGATGGACGAGTCCTTCTCGATGAAGGTGTCCGACGAAGGGACATAGGCCTCGGGTTGGTAGTAGTCGAAGTGCGAGACGAAGTATTCGACCGCGTTGTCGGGAAAAAAGTTCTTAAACTCCGAGTAAAGCTGCGCCGCCAGGGTCTTGTTGTGCGAGATGATGAGCGTGGGCCGGTCGCGCGCCACGATAAGGTTGGCCATGGTGAAGGTCTTGCCCGAGCCGGTGACGCCGAGAAGCGTCTGGTGCTTGTTGCCCGCGAGCAGCGAGGCCGAGAGCGCGGCGATGGCCTGCGGCTGGTCGCCGGTCGGCGCGTAGTCGGCCTTGAGTTTGAACATTCCCATGGGCGTGCGGATGCGGGTGAGGGTTGCAGCTGTTAAAGGAGCCATCGGGCGCCCCGGCACAAGCCCGCCGGTCACATGCGCCTCCGCCGATGTGCGGCCTTGACGCCCGCCACCCGACGCGTCTAGTTCGGGCCGAAGTGAGCTTCCTCTCCTCCGCCTCCGCCAAAGCCTCCGCCCACGTCGTATCCGTGGTCGTAGCTTCCATCGTGTCCGTTACGGACGCACCGCGAAGGCGCTGAGAAAGCCGCAAAACTTTCCGCCCCCTCCGGTGCCCACCGGAGGGGGTTTTTGTTTCACGGCAAAAACCCGGACCCGGGAAGCGCCGAAGGGGGTGGTGAACTCCTCCCGACAACCCACGCACACCACCCGCCATGAACACCCTCGAAGCCCAGTTCCCGCCGCTCGCCCAGGCGCTCGGCCGCCTCCGCCCCGAACGACCCGCCACCGACGCCGCCGAGCACGACCTGCTCCGGCTGATGCCCGAGCCCGCCCTCGCGACCGAGTTCCCCGCCCTCGCCGCGACGCCACGCGCTCCGGCCGCCGCCATCCCCGGCCCCGAGGCCGCGAGGACCTATTGGTTCGATCTCTGAGCCGGGGCGCCGCGCCGCGCCCTTGCCATCGCCGCGGAAGCCCGCCCACTTGGGCGCGCCTCGCGACGCGCGTCATGCTCTTCCACCTCAACCACCGCACCCGCTACCTCTACGCCGGCGAGGCGAGCGAGTCGTTCATGGAGGCGCGCCTCACCCCGGTGAGCGACGAGCGTCAGCGCCTGGTCTCGCGCACCTTCACCACCACGCCGGCAGGCCGCGTCACCCGCTACTCCGACTACTTTGGCAACGCCGTGGAGTCCTTCGCGATCGCCCATCGGCACGGCGAACTCGTGATGGAGAGCCGCTCCGTCGTCGAAACGCTCCCCTGGAGCCCGCCCAAGGCCGCGCTCGAGATCAGCGTTTCCGAGGCCCGCCAGATCTATCGTGGCAACAGGCTCGCGCTCTACGAGTTTCTCATGCCTTCGCCGGCCATCGCGCTTTCGGCCAACGTAAACCGCCTCGCCAACCAGTTCTTCCCGCCCGCCGTCCCGCTCGGGGAAGCG
>JAUWBD010000092.1 GCA_030605125.1 Verrucomicrobiota bacterium | reverse complement strand
GGGAAGGGCGGTATCGGGCCAGAGCGGGTTGCCGAGGTCGCCGGTGGCCTCGGGGAGGTAGGCGAGGGTGGTGTCTTCGGTGCGGCGGAGGTAGCGGATCGCGAGGTGCGGCGTTTCGCCGATTTGCACGGTGAGGGGCGTGGTGAGCGCGGCGGCATCGGGGAGGAAGGGGGAGCGGCCGAAGGCGTATTCGGCGAAATTGCTCAGGCCGTCGCCGTCGGGATCGGCGGACCAGCCGGAGATGGCGGGGTTGGCGAGCTGCTCGGCGGTGAAGCGGCGGAAGCGCCAGTCGTTGCGCGGGTCGTCGCGGATGACGAGCTCGGCCTCGGAGGGCGGGGCGATGACGTAGGCGGGCTGCGTGGGGTCGGCGCTTTCCAGCGCGATGCGGTCGATGTCGAATTTCTCCGCGGTGGTGCTGGCGAAGCTGTTGAGCACGTTGATGCGGAGGGCGGCGAGCGCGCGGTCGGGGGCGATGGCGGCGGAGCCGAGCGTGGTGAAGGCGCCGGTCGCGCCTTGCCGGTGGCTGATGCGGTAGGTTTTGCCGACGGGATCGACGGCGAGCACGAAGGTCCAGGGCTCGGTGGTGGTGGTGCTGGGCGTGATGAGGGCGCCGGGGATGGCGGCGGCGCCGGTGCCGAGCGCCTCGCCCGAGAGCTGCACGCCGGCGTCGGTGCGGGAGAGGACGAGCTGGGCGGTGACGGTGCTGTTGGCGCCGGTGGTGAAGCCGAGGCGGACGACCTCGTTGGCCGAGGTGCCGGTGAAGGTCCAGCCGCTGGTTTCGAGGACGAGGTAACGCGTGGTGGCGGGCGGGGCGGGGAGGATGGCGTGGGAGGCGGAGACGTTGCCGGTGCCGGCGGTGTAGCGGATGCGGAGGGCGCCGGAGCCGGTGGTGGCGGTGTCGTGAAGGGCGGCGGTCCAGGAGACGCCGTCGGGGTGGGTGTTGGCCGCCTGGGCGAGCGTGGTGCCGGAGGGGTCGTCGAAGAGCCATTCCTGCTCGGGGTCGGGGGGCGGGCGGAGGGCGACGCGGAGCGTCTCGTCGCCCTCGGGAAGATCGTCGGCGAGGGGCGTGACGGCGAGCTCGAGGTGATCGACGTCGGCGGGGAGCGTGACGCTGGAGGGGAGGGGCACGAAGTCGATGCCGGGGGTAGCGGCGTCGTCGGCCGAGACGTCGGTGGCGAGGTGGACGGTGAGGGGGAAGCCGAGCGGGCCCTCGCGCTCGATGCGGAGCAGGGCGGGGGAGAGGCCCTGCTCAGTGGCGGCGGCGCGGACGGTGCGGAGCCGGACGGTGGGGTCGAGCTCGCCGGCGAGCTCGAACTTGAAGGAGTCGGCGGCGACGTGGCCGTTTGTATTGTCGGTGCGGATACGGGCGAAGGAGGAGGGGCCGGCGTCGAAGGAGAAGGCGCCGAGGTAGTTCCAGAGGCCGCCGCCGGTGGTCTGGTCCACGGTGAAGGTGGCGAGGCCGCCGAGGTGGGCGATGTCCACGGGCACGTTGGTCGCGCGGTTGGTCGATTCGGTGTAGCGGATGTAAACGCGGTAGAGGCCGGGGGCGGCGAAGTTGGGGCGGAAGGTGATCTGCTTCTGGCCCTTTCCGGTGTTGTTGTCGGTGAGGTAGTCGGAGGCATGGAAGCCGGCGACGGAGCTGAGCGAGACCCAGGAGCCGGTGGTGGCGGTGATCTCGACGCCGGTAGGGTCGGTGTTGTCCACGATGACGTAGGGCGGAGGCGAGGCCGTGGCGTTGAAGTCGAGGTCGGTGACGTGGGCGGAGATGGCGACTGGGTTGGCGAAGGCGGGGGCGAAGACGTGGCCCTCCTTGCGGGCGTGCAGCGTGTAGGTGCCGGTGGCGAGATTGGGGAGGGTGAAGCGGCCTTCGCTGTCGCTGCGGGTGCCGCGGTAGGCGGAGCCGGTGAGGCCGTTGAAGACGCGCACGCCCTCGACGGGCTGGCCGTCGGCAAGCACGCGGCCGGAGGCGGTGAAGGTGGCGGGGCTGCCGACGCGGACCACGCAGCGGGCGCTGGAGTAGCCGCCCTTCTGATCCACGGCGACGACACGGACGACGTAGTGTCCGGTGGTGTTCCAGGATTTGGACACGGAGGCTTGGTTGCCGGCGAAGCTGCCGTCGCCAAAATCCCAGGAGTAAACGACGGTGTCGCCGTCGGGATCGGTGGCGGAGGCGGTGAGCGAGAGGGACTGGCCGATGGCGAGGGTGGCGGTGGAGGGCGAGAGGGCGGGGTCGGGCGGGCGGTTGCGGGAGAAGTTGCCCACCTCCACGCCGACATCGAGCCACTCGGCGGGCGAGGAGCCGCCCTGGTCGAGGATCGTGAACCAGGCGCCGGAATCGGGGCTGCCGAACATGCGGCCGAGGGTGAGGGCGGCGTCCACCTTGTCGTTGTTGTCGGCGTTGGACGAGTCGGCGTGCGGGCCGTCGTCGGAGAAGGGCGTGAGGTCGAGGAGGAGGCTGTGGTCGGAGATGTTGGACGAGCCGCCCCAGAGAACCTCGACGCCGGCGGACCAGGCGGGGAGGGAGGGGAAGAGCCGCCGGTGGGAGAGCCAGAAGTGGCTGCGGACGCGGTCGCCGGTCGGGATGCGGAGTCCGCGCAGCCCGGTGGCGTCGCGATGGTCGGAGCGGTAGAGCCGGCGCACGGAGCTTTGGAGGACGACGGGGGTGTCGGCGGCGGGGATCCAATCGAGGAGAAACTTCTCGCGGGTGGAGAAGTGGTGGGCGGTGGTGGTGCCGGAGGCGCCCATCATGTGGTAGCGGTGTCCGTAGGGCTGGGAGGGGCTGTTGGCCGGCGCGGCGGCGTAGGCCTCGCGGCTGACGGGGCTCTCGCCGGCGGTGTAGTTGTAGTTGGCGTGGTAGAGGCCGAAGTTGTGCCCGAACTCGTGCGCGGCGACGCGCAGGGCGAAGTCGCCGTTCAGGTGGGAACCGGAGCCGCCGATGAAGGCGCGGCCGGCCCAGGTCATCGACGAGAGTTTTTTGGTGGCGACGGTGTAGAAGGTGTAGTTGCCGGTCGGATACCCGGCGGCGTCGGCGGCGGCGCGGGCGTCGGCGAGGAGGACGGTCCAGGAGTTGGCGTTGTAGTGGGACTCGGGCTGGGGGAGGACGAGGGTGGGGGTGAAGGTGGTGGAGAGGGAGACTTTGCCGTTGGAGTTGCTGTCGTAGAAGGTGGCGACGGTGGCCTGGTTGCTCTGGGCGGTGGCAAGGGAGAGGGGCTCGGCGGCGGGGAGGTCGGAAAACGTGACGCGGATGTAGAGCATGGTCTTGGCGCCCTCGGTCCATGGCGAATCGGCCTCGGCGGGGTCGGGGCCGAGGACGAGTTCGGAGGCGGCTTGGGCGGCCTCGATATCCTCGAGTTCGGCGAGGGAGGCGGCCTCGCGACGCTGGTCGCCGAGCAGGTAGGGAAACGCGCCGGAGCCGGGCGTGGGCGGCAGGCGGCGGATGGGCGATTCGGCGACCGCGAGGGCGTCGTCGAGGGCGATGCCGTGGACGGGGAGGGCGGTCTTGGTGGTGACGGCGAGCCGGCGGCCGTAAACGAAGGCGCGGTAACGGGTGTCGCCGACGTGGAGGGTGCGGGTGATCTCGTCGGCGTGGGTGTGTGACGCCGCGGCCGAGGCGGGGTCGTGGTCGGCGCAGGGGAGGCCGCAGGCGATATCCACCTCGTAGCGGCCGACGGCGGCGACGGGTCGCTCAAGGTAGGGGGCGAAGGCGGGGGGCAGCGAAGCGCGGGTGGCGTCGTCGAGGGCGAGACGGAGGGCGAGCTCGGGGTCGTGCTCAATGACGGCCTTCAGGGCTTCGCGGCGGAGCCGGGCGTGGGCGAGGCCTTCGGCGACGAGCGCGGGGCGGGCCGAGTCGGGCGCGGAGGCGTAGGCGGCGGTCCAGGCGGAGAAGTTGTCGAAAGGGGCTAGGGCCGAGGCGGCGGCGGCGGCTGCGGGATCGGGCGGGGCGCCGTGGGGCGGGTGGACGACGGTGCCGACGAGGGGGGCGGAGGTCGGGGCCGGGGGCGCTGCGGGTGAGGTGGCGGTTTCGCGTTGGCAGGCGGCGAGGAAGCCCAAGGCGCAGGATAGGGCGAGGGCGGCGCGGAAGCGGGAGGAGAGGGCGGGGCGCATGGGCGTGGACCGGCCCGCGAACGACGTATCCGTTTATGAGATACAAAGTCGCGAGTCTTTGCCACAGGGTAGCAGTCCGCGCTCCGTCGGCACAGGGGAGGAACTACGCCATGAGGCGGCCGGGGCGTCGGCCCCAGGGGGCGCATGCGCCGCGCCGGCTCATGGTCCTTGGCCGGGGGTGTCAGTTATGGCCGCCGCCGAGAAAGAGCCAAGGCGTGGTGTCCTGCCGGGCTCGGGCCATGTATTCATCGTAGCTGAGGCGTGAGATGTGGCCGTCGAACCAGAGAATGAAGCCGCCGCCGCCATGGCGTTGGGTGAAAGCCTGGAGCTGCGCGCCTCCGGCGGCGAAGGCGGCATCGTCGCTGGCGGGGCGGGGAAATTCGAAGGTGCCGGCGTAAAAGTTGTTTTGCCCGACGAGCTCGTGAATGAGGGGGGTGTTGGACGGATTCTTGGGGTCGCTGAAACGGACGAGCCGCTTGGCGGCGGGCGCGGCGTCGAGCACGTTGACGCGAGAGTTGTAGCCGTAGTCGGCGATGTAGGGCAGTTGGCGGCGACGAAGCCGTTCCACGGCACGTCGGTCTCGCCGCGCCGGGAGCGGACGGAGGAGGGGCAGACCAAGGTGCGCAGGGCGGCGCGAGTGCTGCCGGCGGAGTCGAGCCGGCCACCGAGGTAGGGCACGAGTTGCAGATACCAGGATACGGCCTGGCCGTTAAGGAGGGTGGGGCGGTCGGAGTAGTTGGGCGTGGCGTCGCGGTTTTCGTCGCCGTAGGCACGGGCGGCGATGCCGATCGAGCGGATGTTGGCGGAGCACTGCGCGGTGCGGGCGCTGTCCCGGACCTTGCTCACGACCGGGATGAGTATGGCCGCGAGGATGCCGATGATCGCGATGACGGTGAGCAGCTCGATCAATGTGAAGCCCGCGCGGGGAAGGCGGGGGCGCGAAGGGGCGGATCGGGGCAGGGGCATAGGCTCAAAAGATATATCGATATAAAAAAGTCAAGCGCGCGTGATGGTTGACGTGGCGGGCGCCTAGGCGGCCGGTGGCGAGTCGAGGGGGCGTCAGCGTGCCGCGGAGCGGGTGGCGGCGTGGGCGTGGCGGCGGAGATCGGCGGCGTCGTCCGCGGAGAGGGTGGGCGGGACGTAGGTGATGGTGTCGGCGCCCTGGTCGAAGAGGGTGGCAAACCAGACGCAGGCGGCGAGGTAGCGGCCGGCGTCGTTGGCGTGGAGGTAGTCGTGCCAGAAGCGCTGCTCGCCGCGGACGTTTTGCCAACGCCAGCCCATGTGCAGGCTGTTGGGCTGGGCGGGCACTTGGCCCGGCGGCGGGTTTTTGTAGTCGAAGGCGGGGTCGGGGTAGGCGGTGAACGCCCAGCGCGGGGTCTGGCGGGCGGCGCGAAAGGCGTCGCCGACCGGGAGGAGGCGCAGGCCGTGGCGCGCGGAGAGCTCGGCGTAGGCGGCGGCGAGCCGCTCGTGCATCAGCGCGGCGGTGAGCTTGCCGTCGGCGAAGCCGCGGAAGTCGTCGCGGTAGGCCCAGGTCTGGTGGATCACGATCTCCGCGGTGGGCGCGTGCTCGCGGATGAGGGCGATCAGTCGGGTGGCGTGGGGCTCGTAGGTCTCGGGTTTGAAGCTGAGCGGGCTGGCCTGCTGGATGGTGACGATGTCCCAGGTGTCGGCGGCGAGGGCTTCGCGGAGGTTAAAATCGCGACGCTCGCCGGTGCGGGGGTGGGCGCGGCGGGTGTAGGGGCGGGATTTGGGATCCTCGGGTGCGGCGTCGGAGAGCGCGACCAGCTCCAGTTGTCGCTCGAAGGAGGCGCCGGTGCTGTTGGCGTGGAAGAGGACGACGCGGCGGCCGGCGGATTCGGCGATGGCGGGGAGAAAATGGGTGGCGTCGTAGGCGAAGCTGTTGCCGACGGTAAGAATGCGGAGCGTGGCGGGCGCGTCGGCGGCGCGGGCGACAAGCGCGACGAGGAAAAACAGGATGGAGAGAAGGCGCATGGGGAATGACCAATGACCAATGTCCAATGACCAATGGTGGGAGGGAGAGGGAGACTTGGATCGTTCTCGTTCTCTTACTCGTTCTCGTTCTCCCGCCGCAGGCGGAACGGATGGGATTTCGAGAACGAGAACGAGTAAGAGAACGAGAACGATTATCAGGCGACGGAGACGCGGGGCATGGGCATGGGCTCGGCGCCCATCTGCGCGAAGAGGAGGCGGCGGGTGAGGGTTTCTCGAAGATCGCGGGCTGAGGGCTCGGACCAGAGATTGTTCACCTCACCCGGGTCGGCCTGGAGGTCGTAGAGTTCGCCGTAATCCTGTTGGTAATACACCGTGAGCTTGTGGGTCGCCGTGACGAGGGTGCGCAGATGGATGGTCGTCGGTTGGTGGCGGTGCTCGACGATCAGGTGGTCGCGCGCCGAGGCGCCGGGATCGGCGAAGACGGGCGACTGGTCCACGCCTTGCATGGCGGGGGGCACGGGCAGGCCGGCGGCGCGGAGGAAGGTGACGGGGAGATCGATTAGACTTAGGAGGGCGTCGGTCTCGGCGCCGGCGGGGATGCGGCCGGGCCAGCGAGCGATAAAGGGCAGGCGAATCCCATCCTCGTAGTGGAAGGGGCCCTTGGCGATGAGGCCGTGGTGGCCGTAGTAGTGGCCGTGGTCGGTGGTGAAGACGACGAGGGTGTTGTCGGCCTGCCCGCTGGCCTCGAGGTGGTCGAGGATGCGGCCGATGTATTTGTCCATCATCGTGACCATGCCGTAGTAAACGGCGATGTTGGCGCGGAGTTTTTCCGGGTCGTGGAGGTGGCTGTGGAGGCCGTGGTTGGTGTAAGGGGTTTCTTGATACGCGGAGAAGTCGGGGCGCGGGGTCTGGGTGGCGCGGAGGTGGGGCGGGGCCTTGTCGAACTCGCCCGGGGTGGCGGCGGGGACGGTGAGCGAGGCGGGGTCGTAGAGGGTTTCCCAGGGGGCGGGGACGAGGTAGGGCGGGTGGGGATCGAAGAAGCTGGCCCAGATGAAGAAGGGGCGGTCCTCGGCGGCGGCGTGGTCGATGCGGGCCGCGGTGCGCTCGGCGATCCAGGCGTTGAGGTGATACTCCTCGGGGAGGCTCCAGCGGTGTTGCTGGGGCGGGTTGCGCGGCTCGCCAAAGCGGTGCGGGCCCCAGTGGTTCTCGAAGTGGTCGCGCCAGTTGTGGAGGCCTTTCGACTCCATCCAGGCGGCGTAGTGCTGGCCGACGTGGCACTCGTCGCCGTGGTTGCGGGCGAGCTCGATGTGGCGGAAGCCGTAGAAGGGCTCGCGGTGGTTTTTCCAGAATTCGAGGTCGCGGAGGAGCGGGTAGGACTCGAGGGAGGGGTGTTCGGGGGTGGAGACGAGCTGCTGGAAGTGGGCTTTGCCGATGAGGGCGGTGTCGTAGCCGGCGGCGTGGAGCGCGTCGCCTACGGTAGGGGCGGACTCGGGGAGCTTGGTGCCGAGGGACCAGGCGCCGTGTCGGCTGGGGTATTGGCCGGTGATGATCGAGGCGCGGCTGGGCGTGCAGGTGGGGTTGGGGCAGTAGGCGCGGCGAAAAAGCAGGCCCTGCTCGGCGAGGCGGTCGAGGTTGGGGGTTTTGATCTCAGGAAAATGCCGCCCGAGCGTGTTCCAGTGCTGCTGGTCGCTGGTGATGAGGAGGATGTTAGGGCGGGGAGCGGGCATCTGGCTAAAATGACGAATGACTAATGACTAATGACGAATGACGGAGGGGGCGTTCTCGTTCTCGTTCTCTTACTCGTTATCGTTCTCCCGCCGTAGGCGGAACGGATGGGTCCTCGAGAACGGGAACGAGTAAGAGAACGAGAACGAGGGGAGGCTTAGGCGGGGGTGGGGAGGGCGTTGTCTTGGACGAGGACGCGGGAGCAGGTGCCGGTGTCGAAGGGCTCGGCGTCGGGGTGGCGGGCGGGGTAGGTATCGGAGGGATGGATACGATTTCGCGCGATGTGGAGATCGTCCACGCCGTGGGCGTAAACGATGCGGCCGTCGAAGGCGGTGAAGGTGTTCTCCTCGATCCGGATGTTGCGGTGGTAACGGGACCCGCGGCGGGCGGACTCGGCGACGCCGGGGCTGATCTGGATGGCGGCGCGGCCCCAGACGCCGTAGTTGCAGTTGTCGAAATGGTTTTTGCGGATGAGCACGTCGCGCACGGCGCCGCTCTCGAACCAGAAGTTGGCGTCGCCCTCGATGAGGACGCCGGCGCCGGGGACGTGGAGGTGGTTCTCCTCGACACGAATCTGGCCGGAGGTGGAGAGGAGGAAGCCGCGGGCGCGGTTGCCGCGGCAGGTGCAGCCGCGGATCTCGACGTCGGCGGACCAGGTGAGGTTGCCCAGGGCGTCGCCGGGGCGGGGCGGGCGAGGCGGGGCGGGGTCGAGAGTGAGGAGGGTGAACTCCTTGTTGAGCACCTCGACGGCGACGACGCGCGCCTGGTGCCAAGTCTCGAGGCTGGTGCCGTCGATCAGCTCGACGCGGTCGCCGGGGGCGGCGAGCGTGACGCCGAACTGCTGGGGGTGGATGAGTCGGCACTCGAGCTGCGCGGGCTCGGAGGCGGGGGCGACGCGGGCGTAGATGCCGTGGATGTTGGCGGGGTCGTCCATCTGCTGCTCGAAGCGGCAATCGAGGAGGCGCACGTGGCCGCGGCAATTGACGAAGTGGGTGGCGTCGGCGGTGGTCGAGACGAGGCGGGAGCCGTCGGGCGGGGGCGTGACGTGGACGCGGCGGAGCGTGAGATCGGTGGAGCGCTGGGCGATGAGGCCCATGCCGCCGGCGTGGTGGAGGCGGAGGTTCTCGAAGAGGAGCGATTCGCTGGCGTCGGCGATGATGGCGGGGAAATCGCGACGCTCGCCCATGAGCGCGAGCACGTTGCCCGGGGTGGGGAGCGGCTCGCTGAAGGCGGCCTCGAGGCGGATGCGGCCGGGGGCGAGCTCGCGGGCGTGGCAGCGGGCGCCGATGCCGTAGTTGTCGCGCACGAGGTATGCGGTCTCGCGGCGCACGGGGTCGAACTCGAGCACGTTGCGCAGCTCGTAGCGGAGCTCGGGCGGGCCAAAGTGCACGCGGCCGTGGGCGACGCGGCAGGGGAAGCCGTCGAGCGGGCGAATCTCGACGCCGGCGGGGTCGGAGGAGAGCACCTCGGCCTCGCCGTGGAAGGGAACGGCCCAGTCGAGGGAGAAACCGCGGAGGGTGACGCGGGCGCAGCGTTGGAGGAGGAAGGGGACGATCCCGCCGTGGAAGACGAAGAGGGCGCCGGGGGCCTCGATCTCGAAGTCGGCGCGGTCGAGGAGGGGAAAGGCGACGCGTTTCAGCCCCTCGTCGTTGTTGGACGGGAAGACGTAGTGCTCGGCGGCTCGCTCGGGGCGGAAGTCGTAGCGGCCGGGGGCGAAGACGAGGCGGCGGAGACCGGTATCGGCGAGGGCACTACGGATGGCGGGCGTGTGGTCGGAGCGGCCGTCGGGGGAGAAGTGGAGGGTGTCGGGCATGAGGGGGAGGCTTACTCGATGTTGCGCAGGATACGGTCGGAGAGGCCGTCGCGGCCCCAGGCCTTGATTTCCCAGGGGTGGAGGGTCTTGGCGGGGTTGGTGGAGACCTGGTTGTGCTCCTCGACGAGGCCGCGGATGGAAGTGAGGAGGAGGCCGGGGGCGGGGACGTCGGCGATGGTGTTGTGGCGGACGGTGATGCCGCGAAAGGCGCCGGCGGGGGAGAGGGAGCCGTCGCCGCCGATGGAGACGATGGAGATGCCGGGGCCGCCGCCCTCGCGGATCGTGTTGTGCTCGACGAGGAGATCGTCGGCGAAGCCGGCCTCGAGCCACCAGAACTCGGGGGAGACGAGGATGCCGGTCATGACGGCGCCGACGACGCGGTTGTGGGTGATGCGGCCGCGGCCGGCCTTGACGAGGATGCCGCGGGAGCGGTTGTGGCCGAGGTCGCAGTCGTGGACGACGAAGCCGTCGCCGATGGCGTCGGCGGAGCAGATGAGGCTGCCGGGCGGGAGGGAGACGGGGGCGTCAAGCGTGACGCGGTAGGCGGTGTCGAGGCCGCGCTGGCGGAGGCCCTCGTGCATCGACTGGGCGGCGACGTGGCGGCGGTCGGCGTCGTTGGCCGGGCTGAGGCGCTCGATGGCGAGGATCTTGCGGTTGTCGAGGCGGCGTCCGTCGTGGGCAAGGAGCTGGGCGGTGTCGCCGACGCGCAGGTTCATGGCGTGCTTGGCAAGCACGCGGAGGGCGGGGCCCTCGGAGCCGGTGACGAAGTGGAAGTCGCCGTTGATGGCGAAGGCGTCGTCGCCCATGAAGAAGGCGGTGCAGCTTTCGTAGCGCGGACCGCGGCGGGCATTTTTGGAGTGGAAGGCGTCGGCGTTTTGCGAGCGGAGGCGCGGGTGGCCGCGGGCGGCGTAGTCGAGCGCGGGCGGGCGGCGGTCCACGCGGCAGCGGAGGTAGCGGGAGCCATCGCAGCCGTTTTCGAAGAAGCCGAAGGTGACGCCGGAGTAGAGGGTGACGTCCTCGAAGACGAGGTCGCGGCTGTCGGTGGCCATGATGGCGTGCGGGATCTCGCCGCCGGGGGCGTGGGGGCGACGGATCACGGCGATGTCGCCGATGCGCTCGATGGCGCGTTCGGCCTGACCGGCGGTGCGGAGGATGATGCCGCGGCCGGGGCCGGCGGGCTCGGCGCGCGCGTCGTAGTAGGTGGTGCGTCCGCGGAGGAGATTGGTGGCGGGATCGAAGATCTCGACGGAGCCGCGGCTGGCGACGATCTCGCCGTAGCCGGGGAGGACCTCGACCTCGAGGCGGGTCTTGTCGGGCGAGACGGCGACGATGCGGGCCTGGGTGAAGGGCAGGGGATCGTAGTCGATGACGAGGCCGCGGAGGGTGAGGTTTTCGCAGTCGTGGATGGTGATGGCGCGGGTGGTCTCGGTGCAGACGAGCTCGGCGCCGGCGGCGTCGATGACGACATCGCGCAGGCCTTGGAGGCGGAGGTGTTCGCGGTTGCGCGGGGTGACGAGGTGGCGGCCGGGCGGGAGGACGATGTGGCGCTCGCCGGCGGCGAGGCGCTCGTCGATGAAGCCTTGGAGGTCGAAGGGGGTGGCGGGCGGGAGGGCCTCGGGCGTGACGGGGGCGAGAGCGGTCGAGGTCGCGGGCGCGGCCGGACGCGAGGCGGCGGCGAACGCGGGGGTGGCGAGGGCGAGGGCGGCTAGGAGCAGGCGGGGGAGAAAGAGGCGGGGGTGCATGGCGGAAAATCGGGGGTTTGGGCGCGGCTTCGCCGCAACGCGTTGGGGACAACGCGTTCCACCATGCCGGCGACTTTAGGCGCGCAGGGGGGCGGTGGTGCCGCGGAGGTGGACCTCGGGGGCGAGGCTGAGGGAGCGGGGCGTGGCGGTTTTGTTGGCCATCTGCTCGGCGAGGAGTTCGCAGGCGGCGCGGCCCCAGGCGGTGGCGTCGTAGTCGATGGTCGAGAGCGGGGGCACGAGGTAGCGGCCGATGGGCCAGAGGCCGCCCTGGGCGAGGAGGCTGCACTGGCCGGGCAGCTCGATGTAGCGATCGTGCATGACGCGCATGACGGCGAGCGCGCCGGTCCAGGCGGTGGCGAAGACGGCGGTGAAGGGCGCGTGGGGGCGGCTCATCCAGCGGTCGAAGCACTGGCGGCCGAGCTCGATGGAGTCCTGCCCGCTTTGCACGGAGCAATCGATGACGAGCTCGGAGAGGTTTTTCTCGCCGGCCTTTTCCATCGCGGCCTGCCAGCCGCGAAGGCGACGCGAGACGGAGACGCTGGAGGGCTCGTTGAGGAAGACGGCGATGCGGCGGTGGCCGAGTTTGCGCAGGGTGGTGACGGCGAGGCGGCCGAGCTCGACGTCGTCGCCCTCGACGCCGCCGAAAGACGCGCCCTCGGGACGGTCCATGAGCGAGATGAAGGGGTGGCGGAGATTGCGCAGGTGCTCCTCCTGGTCGGCGGGGAAGTCGGGCGGGTGGCCGATGGAGATGATGCCCTGGTGTTCGCCGATGATCCGGGTGAGGTCGAGATCGCTCCAAGCCTGGTAGTGGGTGAGCGCGAGGTTCCAGCGGCGCGAGGTGCACTCCTGTTGGAGGGCGGTGAGGAGCGAGTCGTATTCGGGCGAGGGCCAGATGGGGCGCAGGACGGCGATGCTGGCCTGCGTGCGCGGGGCGCTTTGCGCGACGACGTAGCGCTTTTTGCCGACGGGGCGGCGGATGAAGCCCTGTTGCTGGAGGCGGCGCAGGGCCTGCGTGACGGTGACTTGGGAGACGCCGTATTTTTCCTTCAACTCGGCCACGGTCGGAAACGGCTCGTCGGGCTCGCTGCGCGCGAGACGTTGGACGAGCTGTTGGTAGATCCGGGCGTGGCGGGTGGAGTGGAGGGCGCGGGCCATTTGTGCGTGGTTTGGCGTAGGTCCGTGATCCGTCTGCCGCTAGCGTTTGGCGAGAGTGAACTCGAAGGAGTGGAGCGCGACGTTGTAAATCACGCCGTAGGCGCGGAGCGGCTCGTCGATCGTGGTGGACGGGACGGTGACGTAGAGGCCGAGGTGGTCCACGCGGCGGAAGGCCGGCGGAGCGAAGCCGCCGAGCGCGGAAGGATCGTGGGCGTCGAGGCGGGCCCAGCGCGTGCCGGCGAGGGGGATCGTGGCCGAGTTGCCGGTGGAGGATGCCTCGGAGACGTAGAGCGCGCCGGTGTCGGCGTCGCGCACGAGGATCTGCGCGGCGCGGCCGGCGGAGCGTTGGCTGGCGACGAAGAACGAGACGTCCACGAGGTCGTCGCGGGCGATCGGGGCGGGGCGGGGGCCGTCGCTTGCGGGGAAGAGCCAGGCGCCGGCGAAGGAGAACTCGAGGCCGGCGGGCTGGGGCTGGTTGCTCTCGAGGTAAACGTTGAGATTGAGGAAATCGTTGCGGCCGGAGGGGCCGTCCTGGAACTGCGGGCGGACGGTGAAGGCGGCGGGCTCGGGCATCCGGTGGACGGTGACCGAGTAGCCGCCGAAGACGGGAGGCAGGGCGCGCGGGCCGAGGCGGGCCTCGGTGGTGGAGGCGAGCTCGGCGTTGAGGGCGGTGTCGGGGCGGACGCTGATCGGGCGGGCGGCGGTGGCGGGGCCGTCACGGAAACGCGCGGTGAGGATGGAGCGCGCCTCGCCGGTCTTGGCGCCGTAGAGCGTGCCGCCCTCGACGTAGTCGGGGCTGGCGGCGAGCGGTTTCACGACAGCCGGCGCGGCGGCGACAAGCGAGGCCGCGCCGAGGAGGCCGAGACCGGCGAGAAGGCGGGTGGCGGGGGCCATGGCGGGGAGGCGCGGTTCAGGCGCGACGGCGGCGGCGCAGGGCGGCGCCGGCGAGGGCGCAGGCGCCGAAGAGGGCGACGGCGGAGGAGGGCTCGGGGATGGCGGTGTAGGAGAGCTGGGAGAGCGTGAAGCCGTTGACGCGGGTGAAGCCGGTGATGTTGGCGGCGGTGGTGACCGTGCTATCCGAGTAGATGCCGATGAAGTCGATCTGGGCGAAGGAGGGCGCGGCGAAGGTGCCGACGCTGCGGAGGTCGGAGGAGGAGAGGACGGCCCAGTCTGAGCCGGTGAGCGAAATGCTGCCGGTGGCAGCGAAGTTGCTGGCCGAGGAAACGTAGAAGGTGCCGGTCGCCGAGTCGCGGACGACGACGCGGTGGGTGGCCGAGGTGCCGGCGGCGTAGCTGGTGGCGCCGGTGGCGTAGGCGAGGCTGGTGAGATTGCCGAGCGCGACGGGCGCGGGGGCCTGGAACATGATGGCGGCGGCGAGGCGGTAGTTCAGTCCGGCGGCGATGGTGTTGGTGCTGTTCTCCTGGTAGGTGTTGATGTGGATGAAGTCGCCGGCGTCGTTGTGCTGGAACTGGGTGCGAATGGTCAGATTGGTGTTGATGTTGGAGCCGCCGGCCTGGCCGGTGAAGCCGACGAAGACGTCGGGCATGGTGCCGGGCCATGATGCGGCGCCCGGGCCGCCGAGGGTGCCGCCGTTGGCGTTGGTGCCGGAGGCGACGGTGAGGGCTCGGGTGGTCGAGGTGGTGGTGCTGGAGTTGATCGCGAAGGTCTGGGTGGCGCGATGGGGGCTCGGGGCGGCCTGGTTGGCATACACGTCGGAGCCGGTCACGTAGCCGGTGCTCCCGAAGAGGGCGACGGTGGTCTGGGCGTGGACTGCGGGGGTGGCGGCGCAGAGGAGCGCGACGAAGGCGGGCGCGAGGGCGCGGGAGGCGATGGTCGAGGGCATGGGGTTGAGAGAAGGTTTTGAAGAACCGGACGCCTCAGGGGTAGGGAGCGGCGGCACGACGTCAAGATATATCGATATAAAATTGACGCGGCGGCGGGGCGCTGGTTGGCAAGTGGAATGAAAAAATGGCGCCGCTGGTGGACGGGAGCGATGGGCAGCATGGGGGTGATGGGAGTGCTGGCGGCGGGGGAGACCGGGCAGGCCGTGGAGCATGCGGAGGCCTGGCGGAAGCTGGCGGCGGGGGAGGCGGCCGCGGCGGACTTCGGGCGCTCGGAGGGGCGCGAGGCCCGGGTGGGGCGGGCGGTGGCGGCGCTCGCGGCGCAGCCGCGCACGGCGGCGGCGCTGGAGCGGGCGCGCGCGCTGCTCGAGGATGTGGTGCCGGAGGAGATACAGGACGACTGGGCGGTGATGGCGGAGTATCTGCTGGCGCGCTGGCACGAGGCGCACGCGATCGAGCCGGACCGGGCGGAGGGCGAGCGGCGGCTGCTGGCGCTGCTGGAGGCGCGCGCGGGGCATCCGTGGGCGGACGCGGCGGCGCCGAAGCTGGCGATCGCATGGTTCGCGGCGGAGCGGGACGCGGCGGAGTTTGCGCGGAAGGAGGGGCGATTCGCGCCGCTGCTGGAGCGTGTGCGAGACGCGGCGGCGCGGCGCGACGCGCGGCTGGTGCTGGCCGACGCGGCGCTGCGGCTCGGGCCCGACCATGCGCGGGCCTTGCCGCACTACCGCGCGCTGGCCGAGGAGGCGGAGGCGCTGCGGCCCTCGCTGCGGGCGCGGGTCTTGTTTCAGGTCGCGGAGTCGGCGGCGGCGCTGGGCTTGCGCGAGGAAGCGGCGGAGGGCTGGCGGCGTTTTGCGCGGGAGTTTCCGACCGACGCCCGGGCGGCGGAGGCGCGGCGTCGCGCGGCGGAGGTGCTTTCCCGATGAAAAACCGAGACGTGGTCGAGAAGATCAAGGCCGCGCTGCCTTGGGCGGGCCTGGCGATGTTGCTGGCGGTGTTTGGCGTGGCGGCGGCGCGCGTGGCGCGGCCGGCCGGGGCGGTGGCGGACGGTCGGGCGGTGATCCGCATCGCGCACTGGCAGCTGGAGGCGGGCATCCGGCAGGGGATCGACGCGGCGGCGCGGGCCTACGAGGCGATGCACTCGGATGTGCGGATCGAGCAGATCCTGGTGCCGGAGCGAGTGTATCCCACCTGGCTGACGACGCGGCTGATCGGCGGGACGGCGCCGGAGATCATCGAGCTGGTGCCCAACTACGACGCGGCGCGGGTGGCGCGCTTTTTCCGTCCGCTGGGAGCGGAGATCGACCGGCCGAATCCCTACAACGCGGGCACGCCGCTGGAGGGGCTCGCGTGGAGAAACACGTTTTCGGACGGGCTCGCCTCGGGGTATCACGAGGAGCTTTCGGACTACTACGGCGTCGGGCCCTTCACGGGTTCGCGTTGCCTTTACTACAACAAGCGCCTGCTGCGGGAGCTGACGGGCGCGGAGCATCCGCCGGCGAACTACGCGGAGCTGGAGGCGGCGCTGGCGAGGCTGCCGGAATTCAACGCGCGGCGCGGGACGGCGGTGGCGGGCTTCGCGATGCACCGGGCGAGCGCGATGGCGCTTTTCAACGATCTGCTCGCGGCGCAGATGCAGCGGCTGGGCACGGAGCTGGCGCGCGGCACGGGCTTGCCGGCGAGGCAGGACGAGCTTTACGCGGCGCGGCTGGCGGGGCGCTGGGATTTTTCGCGGCCGGAGCTGCGGGCGGCGTTGGAGAACCTGCGCGAGCTGAGCGCGACGTTTCCGCCGGGCTTCGCGCAGTTGGGACGCGAGGACGCGATGCTGGCTTTCGTGCAGGGGAGGGCGCTGTTTTTGTTCAGCGGCACCTGGGACGCGACAAACCTGGCGGCGCAGGCGGATTTTCCGGTGGGGGTGACGCGTTCGATCACGCCGGGGGCGGAGCATCCGCGCTTCGGCGCGGGGGTGCTGGGCGCGTTGGCGAGCGAGGACCGCAGCGGGAGCCCGGCCTTCAGCGTGACGCGCGACGCGGCGCAGGCGGAGCGGGCGATCGATTTTCTGCGGTTTCTGACGAGCGAGCCGGGCAACCGGATTTTTAGCGCGGCGAGCGGCTGGCTGCCTTCGGCGACGGGCGTGCCGGGGCCGGCGGGCCTGGAGGATTTGATGGTGAAGGGGGAGGGCTATCCGCGGGGGCCGGCGCTTTTGGGCGGGGCGGACACGAATCTGGTTTTTTCGCGGCATCTGGCGCGGCTCACGAGCCCGGCGGGCGGGGTGGACGCGTTTTTGGCGGGTTTCGAGGCGGAGTCGCCCGCGGCGATGCGCGGTGATCTGGCGCGTTCGCTCAAGGGGGCGGCGGAGGGCGTGCGGCGCGACGACGTGGCGATCGCGGCGGGGCGGGTGCTGGCGACGCTCGGCGAGGGCGGGGCGGCGCAGGAGCGGCGCGCGCAATCGCAGAACGAGCGCGAGGCGGCGATGCGGGCGCTGGCCGGGGAGCTGATGCGGGGGCGTTGAGCCCCGGCGAGAGGATCGCGTCGAGGATCAGTTGGCGGCGACGCGTTCGGCGTCGGCGGCGAGGGATTCGAGGAGGCGGTTGCCGACGCGCTCGATGCCGAGGCGGGCGAGGCTGCTGGCGGGGTAGATGGACTGGGCGGCGAGCCACTGGGTGAGGGCGGCGGCGTGGCGGCCGGCCTCCTCGTGGCGTTTGGCGGAGTCGATGCGGCCGACAAAGCTGGCGACGCGCGGGGCGAGCTCGGCGCGGCGCTGGTTGACCTGGACGTCGTTGGGCGTGAGGGAGCTGGCGTTGTCGAGCGCCTCCCAGGCGGCGAAGGCGTTGTTTTGGGCGATGAGCTCCTGGGCTTGGGCGAGGAAGATCTCCACGCGGGAGAGCTGCTCGATGATTTCCTTGAGGCGGGGGCCGCGGATGGTGTCGGTGAGGAGGGCGATGGCGAGCTCGCTGCGCTGGTCGTAGAGGCGGCGGAGGTCGTTGCGCTTGAGGGCGTCGTCGAAGAGCTGGGCGGCCTGCGAGCCGAGGTCCACCTGGTTGGCCATGTTTTCCGTGTAGGTCTTGATGGCGGGGTTGAGGGGCCAGAGGGAGGCGGCGCGCTGCACGCCCTCCTGGGCGCGGATGAAGTCGCCGGTGGCGGCGGCCTGCTGGGCGGCGTAGAGGGCGAGGGTGCTCATGCGCTGGGCGGCGCGGATGGCGGAGACGACCTCGGCGGAGCGGAAGTCCTTCGCGGTGACGCCGATCTCGGCGACGAGCTTGTCCACGGCGTCGTAGTCCTTGAGGTCGGCGAGCTTCCGGGCCTGGTCGATCTGGCGGTAGAGGCCGAGCAGGACCTGCTTTTTCTCGCGTTCGAAGCCGGCGACGGCGGGGGTGTATTCGCCGAGGAAGAAGGTTTCCTGGAGGCGCTCGAGGGCGGTGACGAGCTGGCCGTCGGCGAAGCTGGCGCGGACGGCCTGCATGGCGCCCTCGGTGTCGTTGATGGCCTCGCGGGAGAGGTATTCGAGGGTCTCGACGGTGAGGGCGAGGTCGCTGGAGGGGAGGAAGGACTGGATCTCTTTTTTGCCGACCTCGAGGTTTTGGGCGGTGCCCTTGAAGATGAAGCGGTAGAAGCTGGCGGCGATGAGGCAGTGCTGGAAGCGGCGCTGGAGGAAGAGGTTCACGAGCGCGGTCTGGAACTGGAGCTTGGCCTGCACGCCGGTGAGCATGGCGCTGGTCTCGGCGGCCTTGATCTTGGCCTCGGTCTCGGCGAGCTCGCGGACGCGGAACATCTGGGATACGGACCCGACGGCGTCTCCTCCGCCGGCATTTCCGGAGCTACGGCCGCTTCCGGAGTTGTTGGAACGCTGATTAGATCCCCCGACGTTTACCCCGCCAGTTCTACCACCGCTTTCGTTCGTGCTCCCGGTGGCGCCGATGTTAATGTTGGTGTTGTTCGTGCCTTGGTTGGACGCGCCGGAGCCGGTGTTGCCGGTGGCGTTGCTGACGGCGGACGTCACGTTTTTCGCGCCTTCGGTCACGAGCAGGTCGCCCGAGTAAGAGACGGCGATCTGTTGCTGGCGGCGGATGCGGTCGAGTTCGGCGGAGGTGACGGCGAAGGCGTCGCGCTCGTCGCGGATGCGCCAGGCGTTGAAGACCTGGTTGGCGACGGCGAGGGAGGCGCCACCGTCGGCTTCGTATTCACTTGCACGATACAGGAGTTGCCAGGCCTTGCGGGTGGTCTCGGCGGAGGCCTCGCCGGAGCGGGTGGAGAGGAGGCTGAAGACCTCGTTGAGGATGGCGCGATAGACGTCGTTGTCGATCGACTCGGGCTGGGCGAGGTAGCGCTCGAAGCGGGCGCGGAAGACGCGCATCTGGCCGAGGTTGTAGGTGTGGCCCTTGTAGGTGAGGGTGCCGTCCTCGGGGTTGAAGGCGTCGGAGTCGGTGTTGAAGGCCTTGTTGATGATCTGGAGCAGGGTGTTGCTCTCGAGGTTGGCGGTGCCGAGGGCGTTGAAGGCGGATTCGGCGGCGGAGCGGGGAGCGCCGGGGGCGGTGGCCGGCGCGGCGGGGGCGCCGGCGAAGGGGGAAGGCGCGGCGGGCGGCGGGGTCTGCGCGACGAGGGGGCCGGCGGCGAGGGTGGCGAGGAGGAGGGAGAGGCGGGGCGTGCGCATGGGGAATATCAGAGGGTCGAAGGTACTGAGGTCTTAGGTCGAAGGTCGAGTGCGCGCCGCCCGGGGCGGCGCAGGGTGTCGATGGTGGCGAGCGGAGCGAGCGGTGGGGAACCTGCGACTTTGCGACCTTTGCCCTGCGACTGTTTGAGCAGTTCGGGGCCGTCAGAGTTTGCGCAGCGAGTTCACATAGAGCAGTCCGCCGCGGCGGACTGTGATTTCGAAGCGGTAGCGCTGGGCGACCATGAGGTTGGCGTTGAGCGAGTCGGCGATGAAGACGGGCAGGCGGGAGCCGGGCTCGCCGGCGAGGGGGCGGACGGCGAGGAGGCGGCCGGTGCC